>DASXTE010000115.1:0-34323 GCA_036505595.1 Pyrinomonadaceae bacterium
ATTGGCGTCGAAGGCTACTTGTTCATCACGAAAACCGGCGAGCTTTCGGTGCATGTTGAGAAGCTGCAATTCCTTGCGAAGGCTTTGTTGCCGATGCCTGACAAGATGCACGGCATAAACGATCCTGAGATCCGGCAGCGACAACGTTACGCGGATTTGATTGCCGGCAGCTTGAAATTGGAGCCGGGGGCCGGGAGTCAGGAGCCGGAAAAGAAAGAACTGAATCCTCGTCAGACTTTCGAACTGCGTTCAAAGGTCATTCGCGAGATTCGACGGTTTCTCGACGAACACGGCTACGTCGAAGTCGAGACACCGATGCTCACGCCGAAAGCGACCGGCGCGCTGGCCAAGCCTTTCGAGACGCATCACAAGGCGCTCGACATTAAACTGTACGCGCGCATCGCGCCGGAACTTTATCTGAAGCGTCTGGTCGTCGGTGGCTTTGAAAAGGTTTACGAGCTGAACCGGAACTTCCGCAACGAAGGCATCTCAACTAAGCACAATCCCGAATTCACGATGCTCGAGTTTTACTGGGCTTACGCCGACGTGAATCAAATGATGGATCTGCACGAAGAGATGATGCGTTCAGTTGTGTACACCGTGCTGGGCCACACGCACGTGCGTTACGGCGATTACGAAATCGATTTCTCGCAGCCGTTTCAGCGGATGTCGATGAGAGACGCGATTGCGAAGTTTGGAAAACAGCAGGTCGATCGAAATGAACGCGCAGAACGAATCGTGGAACTCTTTGAAGAGCTGGCCGAGCCCAATCTGATCCAGCCCACTTTCATCACCGATTTTCCCAAGCCAATCTCGCCACTCTCGAAAGCTTCGCCCTCCGATCCATCCGTCGCTGAACGCTTCGAATATTTCGTGGGCGCTCTCGAATCCGCGAACGGTTTTTCGGAATTGAACGATCCGGAAGAGCAGTATCAGCGCTTCAAAGAGCAGGCACAGCAGCGCGAGCGTGGCGATGAAGAAGCGATGGTGATGGACGAAGATTACATTCGCGCGCTGGCTTACGGCATGCCGCCCGCCGCGGGAATCGGCGTCGGCATAGATCGGCTGGTGATGCTGCTCGCGAACAAGCATTCAATCCGCGACGTGATCCTGTTTCCGCACATGCGGCCGGAGCGCACAACCGCAGAATAGAAACAGACATTAACTACAGGAGATTTGTTTCATGACCCGACAAACATTGATGCAGGTGATTCTCATCGCCTTCTTGCATTCGTCAACGGTGGGTATTGTCACTGCGGCGCCGCGGCAAATTTCTGCTGGGTCCAATTCAACTTGTCATATAGACGCCAACAGCAGGCTTACGTGTTGGGGCAACAATTCGTTTGGACAACTGGGAATCGGGAACTTTGTTCCGTTTCCGAATCCGCGAGTCGTCGCCTTTTTCACATCGGTCACCGCGATCTCGGTTGGGGACGGGTTCGCCTGCGCGATCTCTTCCGGAGCGGTCTTCTGTTGGGGCAAAAATGATCTCGGCCAACTGGGGAACGGGACAACCACGCTGAGTAATGCGCCCACACCCGTAATTGGCCTGAGTGCCAACGTCACGGCTGTCGCCGCCGGTGGAAGTCATGCTTGCGCGGTTCAGAACTTTTTGATCAAGTGCTGGGGAAACAACTCTCACGGTCAACTCGGACTTGGTCCTTTTACCGGTATCGGCGACTTTCAAAAAGAGCCGAAGCAGACCTTTGGACCTTTCGGCGCCGTTTCATCAGTCACCATCTCGGCCGGTGAAGAGCACACTTGCGCCACCGCCATCGTCGATCGCTCCCGCAAGCTGTTCTGCTGGGGATTCAACAATTTGCATCAGGCGGGACAGGCGAACGAAACGCAGGACTTTGTTTCTCCGACAGAGGTCAAGCGTCCTCCCGGCAAGTTCGCTCCGTTTTCGGTAGCCGCCGGCCGTCGACATACTTGCGGTGTCTACCGCCAGCTAACCGAATCACGTGTGTACTGCTGGGGTAGTAACTCCTTTGGCCAATTAGGGCTCGGGCATAAACAGCCGTGCGGGGACTGCTTTCAGCCGACCCTCCCCGTTATCGACAATACAGCGAGTGTCGCCACGGGTCCGACGTCGAACCACACCTGCTCACTTGCCAACGATGGGAAGATGCATTGCTGGGGGTCAAATGAGTTTGGCCAGATCGGAAATAACACCCAGACAAATCAATTCAAAGCCACCGTCCCACTGGGTATGAACAACCGAGTCACGATGATTTCTGTCGGCGAAAATTACACATGCAGTTTGGCTCTGAGGCCCCTCAGCATAATACGCCGCAGGCCGCTAACAGCCGTTAGAGGGCGATTGCTGCTAACGTTGCACGCGTTCTGCTGGGGGCAAAATACCGATGGTCAATTAGGCGTCCGGGATTTCAAAAGTCGTTTGGCGCCGACGTCAGTGTTCGGTTTCTAAAAAGCGATCGAATCGCACGATCGGACTGGCCGTGGCGTTCGGCTCTGTACCAACGCGTGACTCTGTTCGGTGATGTGCGCCGCAAGAGCGAAAGATTGAACACACGCGAAGCAGTGTAGGGGCAGGCTCCACCTACCGTACGAAGGAACAATCAGGAAGCAAGAATAAAGAACCGAGTTTTATTTAACCGGCGTTTCCTGATGGAAGACCGCCTGCCAAGTTCCTTTTCGTTTCACCCAAAGACTGCTGGCCCATGTCGTCGGAATTGCTTGGCCTCCACAAGTGCCTTCCGCGGCGCCTTTGTAAGTTATCAGCGCGGTACTGGCGCCCAGTTTCGTCAGCTTCCAGTCCGTCAACATAAACGACTTCACGTCGCACGGCATGGACGCCATCATCTTCACTATGTCGTTCTTTGCCCCGACGCCTTCCTCGCCGACCATGACGCTGTCGCTGGCAAGATGCGTTTCAAATGGCTTAGCGTCCTTGTTTTTCCACGCGGTCCACAGGGCCGTCTCCATTTCCGAAAGCTGCTTCTGAAGTTGAGCCTTGGTAACACGCGGCGCGTAGGGTTTCGGTGACGGCGAGGGTGTGGCTTGCGGCTGGGCGAAACAGAAACTGGCAAACGCCAGGACAAGAATCGCGGCCAGGGGTAGATGCCTCTTCATCCGTAATCTCCTTTTAGATTGTTGGGGTCAAATGCGCGCAGGTTCTACTACTCCAAAGAGTTTCTGTCAACGAATTCTTGGGATTTGATGGCAGCGAGAGCCCTGCGCGTCTTCGTTTGTCACTCGCGCGGGTCGCGTGGCATCCTGAAGGCGATGTTCGTGGACAGCAAGACTAAGAGAAAATTGCTGCGGCGCATGGGCCAGGCCATTGAGCACTTTGGCATGATCGCCGACGGCGATCGCGTGATGGTTTGCCTGTCTGGCGGAAAAGACAGTCACACGCTGTTGGATCTGCTGCTCGACGTGCAGAAGCGCGCGCCGGTCAGATTCGAGCTGCTGGCCGTCAATCTCGATCAAAAGCAGCCGGGCTTTCCCGCTGAGGTTCTGCCGACTTATTTGCGCGAGCACGGCGTGCCGTTTCGCATTGTCGAGCGCAACACCTACGCGGTGGTGAAGCGTTTGGTGCCGGAGGGCAAAACCTACTGCGCTGTCTGTTCGCGGCTGCGGCGCGGGATTCTTTACAACATTGCAGTCGAGGAAGGCTGCACGAAGATCGCGCTGGGGCATCATGCGGATGACATCATCACGACTTTCCTGCTGAATCTTTTTTACGTCGGCACGTTAAAAGCAATGCCGCCGATTCTGCGGTCCGACGACGGACGTAACACGATTATTCGACCGCTCGCCTATTGCCGCGAACGCGAGATCGCCGAGTTCGCGACGGAAGCGAATTTTCCGATCATTCCCTGCGACCTTTGCGGTTCGCAGCCTAACCTGAAGCGCGCGCGCATCGAGCGGCTGCTATCCGATCTCGAAAAAGAGATTCCGAACATTCGTGCTTCAATGCTGACGGCGCTGGGCAACGCAGTGCCGACGCATCTCCTCGATCCGAACCTGTTCGACTTCAAGAAACTTTCGGCAGGCACAGGCGATGTTGCCGCCGAACTCGATCTGGTGTTGGGTCATACCGACAGCGAACCTGCGCTGGTGGCGATAGCCTGAGGTCAGTACCGCCCGCGTGAGCAGGCGGGACAAATACTCACCACAGCCTGGAACCTTGGACCCACCCGCTGACGCGGGTGGTACTGACCTTATTGGCTGTGATTAAATCTGCGCGCGATGGCGACGACGAAGCAGCGCGAACTCGATCTGGGCCAATTTCCACCGGGGACTGTGACCGAGTACAACACCTTCGTCTGTCTCGCCTGCATCTTCGACATCTTCACCAAGCAGCTTCGCCTCGCGCCGCGCACGGCATTTTCGGAAATCAAGCGGCACACGCCGACAATCGACGAGTTAACCAGTCGCGGCGCGCTGCGGCCTTACTTCGACAGCGACGAAAAGAACCCGCACTGTCCGTACTGTGGCTCGGCCAAGCGCTGGCTGGCGCGCTTCGATACCTTCTGCATCGAAGGCGGCAAGACGACTGACGCGCCGCGCCGCGAGCTAATCAGGAAATTGCCGAAGGCCGATGATCAGTTTGTCGTGCTCGAGAAGAAATCCGATTCGCGCGTGGTGTTCTTTGAGTGGCTGGACACACTGGGCTTGAATCTCGATCTGAATGATCAGGCGTGGCTGGTTGAAGCAACGCGCAAATATCTCGAACGTCGTGAGCCGAAGACTAACTGGGGCGAAATGTTCGATGGCGTGCGCGTAGTCCGTCATTCGTCGCGCCTGGAGGAAGGTTGGGAGCGCGACGGCGCGCGTCTGTTCCTGGCGCCGCACCTCTACAGCGAAGCAATTCTGATTCAGTATCTCGTCAGCCGTTCACACGCGCATGGCGGCATGACGCACGAAGGCCGCCTGACGCTGATGGACTTGATTCGGAAACTGCGTTACAGCGGCTATCTCGAACGCGTCGGAATCACCGAACAGGATCCCGGTGAAGTGTTCGAGCGAGTGGTGGATCATCTGGCGGCGACGCATGACTGGTCGCGTGCCGGTTCGGCGGGTGTTAGCCAGAAAGCCGCGAACAAAGCGGCGAAGAAAACTTCAAAGAAACGCGCCAGCAAATCGAAGAAAACCAGCAAACCAAAAGCGGACTTACCCGAACCCGAACAAATCGCCGCGGAGCCCGTCAAACTTTACTACGTCATCGACCGCCGCAACTTTCTCGACCAATTGAAGAGCGTTTACGCGAGTTATGCCTCGTAAAGCAGCACGCTCCAAAATTGCGGTCAACCCAACGGCCCGCCGTAACATCTACTGCAGTGAAATAGTCTGACCTTGGTTCACGCTTACTTCTCCGGAAACGGACGGGGAGGCTAGGCGCCCAATCAAATCCGTAGTGATATAATCGCGCACCATGAAAACACACTTCTATCGCTTAATCGCTATCGCGCTCCTCACGCTTGTGTCTGCCCAATCGTCATTTGCCACGTGCGGAGGTGGCGGTGGTGGCGGCGGGGGTGGAATGAGCAACGGTGGCGGAGGCGGTGGTTCGAATGCCCCGACGTACCCCGTGCCATGGAAGATGCGCAAACCGGGCGATCCGCCGGCGAGCGGCCTCGTCCTGTACTGGTTCCCCGGTTCAGTTGATGAAGTCAGACTCTCAAGCCTGCGCGAGTCGCGCATCCTTTCTTTGTATGCTTCGCAGTGCGTTTCGATGGAGCTGGCAGACGGACGCACGCCGCACGCGAACGAACTGGTCGGTGATTCGAACCTTCCCGTGGCAGTGCTGGCAAAGCCGGACGGCAATCCAGTCAACAAAGTCGAGAACAAAGACGGGAAGTTAAAAGTGGCCGACGTCGAGAAACTAGTTGACACGGAAATGAAGCAACGCGAAGGCGACATTACTGCGCGAATGAAAGAGGCCGCAGGCAAAGCCGCCGGCGGCGACAAAGATGGCGCAATTGCGATGTACAAATCAGTACTCGATCAGAAGTGCCTGTTTCCGAAGAAGGCGAAAGATGCACAGAAACAATTGAAAGCGTTAGGCGTGACCGACGTCGGCGCAATCATTCCACAGACGCCGGTGTTCGAACCGCGGCAAAGCGCAGCGATTGAGCGCGTGATGCGTCGCGGCCTGATTGCCGAAATGAACGCGCGCTACGTGCTGGCCGAAAAGCTTTACACGCAAGCCCACCGAATGGATCCCGCCGATCCGACACCGCTGCGATACCTCGGCGAGAACTATCGCCACAACATCGGCGACTGGGATAAGGCACGCGAAGTTTTCGAAGCCATTCTTAACATGCCGGCCGATCCCCTTTCGCGCTCAGTCGCACTGCATGGACTTGGCAAGATGACAATTCACGACGGCGAATTCAAGAAGGGCCTGGCGTTGATGGAACAAGCGGTCACTGAATATCCGCTGGCGCTCGCTTATCGAAACCTGGCCGTCTACTGGAATTCGGAAGGCGATCCCGTCAAAGGCAATGCTTACACTGAGCAGGCCTTGGCGCTCGATCCGAAAGATCCTTACAACCTGGTGTTTGCGGCCGTGTTCATGGCTGCCAATGGAAAGAAGGAAGAGGCTTTGAAGATTGCGCGAGCGAACATGAATCTGATGCCCGCGTCCTACAACCTGGCGGCAATCTTTGCCCAGAACGGCCAACGCGATCGCGCGCTCGCGTTGCTGCGGCGTCATTTCTTCAGGTACGAGCGCTATCAAGCCGTCCGCGCGAAAGAGATGATGGAAGCACGCGTCGATGCCGTGTTTGAATCAATTCGCACCGATCGTGAGTTCGTCGCGTTAACGAAAGGCGCGGACGGCAGACTCCCGATTCCGATGAAGGGCATGCCGGCGACGCAAGCAACTCCGAATCGATAAGGTCGGGTCAAGGCTTTTCGGATTTCGTCCCGTAGGGACGAGATATTTATAGAGCCGGTGACCATTTAGATTTGGCTCCATAGGAGTGCCATTATTCCGCTCCTATGGAGCTTATTTCATTTGCGTTCTTGTCGTTCTATAAATATCTCGCTCCTAACGGAGCGAAGCCCGCAAGTTGCTCTTTCCTTTCTTGCCTCTTATTCTTCTCGTTTGCCCTGATCACGAAATTCTTAACAAGGCATCACCGTTAAATGCAAACCAGCAAGATTCGCAACATCGCAATTATCGCCCACGTCGATCATGGCAAGACTACCCTGGTCGACGCGATGCTGAAGCAGGCGGGTACGTATCGTGACAACGAAACCATCGTCGAACGCGTGATGGACTCGATGGACCTCGAGCGTGAGCGAGGCATCACCATCATGGCCAAGAACACTTCGGTCCGTTACGGCGATTACAAAATCAATATCGTCGACACGCCAGGCCACGCTGACTTCGGCGGCGAAGTCGAACGTGTTTTGAAAATGGTGGATGGCGTAATGCTCCTCGTCGATGCCGCGGAAGGCTGTTTGCCGCAAACGCGCTTCGTTCTAAGGAAAGCTCTGGAAGCTCGTCTGCCGGCCATCGCCGTCGTCAACAAAATCGACCGGCAGGACGCGCGGCCCGAAGAAGTCGTTAATGAAATTTACGAATTGTTCCTGGACCTCGACGCGACTGACGAGCAGATTGACTTTCCCATCTTGTACGCCATCTCGCGGCAGGGCATCGCCAAAAAGAAACTCGATGATTCATCCGCGAACCTGAAGCCGCTCTTCGATCAAATTATCGAAACGATTCCCGCACCGCATGCGACGCGCGACGACTCTTTGCAATTGCTGGTCGCCAATATCGATTACAACGAATATGTCGGGCGCCTGGCGATTGGCCGAATCTTTTCCGGCGAGATACTGAAGAACCAGGAAATCGCCATCGCCGGACGGAACGGCGCGTTGCAGAAAACGCGAGTGAAGGAGCTTTACATTTTCGAAGGCCTGAAACGTGAACCCGCAGAAAGCGCAGGCGTCGGCGAGATCGTGGCGCTGGCGGGCGTCGAGGGAATCAACATCGGCGAGACGATTACCGATCCCGATAACCCTCGGTCCTTGCCGCCCATCGCGGTCGATGAACCTACGATCTCGATGATCTTCAGCGTGAACAACTCTCCGTTTGCCGGAACGGAAGGTCAATTCGTGACTTCCCGTCAAATCAAAGAACGTCTGGATCGAGAAGTGCTCGGCAACGTCGCGATTCGCGTGGAAGAAACCGCGTCGCCGGATCAATTCAAAGTCTCCGGACGCGGCGAGCTTCAACTCGCCATCCTGATCGAGATGATGCGCCGCGAAGGATATGAATTGCAGGTTTCCAAACCGGAAGTCATTACTCGCCGAATCAACGGCGAATTGCAGGAGCCGATCGAGCAGGTGGTGGTTGATTGTCCGGAAGAATTTATCGGTGTCGTCACCGAAGCGATGGGTCGTCGCAAAGGCCAGATGACCAAAATGGTCAATCACGGCACGGGTCGCGTGCGGCTCGAATTCGAAACGCCATCGCGGGGCCTGATTGGTTTTCGCGGCGAGTTTCTTACCGAAACGAAAGGAACTGGCTTGCTGAACACGATCTTCCTGCGTTTCGACCGATGGATGGGCGAGATGAAGGGGCGCGGCACAGGCTCGTTGGTCGCGGATCGCATGGGCGAATCGACAACGTATGCGCTTTACAATTTGCAGGAGCGCGGCAGCCTGTTCATTCGTCCGAACACGCGCGTGTACGAAGGCATGATCATCGGCGAGAACGCGCGCGCGGTCGATTTGGACGTTAACGCGATCAAGGAAAAGAAGCTGACGAACATGCGCGCGTCCGGATCGGACGAAGCGATGCGTCTGGTGCCGGTTAAAGACCTTTCACTGGAGGAAGCGCTGGAGTTTATCGCCGACGACGAACTTGTCGAAGTCACGCCAAAATCAATCAGGTTGCGAAAACGAGTCTTGAAAGCCAACGAGCGGCCGAAGAAAGAAAGCTAACTCGCATCCGCAGATTACACAGATTTCGCAGATGAAAAGAAAGACGCGGAGTCGCCTTCCAGCCGATTAGTTAATCTGTGGAATCTGCGCAATCTGCGGATCTCTTGCGTTTTATTTCCCCTTCGCAAAGGACTCTTTCACCGCCGCGTTCTTCTCGTCTCGCGTCATCTCTTTTAACTGTTGATTAATTCCCCAGATATGGCCGAACGGATCTTCGATCTGTCCGTAACGCGCACCCCAGAACATGTCCTGGACCGGCATAACAACTTTCGCGCCGCGCGCCACCGCCCGCTCGACGACCGCATCTGCATCGTCGGTCTGTAGCGTGATGCGCACGGACGTACCGCCGAGCGTTTGCGGCGTCTTGCATACGCCACCTTCCGCCGCCGTGAATTCGTCGCTGAGGACCAGCTTGTGACTGTCGAAAATTATTTCGCCGTGCATCAAACGCTTGCCGTCCGGCGCAATCATGTTGTGGCCTTCTTCGCCGCCCAGAACTTCTCTGTAAAACTTGAGCGCGGCCATGCCGTCGTGGACGATTAAGTGTGGAATGAATTGATCTTCGCGATTCATGGGGTCCCCTTTTTATCGATTACTGTCGCTGGCACTTACCTTATTTCACTGTTCGAGCATGTTTTCTCAATTTGGTCCTCATCGCTCTATGCCTCTTCGCGGGCCTATCGTCAGATTTCATTAGTTTGTCTTCTACCTCAACAACTCTCATCCGCGCCTCTTCAACTTTTGTTTCGGTGCGAGCGAGCGCAGACAAAATCTCGGGTTTTTGTGAAATACCATAAATTTCCGCCTTGCGCTTAACTTTGATCTTCAGCAATTCTTTGCGTAGATCAAAAAGTCCCGCGTGTAACTCATGCGCAACTCCTATTATCGCTTTGACTTCTTCCGGTTCGGCGTCCTCTTCCGATAAAGTTCTAACGGAGATAAATAGAGCAGGAAATAAGATCGTAAATACCTCAGTCTGAAGAACTGTCTGAAGTTTAACAATCGATTTTGTCGGAACCATTTGAATCTCGTCATGAGCCAGAAAAGATTTACCTTTTTCAAAACTTTGTATATCCATCAACGTGAATTCCATCAGGAGCGCATAGGAAATCAGGTGATCGACCCCGTCCTCGATATATGATTCTTCATACCAATCTTGAATAGCTCTCTTACGCTCGGCGAATTCTTTTATCCAAATAGCTGCAAGTGCGATCGCCGCTCCTACGAGCGGACCAAAGGTTGTCTTAACTAGTTCAAGCCAACTCATGACCTATCCTCCGGGCAAGACATTTTATGACCTGCAGCGTTCCATGGTTCAAATCTGCGCTTTCGCGCGCGTGACAATGCTGGCCGCCAAAAGCCGCACACTTTTGGGAAATCACTAGGCTGCGTTCGCTCCTTCCGCCAGCGCGCGTTGGCGCGCAAAGTGTTCGACGATCTCAGTCGCCGTCTTGCGGCCAACAAAGGGCGCGAGTTCGTCGACGCTGGCCTCCGAGATTTTGTGAATCGATCCAAAGTGACGCAGCAGGCGCGTCTTGCGTTTCTCGCCCACGCCGGGAATTGCTGACAACTCAGAAGTGAAATCGCGCAGCTCGCGCCGCTTGCGATGATAAGTGACCGCATAGCGATGCGTCTCGTCGCGAATCATTTGAATCAAGCGCAAGACTGGTGAATACGAATCGAGATAGATTGGCTCGTCTTCGCGGCCTTTCACTAACAGATAGGCAACCTGGTTGTGATGGAGCGGCGGCTTGACCACACCAATCATCGGCACTGCTTCAAGATCGAGTTCGCGCATCGCTTCGGCGGCGGCGCTCAGTTGCGACTTGCCGCCATCGATCATAATCAAATCAGGCAAAGCCTTTTCTTCATCACGCACGCGGCGATAACGGCGCAGCACGGCTTCGTGCATCGACGCG
Source organism: Pyrinomonadaceae bacterium (assembly GCA_036505595.1). GTDB lineage: Bacteria > Acidobacteriota > Blastocatellia > Pyrinomonadales > Pyrinomonadaceae > UBA11740. The sequence goes on from DASXTE010000115.1 coordinate 10,848, forward strand.
AAATCGTTCGCGCCTTCGACCCAGCGAATCTTGAACTTGCGATACTCGTTGCGATTCATCTTTCCGTTTTCGCAGACGACCATGCCGGCCACATTCTCGGCGCCCTGAATGTGCGAAACGTCAAAAGACTCAATTCGTGCCGGAAATCGCGGCAGCTCGAGTGTCTCCTGCATCTCTTCGAGCACGCGTTTCATATCTGGCTTCAACACGCGGAAGCGCTGTTCAAAGGCGAGCTTCGCATTCTTCTCGACGAGATCGATCATGTCGCGCTTTTCGCCCCGTTGCGGCGCGAGGATGTGAACGCGCCGGCCCTTGCGCTCGCTTAACGCACGCTCGAGCAGTTCGCGATCTTCAAAATCAATGGGCACATGAATCTCGCGCGGCATGAACGACAGGCGCACATCCTTTGTTTGCAGGTCGGCCGCGGGAATACTCGCGCCGTCGGCGCTGCTGTAATACTGTGAAAGGACTTCGCTCAGGAATTCCGCCGGATTGAAATCATCTTCCGGCAAATCTTCCCAAAAGAATTCACGCCGGCCGACGATATCGCCTTCGCGCATCGTGAAGAGTTGCAGCGCCAGCCGCCGGCCTTCGCGATAGTAACCAAAGATGTCGATGTCGCTTTCCGATGTCGTTGCCATCTTTTGCTGTTCGGAAAGTTTGATGACCGTCTTGCGCAGGTCACGATACTTTGCTGCCAGCTCATAACGCATGTCTTCGGAAGCATGCAGCATTCGCGCTTCAAGTTTGTCGGCGAGTTCCGTGTTACGGCCTTCGAGCAGCATGCGCACGTCGCGCACCGCTTCCTGATATTCTTCCGGTGTGCAGAGTCCTTTGACGCACGGCCCGAGACAGCGCTTGATGTGATATTCGAGACACGGCCGCGGCGCTTTACCGTCAATTTCAATGTCGCAGGTGCGCAGTTGAAACGTGCGATTGATCAAATCGATCGTCTTCCGCGCCATCGCCGCCGGTAGAAATGGTCCGAAGTAAAGCGCGCCGTCGTTTTGAATGCGCCGCGTGATCACGCATTTCGGAAAAGGCTCGTTGACAGTAAGTTTCAAGTGCGGATAAGACTTGTCGTCCTTTAGTTTGTAATTGAAATAGGGTTGATGCTTCTTGACGAGTGACGCTTCCAGTATGAAGGCCTCGGCTTCGTTATCCGTAACGATGAATTCGACGTCCGAGATTTGCCGGACGAGCTCTTCGGTCTTGATGCCGTAGCCGAAATCGCCGGCGCGACCGGCCTGGAAATACGAGCGCACGCGATTGCGCAAGTTCTTCGCTTTGCCGATATAAATGATCTTTCCCGTGGCGTCCTTGTGCAGATAGACACCCGGCGCGCGCGGAATCTCTTTGAGTTTTTCTTCGAGCGTCACTGCGTAAAATTTTTAGCCATAGAGACACAGAGGCACAGAGAGAACAAAGTGAAAAAAAATAAGAGGCGAAATCTGCTCCGTGTCTCTGTGTCTCAGTGGCAAATGTGGCAAACTTCCTTTTCAATTATGATAGCCGATTGAAGAACTGACGTGCGAATCCCTCTGCAACTACCGGGTGAACGTGATTTCGACGCCGTCGGCTTTGGTCTGAACGCTGTCGATCACTTGATCGTCGTGCCTCAATATCCCGAGTTCGACACGAAAATCCGTTTCACTGAACATGAAAAATCCGCCGGCGGCCAGACAGCGACCGCCATGGTTGCGCTGCGGCGGCTCGGGATGACAACCGCGTACACGGGAAGGTTTGGCGCGGACGAAGCAGGCAATTTCGGTCGCGATTCGTTGGCAAGGGAAGGGGTGAATCTCGATTATGCCGAGACAATCGAGGGTGCGACGAACCAGCTCGCGTTCATCATCATCGACGGGCGATCCGGCGAGCGCACCATTATCTGGGACCGCGACGAGCGGCTGGCTTATCAAGCCGACGAAGCGCCGATCGAATTAGCTTGTCGCGGTCGTGTACTGCACATTGACGCGCACGATCCGCTGGCGTGTGCAGCGATGGCGCGTGCGGCACATGCAGCCGGCGCAATCGTCACGGCGGACATCGATAACATCTATGAAGGGCTGACCGATTTGCTACCGCTGATCGATGTGCTGATCACTTCGTCGGAATTTCCGCATCGGTTGACAGGCATTAGCGACCTGCGTGCGTCGCTAATCGAAACGAAAGCGCGTTACGGTTGCACGATTATCGGCGCGACACTCGGCGCACGCGGCGCAATGATCTACTGTGAAGGACAATTCATCGAATCGCCGGCGTTCGCTGTTCCCGGCGGTTGTCGCGATACGACGGGCGCCGGCGATGCCTTTCACGCCGGCTTCATTTTTGGGATGCTGCGCGGCGAAGATTTGGAAGAGTGCACGAAGCTTGGCAACGCGGTTGCTGCTTTGAAGTGTCGCAAGTTAGGTGGACGAGCTGCGTTGCCGACTCAAGGTGAACTGGCAGAATTTCTCTCAAGCGGCCTCGACAAGTTCAGCCGCTGAATATTCCCGCCGGTGGACGCGCGCGAAATAGATAGCGACCAGAAACGCGACGAACTGTATTCCCGCCGCAGTCCAGAACGTGCGGAAAATTGAAGCGTCACTCATGTGGTGCGGTCGTGCGTCAAAACCGACATGGGCAACGACGCTGTAGATCAAAAACGCGGCGATTGACGGGCCGACCGCACGCGCCAGGCTGGCCACCGATTGCGCGACGCCCATGATGGCTCCCTGCTCCTTTTCATCCACACTCTTTGACGCCAGGCTCGTCAGCGTCGGCGCATTCAAAGCGTTGCCGATTGCAGAAAGAGCACCGGTCAGCAGAATTCCGATTACGCCGATCGTCGGCCCGATGAAGGGGCTGGCGAACAGGCTCGCCGTAAACAACAAGCTGCCGGTGATCACGAGGGCCGGCTCGCCGAAACGCTTCACGAGCTTGCCGATTAACGCGCCCTGAACGATCGCAGAAATGATCCCGACGAAAGCGAACACCCATCCGTTATGAAAAGCGTCGTAACCGAACCGAAACATCAGAAACAATGAAAACGACGCGGTCATAATCGAGAAGGCAACGATCGAAAGAAAGTAAATCGCCAGCACGAGGGCGAGACGCGGGTTTTGCAGCGAACTGATCAGGCGGCGCCAACTGCGACCGGTGGCGGCCGAAACTCGCGCGGGATGATCAGGCGTGATCGTTTCCGGCAAAGTGAAATAGAGCAGCACGGCGTTCGCTAACGCCAAGCCGCTCGCAAACAGAAACGGAACGTTGATTCCCCAGCGACTCAGGATGCCGCCAATCGCCGGACCGAAAACAAATCCGAGACCAAAGGCGGCGCCAATCAACCCCATTCCCTTCGCGCGATCTTCTTTCGTCGTAACGTCGGCGATGTAGGCCTGCGCGGTCGAGATGTTGCCGCCGGAAATGCCATCGATAATCCGGCCGAGGAACAACATCCACAGCGTCGTCGCAAATCCAAGAATCAAAAATCCAACACAGGTTCCCAGCAAGCTGAACAAAAGCACCGGCCGCCGCCCATACTTGTCTGAGAGCCGGCCAAGCACGGGCGCAAAAATAAGTTGCATTACTGAATACGAGGCAAAGAGCAGCCCGACTTCGCGGGGCGTCGCGCCGAACTTCGTGCCTTCCGCATAGAAAGGCAGCACCGGAATGACGATCCCAAACCCGACGAGATCGATGAAGACCGTGATGAAGATGACGAGTAGGGGTGAGCGCTTCATGACTCGTGAATCGTAAATCGTAAATAGTAAATAGACGATCCGCTAACGCAGGGTCGATCTATTCACGATTTACTATTTACGATTTACTGGCTGTTACCGTCGTCCGCCGATCAATCGATCAGCCGACAATTGTCCGCCGCCGAGAATCAGCAATGCCAACGCCATCGCGAGAAACGCCATCGCCAATTCCATTCCTTCGGGTGCAAAGAATTTCGGCCAGAGCACGCCGAAGATTGCCGTCAGCATGACACAGGTAATCAGAAAGGCGCCGACTCGAGTAAACAAACCCAGCAGCATCAGCCCGCCGCCAACCAATTCCGCGAATGCCGCGGCGCCCATCCACGCGGCGGAGGGTCGCATGAATGAAAACGGGGCGGGAAAAGAAGTGAACTGCTTGAAGCCTGGTCCGCCGAACGATCCGAACACTTTCTGAGCGCCGTGCCCGATAAATGCGACGCCTAACGCCAATCGCAATGGAAACGGAGCCCAGGAAGCAGAGGTTGAAGTCAGTCTACGAAACATGTGACCGCCACCTTTCGACTGTCTTGGATGGAACGCAGCAACTATAAATCTGTTTGCGGTCTGTCGGCTAGTAGGTGTCAGAACCGCGAGCGGTAGCAACCGGATCATTAGGTCAACTCAAAACAGCCAGGCCGATCCGGTAGCTATCGCTCGCGGTTCTGAAACTTGTGCATTGGTAGTAACATCTGGCCGCTCGATTTCTCGATTAATTGACGAGATTCTTATGCGTGAATCTAAATATTTTCTAATTGCTTTTGTGCTCCTGTTTGCTTCCGCGTCGTTCGCGCGAACCGGCGGTCAGAATGGCGGGACAAAGATTTCCTTCACCGTTTCGATGTCGAAGCCTCAGACTCATCTGCTTGAGGTTGAAATGCGAATTTCTGAACAAGGTGCGACGTTCGTCAGTGAAGATGTCCTGGTGATGCCAGTGTGGACGCCGGGCTCATATTTGATTCGCGAGTTCGAGCGACACGTGCAGGATTTTGCTGCTACGGACGCATCAGGTCATCCACTGGAATGGGAAAAGATTAATAAGAACTCGTGGAGAATCAAGACTAATAATGCGCGCGATGTGCGCGTAACCTATCGCGTCTATGCAAACGAGCTTACCGTGCGCACGAACGAGATGAATTCGGATCATGCTTTCTGGAACAACGCGGCGTTGCTGATGTATCCGGACGGAAAACTAAATGTGCCCTCGACACTGCGCGTCGTCGCGCCAAATGGCTGGAAGGTGGCGACCGGTTTACCGCCGGTTTCAGGCCAGGCAAACACTTTTCGCGCTGAAAATTTCGACATCCTTTACGATTCGCCGTTTGAAGTTAGCGATTTCAAAGAGCGTAAGTTCGAAGTGCGCGGCGTGCCGCACCGCATCGTCATCGACGGCCAGGGCAACTACGATCCGGCGCGCATGCGGAACGATGTGCAGAAGATCGTCGAAGCCGAAGTCGGAATGTTCGGAGACATTCCTTATCGCGACTACACCTTCATTTTGCATCTGCGTGCGAACACAGGTGGCGGACTCGAGCACTTAAATTCAACGGCGCTCGGATTTCGGCGTTTTGCTTTCAGTGACGAAGACGGTTATCGCCGCTTCGGGGCGTTGGTCGCGCATGAGTTTTTTCACCTTTGGAACGTCAAGCGGATTCGGCCCGACGCGCTCGGCCCGTTCGACTACACGAAAGAGAATTACACGCGGCTGCTTTGGGTCGCCGAAGGCATCACTGAATACTACAGCCATCTGATGCTGCGAAGGGCCGGTCTGATTTCGGCTGAAGAATATCTTGCGCACCTCGCCCAGCAGATTGAGGATTTTCAAAACACACCGGGCCGCCATGTGATGAGTGCCGAAGAGGCTAGCTTTGACGCGTGGATTAAGTACTACCGGCCGGACGAGAATTCGGTAAATTCCCAAATCTCTTATTACGACAAAGGCGAACTGTTGGGCATGCTGCTCGATCTGGAGATTCGTCGCCGGTCAAACAACTCGAAATCGCTCGACGACGTGATGCGAATGCTCTACAACGATTTCTTCAAAAAGGGCCGGAACTACACGCCCGCGGATTTTCAGAAAGTTTGCGAGACGGCAGCGGGAGGCGGCCTTGAAGAATTTTTTGCGCGATATATTCGCGGTCGTGAAGAGCTGCCTTACGATCAATTCCTCTCGGCGGCGGGCTTGCGGCTTAACACAACCGGCGCCACGGAGATGATGCTTGTGCCGGCAACCAGCTACCTGGGCGCTGATCTCGAAGAGACTAACGGTGTACTTACAATCAAGAGCGTTCGGGCCGGTACCCCGGCGTATGAGCAAGGCTTGAACGCCAAGGATCAAATAGTCGCGCTTGACGGCGAGCGCGTGAGCAAGGAACTCTTTGAAAAGTTGATTCGTGGCAAGCCGCTGGGCAGCGTCATTCGCGTGACAGTTTTTCGGAATGACGATCTGCGAACGTTTGAGGTCAAGTTAGGCAGCCGCGTTGAAGCGCCGTACCGAATCTTCCAATTGCCATCGGCGAACGAACAACAGAAGCAAATTTATCAATCGTGGCTACAGGTACAGAACGGCTTGCGGTAGCCAGCAGGTAATTTCACGCTCATGAAACGAACGCCGCTTGCAACTTGTTTCGGGTTGGTCGCCGCGTTCACTGCTGTTCTGTTCTGCCCAATTCTTGCTGCGCACAATTACGCGTTTGCTATCCCGATAAATCGGGATTCTGCAGCCCCCGCTCAACAGCGCCATCTCTCATCTGCTTCAGTCGAAACGATTCAGTTTCACAGCACGCTGACGGGCAAGACGCTTCCTTACAGCGTCATCCTGCCGCCCCACTATCGGAGATCGCTTACGACTCGGTATCCCGTGCTGTATCTGTTGCACGGGTTGATGGGCCACTACACCGACTGGGTGACGAAAACGAATGTTGCTGATTACGCCGCGCAGTATCGGATAATTGTCGTCACGCCGGAAGGAAACGACGGCTGGTACACGGACAGTGCGACGGTGCCGAGCGACAAGTACGAAAGTTATTTCATGAAGGAGCTGATCCCCGACGTGCAGAAGCGCTATCGCACGATCGAAACGCGCTACGGCCGTGCCGTGGCGGGGCTCTCGATGGGCGGTTATGGCGCTGTGAAGTTTGGCTTGAAGTATCCGGAGAGTTTCGTCTTTGCGGCGTCGATCAGCGGCTCGTTGACCATAGCTACGGCGAGCCAAAACGATTTGAAATATCCCGCAGCCATTCGGGATTCGATCGCGAGCGTCCTCGGACCCGAAGACTCCGGGACACGCATCGCCAACGATCTCGAGTTCATGGTCCGAAGCATGCAACCGTCGCGCGTCGCGTCGCTGCCCTACTTTTATTTTGACTGCGGCACCGAAGACCTGTTCCTCGGCCAGAACGCGAGGTTCGCCGGCTTACTCTATTTCAAGAAAATTCCGCACGAGTATCGCCAGCTACCGGGTAATCACAACTGGGCCTATTGGGCTCAGCGAGTGCAAGAAGTAATCAAGATTGCGGCGGAAAAACTGCACGCGCAGAAAAATTAGGGCGTCGAGCGTAGGAGTTAGAAAGCCGCTACGACAATTACTGTTATTCGCCGGTCGGATTAGTTGATAGCCCTCGTTATTGGGAATTACTGCACGCTACGGCCATCACCCCGCACGCGCGACACTTACCTCGTCATAAACCTAAAGTTGAATCGCTGATTGTCGAACGTCGACGGTCGCACGCCGAATGCGCCTTGAACTATTGCCAGCTTCGCCATCAGACGTGGCTCGGCAAATTGGAAGCGGTCAGCAGTAATCTGCGCGCGCTCGAAATCGAGTTTTGACAGCGATGCCAGTTGCTGACCGTAGCGTGAGATCATCGAGCCTAACTCGCTGCCACCCTGAAGCGGCAACTCGCCATCACGAAACACTTCAACTTCGAATCCATTTAGCACTTGCGCCGCCGCCAGCAGCTCATTCAGTTGTGCGATGCCCGGTTCGAGCACGTCAAAGCTGCGCTTTGGATCGATGGAAGCAAACAGCTCGGCAACCCGCAACTGGTTTTCCATGTCCCGGTAGATTGTCGCGCGTTTACCGACAAGCGCGCGCGCATCTTCGGCAAACTTAAGCGCCAGCTTCGGATTATCTTTCTGTGTGGCGGTCGCAAGGTCAGCGAGGTACTTGACGCGATCGGCGTCAGACGGCAGCGCCGCGAGCTTTTGTCTGATCTCGGCCAAATTGTCGCTCGATACGTTGGTCGTAAGCTTTTTGAAGTCGATGGCTTGCGTGATCGCTGTGCGTCCATTTTCATCCAGGTGATCGTTCGCAATTTGCTGCGCGCGATCGATGTTGCCCTCAGCCACCGCTCGTTCGGCTGCTTCCTGATAAAGTCTTGACTGAAGCGGCCCGGGCACGTTAGCAGCCGCGGCTGCGAGACTCTCGCTGTCGCCTTGCTGCATCACATTGCGCATTTGATTTGCGAAGTCAGCCATGGAATTGTTGCCCATGCCCATTTCCGAAAGTTTCTGTCGCACTGCCTGGCTGCGCTCCGGCAAGTACTGATCGACTTGCGTGAGCATTCCCTGTAAATTTCGCAAGAGCATGCGCGCGTTGTTTTGTTGCACCTGCGCGGGATCAGCCGGTGTCTGCGGCTCAGGTGTGCCGTCACTCGTCCACACGCCGCCACCATCCATCGAGCCGATGACGACCCCCTGCCGCACTGCGCGACGCTGATTGCCACCGCCACCATTCGCGTTGGTTCGCGGCGTTGCGGTCAACGCCGCAGTGACTACGCGATCAAGTAGATCGTGATATGAAGACTCGTTCAGCACCGGCGCATTACGCGAGCTTACGGTATTCGTCGTTTGGGTAGCGCTGGTTGTCGCGGTTGCGCTGCTCGTGAGTTGCGGACCGGCGCGCAACAGACTCATCGCCACGCCCGTCGCTTGCGTCGTCGACAAAAGGTTATCGGAAGTGAGACGGCTCAGAGTTTTATCAGTGAGCTTCTTGAAGGCTTCTTCGTCTTTGCTTTGCAGTTGCGCGAGCACGCGCGCCAGCGAACTGGGATACTCACCTTTGTCGAGCGCTTCCGATGCTTTTTGGTAAGCCACCTTCGGATCGGTGGTGGCGATTACGGCCAACAGATTCTGTTCGAGCATATCTACTTCGGGAAAGCCGCCGCGTCGCCGGTTCCCCGCGTTCGTATTCGCGGGCGGCTGAGTCTGCCGCAGCAGTTGATAGCCGAGCTCTGCATCGTGACGCGCGGCGCTGAGCACTAACTCCTGACGCAGACGCGTCAGCGTTTGGAAGTCTTCGCGATCGGAAGCATCCGTATCGATCATCATTTGACTGAGCACCGCGCCCGCATCAGTGAAAAACCCGCGCGCTCGCGCTGCGCTGCGATCCCACAAGAGATCGCCCGCGATAATCTGCACGCGAATGCGATTCTCGGGAAGCTTCAAGGCCTGCGCTTCGCTGACGACCTGTTCAAGCAGCGTGATAGCCTTGCTTTCCAGCTTCGCTTTTTCTTCCTGCTGCTTCGCGGGGTCGGGTGTGGTTGCGTCCTGCGCGTGCGTGGCAGCGCCGGCGAGCATCAGTATGGCGGCAACTGAGAAGGAACGAATGATGCGATTACTCTTCATGGTTTTTCCTCGACGAAAAGGCGGAGAGCGGTTGTGTCAGCATCTTAGACGATTTAAGACACGTTTTGGTTACCCTAAGAGTTCCGAAATCTCTGGATCATCCGGACTTTGTACGGTAATTTGCCTGCTCATTCCGCAAGCAAAGCATAGGTGATGAACCCTTATTTGCAAATAAACACGGACGTGAAATCGACGCTGGATGCCAATCGGCCGATAGTTGCTCTGGAATCGACGGTCATCGCGCACGGTCTGCCACAGCCGCAAAACCTGGAAACGGCGTGCGCGATTGAAGAAATCGTTCGCGCGGAAGGCGCAACGCCAGCCACTGTTGCGGTGTTGGACGGCAAGTTGTGCGTGGGCCTCGATCAGAAAGAACGCGAACTCATCGCCAACTCTGAAGGGGTAAAGAAACTCAGTACTCGCGACCTGCCCGTCGCAATTGCGCGTGGCTGGAATGGGGCGACAACAGTTGCGGCGACGATTTGGATTGCGCATCGCGCTGGAATCAAATTGTTCGCGACCGGAGGTATCGGCGGCGTTCATCGCGGATCGTTGCCGGATGTCTCGGCTGATCTGCCCGAGCTCGCGCGCACACCGATGGTTGTTGTTTGCTCGGGCGCGAAGATTGTTTTGGATTTGCCGGCAACGCGCGAATGGCTCGAGACGCATAGTGTGACTCTCGTTGGCTATGGCTGTGATGAAATGCCGGGTTTCTATTCCAGGCGAAGTGGATTGCCCGTTGATGTCCGCTGTGATCGGGCGGAAGAGGTCGTCAAGATTTTCAGAGCGCAACGGAAATTGGCGATGGAGTCAGCGCTATTGGTGACCGTGCCTGTTCCCGCGGAAGCAGAAGTGGACGCCGATCTGCTCGCGCGCGTGCTGGACGATTCAATAGCACAAGCCGAGCGCGAGAAGGTCACGGGCCGCGACCTCACGCCCTTCCTGCTCGCGCGCATGTCTGAACACAGCGGAGGCGCCACGCTGCGCGCGAACATCGCGCTGCTGGAAAACAACGCGCGCGTCGCCGCGCACATTGCGCGGGCGCTTTAACTTGTTACCGCGAACGATCCAAATTTTCCGATCCAATTATTCGGATCAAACTGCGAAGAATTATTTTCTCCGCACGACAACCAACATCAGAACGATTTCATCTCACGCGCAAATCTCGAAGTTTCTCCCCAGGCTGTGAGTGGTAGTCGACAGAATTACTTTTGTCGACGATATACGGTCTAACGTCGAGCATCTCTCCAGGCTCGCAAATGAATTTCAAGTTCGCTCGTTTAGAGGTGGGACTTTGTCCCGTCGGCAGACAAGTCCGCCTGCTAAACAGAATTTGCCCGGAGGCAATATGAGTCGCACGTGGCTTCTCTTCCTGTTTTCCCTTGCGCTTTTGTTTTTGCTTTCGCCTTTATCGCGCGCCAGCCTGGCTGTTCGCGTTGACGAGTCCGCAATCAAAGTCCTGTTTGACGAGCAAGGCACGCACGTCGTTTTGCCGGTTCAGAACGCGCTCGGACAGCCGGTCGATGCGCGCGTGCAACTGGAACTGTTGGACACCGACGGAGCGAATCGCGCCACAGCCGCGCGCGAGTTCCAACTTAAATCCGGCAGGAACGAACTTGCGATTCCAATTGCGCTGTGGCTGACCGGCAAAGCCGCCACCGACACGCGCGAACTGCTTTGGTATCGGCTACGTTATCAAGTTACACCGGCAGCTTCATCACAGTTCGACACATCCAGCAACGTAATTTCGTTTTCGGAAATCACGCCGGACATTTTTGCGCTTAGCGTCGCGACCTCACGAAAAGGGCACGAAGGTGCAGCCTATCGTTTACGCGTTAAGACAGCGCATCCCCTGACTGCCAGACCGGTGGGCGGCGTAACTATCGACGCGGAATTGAAATTCGACGGCTATGACCGCGACGACATCGCGTTGAAGCAGTCAGCACGCACAAATGCGAACGGCTTCGCCACGCTTGATTTTCAGATTCCGAGCGACCTTGAAGACGACGATGGCGACATCAAAGTTACCGCGAGCCGCGGAATTCTAACAGTGAGTGCCGATTCCGAAGTCGAGATCGACCGCGAAACTCAAATTATGGTCAGCAGCGACAAACCGCTATACCAGCCTGGCCAGACTTTGCACACCCGAATTCTGATGTTCGATACAGCCCGGCACGCCCTGGCCAATCAGAAAGGAACGCTCACCGTTTCCGATCCCGAGTCGTCAACCACTTTCCGCATAGAGATCACGTCGTCGCGCTTTGGCGTGGCCAGCGCCGACTGGCAGATTCCCGAGAACGCGCGGTTGGGCGACTATCGCATCGAAGTCAAACTCGACAGCGACAAGTACGAAGACGCGTACGGCGGTACGACCGTAAAGATTAGCCGCTACGATCTGCCGAACTTCACCGTGAATGTGAAGCCCGATCGCCCATACTATCTTGCCGATCAGAATGCCAAGGTCGAAGTGCGCGCCGACTACCTGTTTGGCCAGCCTGTGAAACGCGGGCACGTCCGCGTCGTGCGCGAAACTGAGCGCCATTGGAACTACCGCGAGCAGAAGTACGAAACGGAAGAGGGCGACAATTACGAAGGCGACACAGACAGCGACGGCAAGTTTATCGCCCACATCAATCTCAGCGAAGAGCACGCGAAACTAAAGGACGAAGACTATTCGCGTTATGCCGATCTGACTTTCGCCGCGTACTTAACCGATCCGGCGACTAATCGGACTGAACAGCGGCGCTTCGATCTGCGCGTCACCAAAGATGCTATCCACGTTTATGTCATCGGCCCAAGCTGGCGTCAGGCGCGCGACTTCCCGGTGGAGTTTTACGTCTCGACTTCTTATGCGGACGGCACGCCGGCGTCATGCGATGTGGCGATCAGCCGCCTGTGGGAAGAAGACGAACCGCGGCCGGAGATTTCACTCCGCACCGTCAAGACCAATCGTTACGGTCTGGCGAAAGTGAGCGCGCTGATGCTGCCGAAAGCTGATGATGATGATGATGAAAGCGAAGTCCAGGTAATGTTTCGCGCGCGTGATGATCGAGGCGCAAGCGGCAAGCATACCGAGTCTCTCAACCTCAGCGACCAGCCAATCATTCGCATCAGCACAGACAAATCGCTCTACCGGGATGGTGAGCCGATTCGCGCCGAAATTACTTCGAATGAATTCGATCTTTCCCTGGCGCTCGACGCCATCACCGATGACAAGGTCGTACACTCGCAATTGGTAACCTTGAAGGAGGCGCGCGCGTCAATCGTAATCCCATACCGGCGCGAGTTTGTCGGCACAGTCACGCTCGCGGCCTACGCGCCGTCGGCAAGCGAAGACGAAGACGAATTCGCTTACAACACGCGCACGGTTTTGTATCCACACGATAACGACTTGAAACTGAGTCTCGCGCTCAACCAGGAAAGCTATCGGCCGGGTCAGGACGCAGTCGCTAATTTTCTGACGCGCTCAGCCTTGGGCAATGCAGCCGAGAGCGCTTTGGGCGTCGTCATCTTTGACAAAGCAGTCGAAGAACGCGCGCGCACCGATCGCGAGTTCGGAGGCGACTACGGTTTCTATCGCGCGTACCGCTATCTGAGCAACGACTTTGGAGATATTGCCGGTGTCAGCCGGAAAGATCTTGACCACATCGATTTGTCCAAGCCTGTGGCTGACGGACTGGATCTGGTGGCGGAGGTGCTGCTGACGAATTATGGATTTGAGCCGCGCTTCTTTCACGGCGACCGCTACGATTCCAATGCGGCGCACGTGTTTAGAGACTTCATTGAGTACCAGATCGATCCGCTGAAGGATCGACTTGACGCTGAATACAAACAGAACTGCGCCTATCCGACGAATGAGGAATCGCTGCGACGTTTTGCGCTGCTGTCAGGCGTTTCGTTTGACGAACTGCGCGATCCCTGGGCCGTGCCGTATCGCACCTCGTTTTTCGCGCAGCGGGCTTCGGACGTTTTCGAAATGACCAGCGCCGGTCCCGACAAGCAATTCGACACGGACGATGATTTCACCGTGATGCGTGTTGAGCGGCCTTATTTTCGTTTTGCAGGCGAGGCGATCAATCGCGCGGTGGTCCGTTATCACGCGCGCACCGGTAAATTCATTCGCGACGCGGTGGCGCTGAAGAATGCGCTGCAGCAGGAAGGCGTTGAGTTCGGCTCGCTGCGCGATCCGTGGGGCGAACCGTATCGTGTCGAATTTGGAGTGAATCAGACAAAGTTTCAGGTCGTAGTAAGCAGCAGCGGGCCGGACAAGCGGTTCGCGCCGAAGAGCGATGATGATGTGTACCTCTGGACTTCGTCGATCGACTACTCGCGCGACTTGCAGGCTGCGATCGACGCGGCGCTCGTCGATTATTTCCAAAAGACTTCAAAGGTTCCGCAAGACGATTCTGATTTCAACGTTGCGTTGCAGCAAGTGGGAATCTCACGCGCTGAGTTGCGCGATCCGTGGGGTCGGCCTTACTACGCGACCTTCCGGCAGGCGGCGCTGTACGGCGACCGCGTGCGTATTTACAGCTTCGCGAATTATGGCGAGAAGCCGAAAGAGAAGATCGAAACAACTCCTGTTACGCAGCAGATCAATTACATCTACCTGCGCAGCATTGGCGAGGACGGAAAAGACGGCACGCCGGACGATTTCAACGTCGCGACCTTCTCGCGGCTAATGGCCGAGCAGGCCGGCAATGAAAGCGCTCCGCAGTCGGCGAAGCCCGGGGTGATTCTGCCCGGCTCGACAGGCGCGATCACCGGAACGGTCACGGATCCGATGGGAGCCGCCATTCCGGGCGCGAAAGTCACCGCGAAAAATCTCCGCACCGCATTGGAGTACACTGCAGAAACCAAGGATGACGGAACCTACATCGTCAAGAACCTCCCCGCCGGTTTATATGAAATCACAGCGGACGCGCCGGGCTTCAGCCGCACCGTAATAACGAACGTCCCGGTCCGTTCGTCGAAAATTACCGAAGTTAATCTGGCGCTCGAGGTGGGCACAGTCTCGCAAGCAGTCACGGTTTCCGCTGAGGCCGCTGAAGTGAACGTAACTTCCGCGCAGGTTAGTTCATTGCCTATCAATGGAAAGAACTTGTCAGCGCTTGCGCTGTTGGCCCCTGGAGTGTCAAGAGAGCAACTTTCCACCCCACGCCTCCGCGAATATTTTCCGGAAACGCTCGTGTGGCAGCCGTCGCTGGAAACGGACAAGCGCGGGCGCGCGCAGTTGCAATTCAAACTCGCGGACAACATTACGACCTGGAAAATGTCCGTGATTGGATCGACTGAAGACGGCAAGGTCGGCGTCGTCGAGAAAGAGATCAAGTCGTTTCAGCCCTTCTTCGTCGAGCACGATCCACCGCGCATTTTGACCGAAGGTGATGAGATTTCTTTGCCAGTGGTTGTGCGCAACTACCTCAACCGCGCGCAGACGGTGAATCTACAAATCAAACCCGACAGTTGGTTCACTTTGCTTGGGCCGGCGACGAAGAGCGTCGACGTCGCGGCGGGCGATGCGACGCGCGGCACGTTCGATTTCCGCGCCAGCGCATCGGTGCAAGACGGCAAGCAACGAATCAGCGCGATGGCTTCGGATGCGAACGACGCGATCGAGAAGCCCGTGACCGTGCATCCCGACGGCGAAGAGAAATCGGTCTCTGCCAGCGACGTCGTTTCCGATCAGGCGACGCTCACTTTGGAAATTCCGGCAACGGCAATTCCCAACTCCACGAAAGCGGAATTGAAGATCTATCCAAATCTGCTGGCGCATGTGACCGAAAGCGTGGAAGCGATTATGGCGCGGCCGTACGGTTGCGGCGAGCAGACGATCTCTTCGACCTATCCGAGCTTGCTGTGGCTGAAGAACTACAAGCGAATTGGCGCACCGGTGGGCGGCGCCGACGTGCACACGAAAGCCGAACGCTACCTGCGCGCTGGTTACGCGCGGCTGCTGAATTATCGCGACGAGAGCGGCGGGTTCACTTACTGGGGCCGCGGCGAGCCGGATGTCGCGCTGACTGCTTACGCGCTGAGATTTCTCAGTGAAGCATCCGAACTAATCGATGTTGATGATGACGTAATCAAGCAGGCCCGCGCGTGGCTCGTCAAACAACAGCGCGCGGAGGGCAGTTGGGCAGCCCACGCTTACTGGGAGAAGACTGAAGATCAGCGACGCACGGCGATGCTGACGGCCTTTGTCGCGCGCATTTTGGCGATGACTGCTGAAACCGTGAAGATCGACGGCACGTCGAACAAAACAGGTCAGCAGCCATTCAAAGTAACTGGACCCGAACTGAAACGCGCGTTCGATTATCTCGCGCAGCGTATCGGCGAGATCGACGAACCGTACTTGCTTTCGTCTTATGCGTTAGCCGCCATTGAAGTTCAGGACCTTGCGCGCGCAGAGAAAACCATTGGTCGGTTGCGTCTATTGGCGCACGAAGACAACGGCGCCAGTTACTGGTCACTCGAAACGAATACGCCATTTTATGGTTGGGGCCTGGCGGGTCGCGTTGAGACGACCGCGCTGGTGGTACAGGCTTTGGCGCGAGGGTCAGAACCGCCAACCATAGCGACCGGATCAAACCAGCACGATCAATTGGTCGATCGTGGCTTGCTGTTCCTCTTGCGCGAGAAAGATCGTTATGGTGTTTGGTACTCGACACAGGCGACGATTAACGTTCTCGACACGCTCCTTGCCTTGTTGGCGCGTGACATGAACAGCGCCGCCAATTCAGTGCGCACCGCTGAAATTATTGTGAACGGTCGCGACATGAAATCGATCGAACTTCCGGAGCCGAACCGGCTCGTGAGCCCCATCACCGTTGACCTCTCGTCTTTCGTTCAACCTGGAACCAATCGCGTTCAGATCAAACGCGCGCGCGGCAGCTCACCGGCATCCGCCCAGGCCGTCGCGAATTACTACTTGCCCTGGAGCGAATCCGTGGCCACGCAGGAGGCGAATTGGCGCGCAAATGGATCGAGCGGTCTGCGTCTGCTGACAAAGTTCGACCGGACTGAAGGCAAAATCAGCGACGAAATCATTTGCCATGTCGAAGCCGAACGGATCGGATTCAGCGGTTACGGGATGATGCTGGCTGAAATTGGTTTGCCGCCCGGAGCCGACGTCGATCGCGCTTCGCTCGAAACAGCGATGAAAGGCTCGGAGTGGAATATCAGTCAGTACGACGTGCTGCCCGATCGCGTAATTGTTTACCTGTGGCCGCGAGCTGGCGGGACGAAATTCGATTTCAAGTTCAAGCCGCGATTTGGCTTGAATGCGCAGAGCGCTGCTTCGATCGTATACGATTATTACAATCCCGAAGCGCGCGCGATCGTTGCGCCTGTGCGGTTCGTCGTGAAGTGAGAATCACGAACGAACTTTTCTTATGGGTGGCCCTGCGCCAACTGCTTGAGAAATCGCTTCGCGACTTTCCCGGCTACCGTGCCGCCGAGCGAACTCACTTTTCCACCAGCCAAGACTGTTTGAGTTCTGGTGTCCACAGCCGAATAGACGTATTTCGTCAGGATGTCGTGACGCAGTTCAAGAATGATGTCGGCACTTGCTTCGTCGCGCGTCAGCACCAGTCCCATTTGAGTGAACTCTGGCCGCTTCATGAGTTTGTCTTCCACCACCGCGGCCCGCACGAGCAGCGCTTTGGAACGTACAAAGACCCTTCTCTCTGTGCCGACTCTCTCTGTGCCGACAGTTCGCTCCCTGACGGTTGTTCCCAGAGAAATGTCCTGGGCAAATGCATTGTCTGTCCCTACAAAACCCAACGTCACTAACAACAACGCGGGCGGCAGAATTCGCGCACCCGCTCTTGCCAAACTATTCCACGATACTCTCATTGCTGCACCTCATGAATTCAGATTTCAAAAACTTTCGCCCGCTAACAACCATGAAGGAACGTGCGCGCATCTCAGCGACAAATCCGATGCGGCTCTCCAGGCTCGTGATTGAGCAAGCGTTACATCGGACGCCTCCTCAGGTTCGATTACTGACATACAGCAAGCTAAATGCCGGAACACGAATGTCCGGTTGAAGGTCTAAGTCTGTAGTAAGACAAAGAGCTTCTCCCCAGGTTCTCAACACATTTCGACTGCGCTTCAGCGTCGAGCGTTGAAAGGAGCCTAGCTATGCCACAGTCCATCCGTTCTTTCGATCGAATGATTATTCCTGCACCCTGCGAAGCCGATTGGGATTCGATGATCGGCAACGAACGGGTGCGATTCTGCGAGCACTGCCACCTGCACGTCACGAATCTTTCTGCATTGACGAGACAAGAAGCGATGCGCCTGGTGGCGCGATCAGAAGGCCGTTTATGCGTACGGTTTGTGAAGCGACTTGATGGCAGTGTGGTGACGAAGCAATTACCGCAAACGCTGCACCAGATTTCGCGGCGAGTTTCGCGGATTGCCGCTGGTGCATTCACGGCGACGCTGAGCTTGTCGAGCGCGGCCGCGCAGACGCCGTCAACAAACTCGGGCCCGGCAGGAATTGTCGCCAGTCAGCTAGAACAAGAGAAGCAAAAACAGACAACAGATACGGGCGCGATTCGTGGAACATTGCTCGATCCCAACGACGCGGTCATTCCGGGAGCTGCAGTTGAACTCCTCAATACCGCTACAGGCTTTGCGGCGAAAACAACATCATCGGACGACGGCCAGTATGTGTTCGAACGCATCTCACCGGGCACGTACACTTTGAAAGTCCGAAGCGCGGGATTTGCCGGGCTTGAATTGCAGGAAATCACGGTACAGGGCGGAGAAAACAGAACTCAGGATTTAACGCTACAGGTGACCCAATTCGCTACCTCAGGCGCGGTTGCAATTGCTCGGCCGGAGGACCCTTTCATTCGTGCTGCGTCCGACAATGACCTGAATACGTTAGTTGAACTCCTTCCGACAATTATTGATATCAATGCGAGCGACAAAGCCACGGACACCACCGCGCTGGCCTACGCAGTCGAAAACAACAACCTCGACATGGTGCACATCTTGATTTCCGCAGGCGCCATGCCGAACGGCGCGAACAGTAAAGGCGAAACGCCTCTTATGCACCTGAGCAGTGACGCCTCTGTTGAATTTCTGAGACAGCTGATCGCAGTTGGCGCGGATGTCAAAGCTGACGACGACTCAGGCCGCACTGTGCTGATGAATGTCGCGCGTTTCGGAAGTCTCGCGCTGGTAAAGGAGTTGATCGACCGTGGCGCCAGAACCGACGCCAGAGATCACGACGGCAATACGGCATTGATGAGCGCGACGGAAAACAGCGATCCGGAGATTACGAGGTTCCTGATCACGCGCGGTGTTCCGCTTGACCACAAAAATGAAGATGGTGAATCGGCGGTGGTGGTCGCCTTAAAGTCAGGGCGGGGCGAAAACTTCAAGGCGTTAGTTGAAGCGGGCGCATCACTCAGTCTTGCGAAAGCAGATTTGAATGACGCGCTGCTGGTCTCGGCGCGAAATGGCGACTTCGCGACTACAAGGTTGTTGCTGTCACTGGGAGCTGATGCAAAGGCGAAGGACGATGATACCTCAGTCTTGATGCTGGCGGCAGAAAATGGCAGCCCGGAAATGGTTAAGGCATTGATCGATGCCGGCGCGGATGTCGACGCCGTGGATAATCAAAGCTGGACTGCGATGATGCATGCGAATGAAGCTGAGAACGTGCGGGTCCTGCTGAATGCCGGCGCGAACATGGCCGTCAAAAACAAAGATGGCGAGACAGCACTCGCGATGGCTATCAAATATGACCAGACGGAAATTGTGCAGCTCTTGAAATCGCGCGGTGCGCCGGAATGACTAGACTGTCATGCCTTCAATTACACTGAAGGGCGATTCGGTCGGCACGACTCGCGTCAGGCGAAAGCCCGCGGCTTCGTAGAGCCGACGGAACTCTTCTTCGGTGCGTTCGCGTCCGCCGGTCATCACAAGCATGTTCAGGTCGATGAACTTGGCAAAGTGCATCTCATCGCCGGGCGGAACGACTGCCTCAACGAGGATTAGCTTTCCGTTCTGCGGCAGCGCACGGTGGCAGTTCTTCATGATTGCGATCGATTGCTCATCGTTCCAGTCATGAATGATCCACTTCATGATGATCGCGTCGCTACCCGACGGAACAGACTGAAAAAAGTCGCCGCCAACTAGTTCACAACGATCAGCAACTCCCGATTCCGCTAGTTTCGATTTCGCACCTTCGATCACTTGAGGCGAATCGAAAAGAATTCCACGCGTCCCAGGGTTCTGTTTGAGAATTGAAGTAATCAAGCCGCCGTGACCGCCGCCGACGTCGACGATTGTGTTGATTCCTGCAAAATCGTAAGCCGCATGCAATGCCTGCTCCGCCTGCGCCGTCATGCCGCTCATGGCGTCGTTGAAAATCTTCGCGTTCTCCGGATTCTTGGCGAAAAACTCCCAAACGGGCTCGCCGAAAGCTTTATCGAAAGCGATTTCGCCGGTTCTGACGCTATGGAATAACTCGCCCCATGCCGGATAGTGCTCCTCGCCCAGCTCCGTCATCGCGAATGCGCGCAACGATCCAGACGCATCGCTACGCAGAGTTTCTGACAGTGGCGTGTTGCCAAAACGGTTATCGCTGCTCTGCGTCAAAACATCGACCGCGGCCAGCGCTCGCAGCACGCGAAACAAAGACGGCGCGTGCGCGCCGCAAGCCTTCGACAATTCTTCGGCTGTCTTTGGTCCGGCTTTCAGGAGATCAGGAATGCCGAGCTTCGCGGCGATGTAAACGCAGCGCGAAACCCAGAATCCGGAAATCAGTTGCAACATCTGAAGCGGCGGCGGAACTTCTTTAGACATGGCGGTAGCGTTCATTTTGTCCCCTTGAATCTTTGCAAAATTGAATTTCGGCGATGTTACCGAACAGTCGCGTGATTCGGCAAACGGCGACATGCTGTTTGCGTTCGGATCAGAAAGTGAGCTGTGTTAAGCTTTGGCCAACTCTACTAATCAGATTGTTGTAACGAAGTCAGGGGAGGAATCATGGCTGACGAAGACAAATGTCAAAATCCCGCGTGTTCGTGCCCGCCGCAAGCAGATGGAAAGTACTGTAGCGCATCGTGTGAAGGCGCCGGCAAGACGATCGAAATCGATTGCGACTGCGGTCACGAGACTTGTCAGGGAAATTTCTGACCGCAAAATAGAAACCACGAAAAGGCACAGAAGGCACAAAAAGACACCAGCACTTGGCGTCGTTCATTTTGTGCGTTTTGTGCCTTTTTGTGGCTAACTTCTCTGCCGCTTTGCAATCACGGCCGCGAGATGTTCCGCCATTGCGGGATCAAGAGCACGAAGCTTCTGTTGTTGCACCTGCGCCTTTTTCACATCTCCGAGCATCAGGCAGGTAAGCGAATAGTTGAAGTAGAACGAAGGATCGCCCGGCGCGATGCTGATCGCTTTTTCGTGAAACGGAACTGCTTCGCGCGCGCGCCCGGACTTTGAAAGCGACACCGCCAGGCTGTCATAAGCCAGCGCGAAGTCAGGAGAGTCTCGAATCAAAATGCGATAGATGAACTCCGCGTACTTCATCTGACCGAGACGGTCGTAAGTCACGCCCATGTTGTAGCGCCCTTTGAGATATTTCGGATCGAGCGCGACCGCTTTTTGAAACGCTTGCAACGCCGGCTGGTATTGCTTTAATTCGCCGAGGGCTTCACCCAGGTTGTTAACCGCTTCTGCTGAAGTTGGATCGAGCGTCGCCGCTTTGCGAAAAGCCGTGACCGATTCTTCAAATCGACCCATCATCATGTAAATATTGCCGGTCGCGAGATGTGCGGAAGCGGCAATCCGAGGTGAACTCGCCGCGACCACCGTGATGGTCTGATATGCCTTGATGGCGTCGTCGTAGCGGCCCTGCTGTTGAGCGACCTGGGCGACACGCGTCAGGCGTTGCGCTTCTCTGATTGGGTCGGATGGCGACTGCGCCGCCCCGGAAAACGCGAAAATGAGCGCTAATGCGAGAATTCCTATTAGTCTGACCGGTTTCACCTGAAGTCGTGTCCGTTTCGTACGAAGCCTAAAAACTTTTCCGTTAACAAGAAAAGAGACAATTTGCCGAAAAATCTGGGAATCTTTTCGGCATTAGCAGTGTTAATATACCCGTAAAGTTTCAGTTCAAAACCAGCCGGGTCAATTAAGGAGGCGCCCCGAATGACCAGAATTTTTCTCTTGCTCCTGACTGCTGTGATTTGCGCTCCATGCGCGTTCGCGCAAAGCCAGGATAAGGATTATTCCTTTTACGAATTTTACATTGGATATGCGCACATGCGCGCTTGGAACAACGCCGACCATTTCGACAAAGGCGGCACCGCCACCTTCAACGGCAACCGCGTCGATTTTGCGAATGAACGCACCGGGTACAACGGCTTCACCGCTGAGTTCAATCAGAACGTCCATCGAAACGTCGGCATTGTGACGAGCTTTACCGGGACGTTTGACGATACGGGCTATGTGGATATTCGCAGCGGCCGCACCTTCAACGCCAGCGTTCAGCGCTATGACTTAATGATTGGTCCGCGCTTCAATTTGCGCACGCGCGTCGTCACGCCGTTCGCGCACGCCCTGTTTGGCGTCACCCACATGCGCGTGAATTTCGATGATCGCCTGTCACCGCGGCGCAAATCCGACACCGGATTCGCGATGGCGCTCGGCGGTGGATTGGATGTTCACGCTGGCGAGCATCTCGACATCCGGCCGATCATGGTTGATTACGTGCCGTCGTGGCTCGATAGCAGGCGGCAGGATAACTTCCGCGCGGGCGCGGGAATTAAGATTAAGTAACGACGGTAAGTCACAGCCACAAGAAGGCACAAAAAGCACAAGAGGAACGGCGCTGTTCTTAACTTTTGTGCCTCTTGTGCCTTTTTGCGGCTAATTCTTTTTCACGAGTTTCAAAAACTGCGCCGCCAATTTCGGGCCGACGCCTTCGTCTTCATGTTTGAAAAAGACGAAGGCGTCTTTCCATGTCTGTTGCTCAACGCGTCGCATCCATTCCGTCAAATCTTGTTTCGCATAAGATGCTCGCCGCAGTCTCAGATAGCCCCAATCGGCCGTGTTGGTGATAGACGCCAACGGCTTTTCGTCAGTGTCGGACACGACCAGCGCGCAATTCTTCCCGCGCAACAAATCCAGCGTGTCGTCGTCAAACCAGGATTCGTGGCGAAACTCGAATGCCACGCGTGTTTGTGACGGCAGACACTCAAGAAAGTCGCGCAACCGGTCCGCGTCCTTCTTCGAGTTTGGCGGAAGCTGAAACAGCACAACTCCCAATCGCTCGCCTAACAACGACGCAGTTTCCATCAGATACTTAGTTTCCTCTGCGCAGTTCTTCAAACGCTTGATGTGCGTGATGCGCTGGGTGGCCTTAATCGAAAAGCGAAAGCTCTCCGGCACCTGCTCTTTCCAATTCTCGATCATGCTCGGGTGCGGCTGGCGGTAGAACGTGTTGTTGATTTCCACGGCCGGCAAGCGTCGGGAGTAGTACGAAAGCATTTCTTTCGCAGGCAAATCTTCAGGATAGAAATTGCCCTTCCACTCTTTGTAACTGTAGCCGCTGGTGCCGACGAAGAGGTTCATTTCACGAAATCAGGCGTGCAATCAGGAACGCCGCGCCCGCGGCGACGCTGCCAATCAGCGCCGTCTGCAAGGCGCTGCGTATCGGCCGCGTGCCGGTGAAGCGCCCTTTGATGAAACCGAAAACCAGCAGCGCCAGCAGCGTCAGAGTTACGGACAACAACAGCGCCGTTAAAACCGTGATGTTCTTGAAAACAGCTGCGGTAATATACGGCAGCAGCGGAACAAGGCCGCCCACGGCGTACGAGCCGCCGATCGTCATTGCGCTTACGAGCGCGCGTTTCGGATCAGGTTTCTCAAGGCCCAGCTCGAATCGCATCATGAAATCTACCCATTTCCTTGGGTCCTTCGCTAAGGCTTCGACGATCGGCGCACTCTCTTTGTCGGTCAATCCGTATGACTTAAATACTTGCGCGACTTCGCGCATTTCCTCTTCGGGAATCTCGACGACTTCGCGCTTCTCGCGCTCGCGTTCTTTCGCGTAGTGCTCGGCGTCGCTCTTCGCCGCGAGA
>DASXTE010000116.1:0-10551 GCA_036505595.1 Pyrinomonadaceae bacterium
GCAACTCATCGACCTTTTCCGCTGGCGCGCGCTGCACAAAATCCGCATTCCCGAGCTGCGCCTCGAGCTTCGCCGCCTCCTTTTGCAACTTCTCTTTCTCGCGAGTCAGCCGCGCCCGTTCCTGCGCAAAATCGATCAAACCTTCGAGCGGCACAGCCACTTCTGCGCCACCTGCGAGGACGGCCCGCGCGGCGGCTTTCGGCATTTCTGAAGTTCCGTTGATCGAAATCTCTTTCGCCCGTGTCAGGCGCGCAATTTGATCCGTGCTAGCCGAAAAGACCGATTGCAGGTTCGGTTTCGCCGCAATCATCAGTTGAATGCGATCTGCCGGCTTGATGTTCATCTCCGAACGAATGTTTCGCACGCGTGAAATCAAATCGATCACTGCTTCCATCTCTGCTTCAGCGCGCTCGTCGATCAACGATGCGTCGGCGCGCGGAAAAGCAGCGAGCATGACTGTCGGCTCGACACGCGCGTAAGCCGGATGAATCTGCTGAGAATGCTTAATCGGCAGCTTCTGCCAAAGCTCCTCAGTCAAATACGGCATGAAGGGATGCAACAGCCGCAGCGCCTGTTCGAGAATAGAGACCAAGCGTCCACGTGCAATATCGCGATCGTTTGATCCGGTGTCCTCGGTGACGCTCGTCTTCGAAAGCTCAATGTACCAATCGCAAAAGTCATCCCAGAAAAAGTGATACAACTCCTGAACGGCCGCGTGAAAATCGTAATTGTCGAGTTGCTGATTCACCGCCACGGCCGTTTTGTTCAGCCGCGAAAGGATCCAGCGATCGTGCAACGGAAGATTCGCGGGATCGCCGAAAGCACTTTCAACTTTGTCCGCGCCTTCAGCATTCATCAAACAGAACCGCGCGGCGTTCCAAATTTTATTCGCGAAGTTGCGATACGATTCGACCTGCTTTTCGTTCCAGCGCATGTCTGTTGAGCCCACCTGCGCCAACGTCAAACGCGTCGCGTCCACGCCGTACTTATCGAAGACTTCCAGCGGATCGACGCCGTTTCCCTTCGTCTTTGACATCCGCTGGCCGTGTTTGTCGAGAATCGTGCCGGTGACGTAAACATCGAGGAATGGTTCGGCGCCGATGAACTTGAGGCCCATCATCATCATGCGCGACACCCAAAGGAAAATGATGTCGCGCGCCGTCACCAGCACTGACGTCGGATAAAAAGTCTTGAGGTCTTCCGTCTCGTCCGGCCAGCCGAGCGTCGAAAACGGCCACAGCGCCGACGAGAACCAGGTGTCGAGTACGTCTTCATCCTGAGTCAGCTCGTTCGTACCGGCTTTCGCTTCGGCTTCTTCACGCGAACGCGCGACGATTATGTCGCCGTCGTTGGTGTACCACGCGGGAATCTGATGGCCCCACCAAAGCTGACGCGAGATCGTCCAGTCGCGCAGGTTCTCGAGCCAATCGGCATAAACTTTTTCGTACGGCACCTGCGGTACGAAACGCGGCTTGCCGTCTTCGCGCAGGTTAGCGAGCGCGAGATCGCGCAACGGATCCATCCGCAAGAACCATTGAGTCGAAATCAGCGGCTCGATTACGGTCTTGCAGCGTTCGCATTTCGAAATTGAGAATTCATAATCGACGACTTTCTCAAGCAAGTCCGATGCTTCAAGCTTCTCGATCACGAGGTCGCGCGCTTTGTAACGATCGAGCCCCACGAAGTCCGCGCCCGCTTCTTCAGTCATCCGAGCGAAGCGACCGATGACGTTCACCTGCTCGAGATTGTGGCGAATCCCCATTTCGTAATCGTTTGGATCGTGCGCCGGCGTGACTTTCACGGCGCCCGTGCCGAAATCGGATTCGACAAATTCGTCAGCAATGACCGGGATTTCACGATTAACGATTGGCAAGATCAGCGTTTCCCCCACTAGCGAACTGTATCGTTCGTCGTTGGGATTCACCGCCACCGCTGTGTCGCCGAGCATGGTTTCCGGGCGAGTGGTCGCCACAGTGATCGCTCCGTCGCGGTTTTTGAACGGATAGCGCAGGTAGTAAAGCTTTCCGTTTTGCGGATCGCGCTGGACTTCGAGATCCGAAAGCACCGTCTGATCGTTCGGACACCAGTTCACGATCCGATTCCCCCGATAAATCAATCCTTCGTCGTAGAGCCGCACGAAGACTTCGCGTACGTCGCGCGAAAGGTCTTCGTCCATTGTGAACTTGAACCGCGACCAATCGACAGACGCGCCCTCACGTCGCATCTGATTCAGAATCTGTCCGCCATATTCTTCTTTCCATTTCCAGACGCGCTCGACGAATTTCTCGCGGCCGAGATCGTGACGAGTCAGGCCTTCTTTCTTCAGCTCGCGCGTTACCATCAACTGCGTCGAGATGCCTGCGTGATCCATTCCCGGCAGCCAAAGCGTGCGGTAACCCAGCATGCGTTTGTGCCGCGTCAACACGTCCATCATCGTGTGCTGAAGCGCGTGGCCCATGTGCAGCGAGCCCGTGACGTTCGGCGGCGGAATCGCGATCGAAAACACGGGCGCGGCTCTGTCCGTGTTGATTTCCGGCGCGAAGTAGCCGCGCTCCTCCCAACGCGCGTAGTGATGCTGCTCGGCTTCCTTTGGATCGTAAGTTTTGGGAATGTCGATCATTCGAACAAATTGTTGAGAGGTGGGCCACTGCCCGCCATCTGGTTTTGAGTCGCGGTCTTAATTGTAAATCAGCCGGAGCAGCTTTTCATATTCGACTTCCCAATCCTGTGGCACGCTTACAAGACAGCTCGCACTCAAATACAAAAAAGGCGGGACAAGTCCCGCCTCTGAATCAACTGTTTGTCTTGACTACTACTCGCGTTGATCGAGACGTTTCTTTATCAGCAGTTCTGACAATTCAGGCACGACTTCCCACGCGATTTCACGAACAACCTTGTCAGAAAGCTGCTCGACGACACGCCGCGAAATGGCCTCAATTGCCGCCGGTGAAAGATCGCCCGTGCTCGCTTGACTCGAACTCTGTTTAGCAACCGCTGACTCCAGTTCAGCAGTCGGGCGTTCTATGGGCGAAACACTCTTCCACTCACTCGTCTCTTGCATCTCCTGCACATTGGCCGAAGGCTGCGTTCCGTCCTGAGTTGAATCCAATAATGACTCGGGAGCGTCCGCCCTGACATGGCTCGAAAACTCGACCGGCGCCACATCAATCTCCAGCTCGAAATCACCTTCGACTGTCACGTTGGCAAAGCTGACGATGTTGCCCAAATCCAGCACGCCATCTTCGTCAAAACCCGATACAGCTTCAACGGGCTGAGATTCTATGACTGGCGCAACTTCCGGACTCCAATCGTCCACCGCTGGTGCAGTGCTCTCGAACTGCTGCACAACTTCCACCTCGATCGTATCGCAGAACTCTGTTTCAGCTTCCACGGCTGTCAATTCCGTAATGGGCTCCAACTCCCTTGTGTCGGCCGTTTGAAGTTCGATGTCAGGCGGGCGCGTGTGTTCTTGCGCAACCGGAGTTTCTACAGTCTCCAATGCCGGTGCCTCGACAAAAACGTTTGTCGACGGCTCTGCGGTTTCTGCTTCGTGTGCCGGAGAGATCTCATCGCTGGCGGCCGCAGTTACTTCGGGCTCTTCGGCAGCCATCGCCTCGGCCTGCGACTGATTAAGACCGAGCACAGAATTGTTCTGAGCATCGTCTGCGGGAGCGACATCTTTATGACTCACCAAAGAGCCAACACGACTCACAAGATCACGAATTGATTGGAATGGTTTTGTCACGACATCGTCTGCGCCGGCGCGCTTGGCCTCTGCTTCATCAAAGGGTTCGAACGAGCCGACCAGAAGCATGACCGGCACGCCACGGAATCGCTCGCTCTGTTTAATGAACTTGCAAAGTTCGTAGCCATCGACACCCGGCATGTAAATATCAGCGAGGACGATGTCGGGCTTGGACTGGTTCAACTCTTCCAGTGCGTCATGGCCATCGCCCACCGTGGTTACCTGCATGCCTTCGTCCGTGAACGTGAGGTCGATAACTTTTCGAATGGCTGCGGAATCGTCGGCGAGCAGCAGCTTACTTCCAGATATCACGAGTGGCGCTCCGGTTCGGCAGAACTAGAAATGTGCAGCGGGCAAGACCGCTAGTTTGACCCTAGCATCCGCGCGAAAACTGCGTCAAGACTTTTGTTCTTTTAAGGCGAAAATAAGGCCGCTCGGAACGGCCGTCATCCGGGTGAAAATTAGCGACTGGGGCCACTCAAGGTGATATCGTCGGCCGTGTTTGGCTTTCCATCGGGGCCAGCGGAACGCAAGACGTACGAGGTTCGCGTGCCTTCGTATTCGTAAGGCTGGTGCCACGGATCGACGCGGATGACACGAGCCAGATAACGTGGATTCAGGAAATCAATGACGGTCGCTTCACTTTTCGCTTCAATATACGACCCACGCTCCCGCTTGAACGATTCAAGCGCCGTCGCGATCGTCTCCAGCTCAGCGTGCACCCGAGCCGCTTTTTCCGCATTCACCGCCCGTACGAGTAGATCGATATCTTCCCAACGCCGATCGCCCGTGCGAATCTCAGTCACCCGCCATTTGTCATTCTGATTCACCAAACGAAATGCAGTTTCGACCTGCGCCACAACGACGGCAGAGTTGCCGAATGAAGATATGCTCTTCACGCGCACCGCGTCCGACGGGAGCTGAATTCCCGCAAGGTGCGCGATTAGTTTGCGTGCCTCCTTTGGCGACAGATCACCGGCGGCGCGGGTGCCTGTGACAATCAAAGACGTTCCGGCCGCAAAGATCGCGCAGAGCACAACGATGAGATTGCGTTTGCTAAACATGAATCCATCTCCTTAATGCAAAAGCGGGCCTCAGCCCGCCCCTGGACGCTTCAATTACGCAGCGGCGCGCATTTACTTACCGGCCAAGCTGACCAGCATCCGCAGCATCGTCTGAAGCTGCGTCGTCGTGAATGGTTTTGGCAGAAACACAATCGCGCCCGCGGCAAAGCTGTCGGAAGAAAGTTTCGGATCCTGTTCCGCGGTCATCATCATGACCGGAATCCGCATGAATCTTTTTTCGGTGCGCATGTGGCGGACCAACTCAGGCCCAGTGATGTGCGGCATCACGACATCGAAAACGGCAGCCGTAAAATCGGCATCAGACTGCAGGGTTTTGTAAGCTTCACGACCATCACGCGCGGCAACCACAGAAAAACCTTCTTTCTCCACGATGGCGCTGACCAGCCGCAGGATGGCCGGGTCATCGTCCGCAACCAGGATTCGTCCTTTGGAGGTTTTGTCTGGTGTGCTCACTTGGTGTTGATAAACGAAACCGACGGACACGGCCGCGACACGTTGATTTCTAGGCTGCTTCGACTGCTCGGCCTGACTCGCCGGATTTCAATGATAGCTCCGCGGCGAGCTTTATCGCCGCGACCATGCTCGAATGTTCAGCCAAGCCCTTGCCCGCGATGTCGAACGCCGTTCCATGATCGACTGAGGTGCGAATAAATGGCAAGCCCAGCGTCACGTTGACGGCCTCGCCGAAGGACAAACACTTCACTGGAATCATCGCCTGGTCATGATAGCACGCGATGACCGCGTCGAACTCACCCCGCGATGCCCGCAGATAAACCGTGTCGGCTGAGAACGGCCCACGCACATTGATGCCGTCGGCGATTCGACATGCCTCGATCGCTGGGGCCATCTCCGAGACTTCTTCAATTCCGAACAAACCACCTTCGGCGCCGTGCGGGTTCAACGCGGCGACAGCGATTCGTGGCCGTTCAATTCCCCAACGGTGAAGCTCGCGCTCGGCTAACCGGATCGTTTTCTCGATGCGATCCTTCCTGACCAGTCGAATCGCTTCGGCCAGCGGCACATGCGTTGACAAGAGCACAACGCGGAGATTCGCTGCGATAAAGCCCATCGCATATTCTTCGGTGCCCGTCAGTGAAGCCAAAAACTCGGTGTGGCCGGGAAAACTGTAGCCACCAAGGAACAGCGCGCGCTTGTTGATTGGTGCCGTCGCAATCGCATCGATTGCTCCCGCCGCGCAGAGGTTGACCGCGGCTTCGATGTAACTCGCTGCCGCTTTCCCCGCAGCGCCCGACTCAATGCCCGGTTCAACAAAGCCGTTCAGATTGTCGAGATGAAAAATGATTGGCGCATTCACGCGCTGTGGCAAGCGTTCGTCCTGCCTCACTATGTCGTAACCGCATTGCAAATCAAGCGTGCGCGCATTGTGGGCAAGAACTTCCGCATTGCCGATGATGATTGGCGTGCAGAGACTCTGGACTTCTTCTTCAGCGACAGCCTTGAGAACAACTTCGGGACCGATGCCGGCCGGGTCGCCCATGGTTATGCCGATGCGAGGTTTCGACTGAGCTATGGACGCATGGATTGATTCGGTCCGCGAAATGCTCATCTATTAAGAATGGTTGCGCGTCTTGCGCTAGTTTTCGAAAGCGGGTTCTGAAGTCTCTTCAGTCGCGTGCGTTTCCGTTCGATCCGCCGACTCGACCTTCGACACGCGATCCTCGGCCTTGTACATGTACTTAATGTTACGCTTGAGCACCAGCAGATTCGGCGCTGAGCGTCGGTTGATTTTTAATGCACCGCGATCATACCACTCGATCGTGCCTTCGATTTCCTCGCCGTCTTGCAGCACCAGCACCATGGGCGTGTGCGCGTCGATCTGTTTCTTGTAATAGTAAATTTCGGCGTGAGTTTCTGTCGGCGGTGGCTGACGCTTGCGCATCTGCATCGGTTGGTTCTGCCCTGGCCGTTGCTGTGGCATTCCGCCCGGACGCTGCCCCTGATCCGACATTCGGTTCTGCTGCGGAATCACGTCCCGCCTCGCCTTCACATCCGCCAAGGTTGTTCGAATAAGTTTGCGATTCACAATTCGCCTCCAAATGATTTCGAGAGAGCGCGATTGAGCGCCTCAGAATAAATGCGTTCCCGCCAGTCGTAGCGTGGCGTGTCCGAAGCCGTCACATGCAGGCTGCGGCCTTCCGAGGAGAGATGCGCATTGACCCGTACGGAATTTCGTTAGGGATTGCGCGTCATGCTACACGACCGCGAGGGAAAACGCAAAATGCGTCGGTAGTGCGGATGCATTTTGGCGAGCAAGGGTTCGCTCTGCCTTTAATCTGCTTTCTTTCGAATGAAAGTTGGAACGTCCAAATCCTCACTGCGCTTCGAACTCGATGGCGTGACGCCAAAGTCGGGCGAGGGTGGCTCGTACCGGGGCGCCGTCGTAACCGGCATCGTCGCGCCCGCGCCCACCGCGGCCGTCATCGGTTGATGACTGAAACCAGTCGCGATCACAGTAATCTTCATCGCGTCGGCCATCGTTTCGTCGACTACGTGACCGAAGATAATGTTCGCGTCGTCATCGGCCTCCTGACGCACGATGGTCGCGGCTTCGTTCACTTCGTAGAGCGTCAAGTCCGGGCCTCCCGTGATGTTGATGAGCACGCCCTTGGCTCCTTTGATCGATGCCTCTTCCAGCAGCGGCGACGAAATGGCTTCCTGAGTCGCTTCAACTGCGCGATTCTCTCCGCGCGCGTAACCAGTCCCCATCAAGGCCATGCCCATGCCCTGCATGATTGTGCGCACGTCCGCGAAATCGAGATTGATGAACCCGGGAACAGTGATCAAGTCACTGATTCCCTGAACAGCTTGCCTGAGCACGTCATCGGCAGCTTTGAAAGCTTCGCCAATCGACGCCGTTTGCGATACAGCGGCAAAGAGTCGCTCGTTCGGAATCGTGATCACCGTATCGACAGATTCGTGCAACTCGCGCAGGCCCTGTTCCGCCTGCTCTGCGCGGCGCCGGCCTTCAAACAGGAAAGGTTTCGTGACGACCGCGACAGTCAGCGCCCCTAACTCCGTCGCCAGCGAGGCAACAATCGGAGCACCGCCAGTGCCTGTTCCGCCGCCGAGACCCGTCGTCACGAATACCATATCGGAGCCTTCCAGCACTTCGATAATCTTGTCCGTATCTTCCAGCGCAGCCTGTCGGCCGACTTCGGGATCGGCCCCCGCCCCGAGGCCTTTAGTAAGCCGCCCGCCCAACTGAATTTTCACCGGCGCGTGCGAACGCTTCAATGCTTGAAGATCAGTATTCGCTACGACGAAATCAATGCCCTCAATGCCCGCGTCAATCATGCGATTGACTGCATTACCGCCGCCGCCGCCCACGCCGATGACTTTGATCCGGGCGCCGGTGATGGGCGGCTCGTCATCGATGAAGATATTGATGCTCCTGCCGGATGGCGAAGCCGAATTGTGAGTTTGGTTTACCTCAGGTGACATGCTTGCTTCCTCTCTTCCAAACCGAGAAGGCTTCCATGGCCTCTTTCGTCTATTTTGTGTTGGCTGCGCCACGAGACTCTAAATATTGCGGACAATATCTTGTGCCATCGGCGCGGCAGCATACAACACTTAGTCAGAAATTACTACTACTAAATCGATCGCGAAACTTTGAAACGAAATGCGTTAGGCGACCCGATCCTCCACGCCTCGCCGCCATTGCGCGCTGCTCAACCGCATGCGCTCGCTGCGAGACAAGCGCGAGACCTGCCGCCGCTGCCCATGCTGGACTCTGAACGTCTTCAACTAAACCGCTGAATCGATCACGTTCGGGATAACCGATACGCACCGGCGCGTCGAAAACCTGTTCAGCGACTTCGACCATGCCATCGAGCAATGCTCCGCCGCCGGTTAACACGACGCCGCTCGATAACTGTCGACTCCAGCCCGAGTCCTTGATCTCGTCCGCAACGTGCATCAGCACTTCTTCAGCGCGTGGCTGCAAGATGTCGCAAAGAATTTGGCGAGACAGTTGACGGGGCGCACGCCCGCCAACGGACGGCACTTCGACCATCTCACCACGCATCGCATCGCTGAGTGACGCGCTCGATGCGCAGCCAAACGTGCGCTTGATCTTTTCGGCCTCGGGAATCGGAGTGCGCAGGCCAAAGGCGATGTCGTTCGTGAAATGCGAGCCGCCAAGCGGAAACACCGCGGTGTGCTGCACCGCTCCGCGTTGATACACACACAAACCGGTCGTTTCCGCGCCGATATCGACCAGGGCCGCGCCGTATTCCTTGTCGTCTTCAGTCAACGTCGCTTCGGCTGCGGCCAGCTGCTCAAGAATCATATCCGCGACAATCAGGCCGGCGCGATTCACTGCGTTAATGGCGTTTTGCCGCGCCGTCACAGGACTGGTCACGATGTGAACTTTCACCGCTAAGCGCGCGCCGGTCATCCCGATCGGGTCGTTGATTCCATCCTGATCGTCAACGATGAATTCCTGCGGCAGCCGATCGACGATCTCGCGGCCGGCCGGCAATTGAATTGCGCAAGCCGAATCGATGGCGCGACGCACGTCTTCGCCACTAATCTCGTGATCGCGACTGGCGACGGCGACAATGGCCTGGCCGTTGAAGCCCATAGTGTGCGAGCCAGCAAGATTGATCGTGACTTCCTGCGCCTGCACGCCGCTCATGCGTTCAGCTTCCTCAACCGCGCGACGGATTGATTCGACGGCGGCTTCGGGGTTCACAATCACACCTTTGCGCAAACCGCGAGAATCAGACTCGCCTGTGCCCACGACCGACAGCAGGCTATCCTCGCCCGGCGCGGCAACTATGCATGTGACGCGGCTGGTGCCTATGTCGAGTCCGATTGTGTGCGTCGATCGTTTCGGCATTTACTTTCCCGCTCGACTCGTTAGCGAACCCGCGAACGATTCTCGTTGGTTGGCTTTTTTTCTCCCGCGTCCCGGGAACGAGGTTTGTTGACTCTTTGCTTCTCGGTCAACTGCGGGTTTTTATTTGTGCTGACGGCGCCCGGATTGGTACCCGTGCTATCGGCGTCCTCCGTTCCGGCCGACACTTTCCCGCCAGAGCTAAATCCAAGCACGACTCGGTCGCCTTGAAAATCAACGTAAGTGATCAAAGCACCGCGCGGTGTTTGCTTGTACTGGTCCAGCACATCGAGCGCCGCTTTCAACCGCTGGCCCAGATCTTGTGACCCAAGCCGCACTTCGATCTGCGAATCTTTTCCCGCAAGTTGCGCGCGCACATCGCGGACGTCAAACAGGCTTATTTCGCTGACGCGCTCCGTGAGGCCCACCGCCTGCCACTCGCGCAGCGCTTCCTGATACTTCTTGACGCGCTCCGCATTATCTTGCCGCGCTTCATTCGTCCCGTCTTCGCTCCACCCGAGAATAAAGAACGGCGGCATCTGCTCGGTCGTCTTCATCTCGACAAGAGCGACGCCTTCGTCATCGACCCAGATGAAATGACCTGACGAAGTGCGAACCACAGCGAGCGGCACGCGCTCAGTAATGCGCACGCGCAGACGGTCGGGCAGCACGCGAGTCACGACCGCCGTTCGCACGCCTGGCAGCCGACTCAACTCCGTACTCAAAGCCGACAAGTCGGCGCGCCAGACACCTGTGCGGGAAACGGCACGACGTACGAGTCCTTCGATTTCTTCGGCCGAAATTCTTGAAGTTCCCGCGACGTCGACCGCACGAACCTGGAATAGCGAGGCTGAAGAGGCCGC
>DASXTE010000117.1:0-2349 GCA_036505595.1 Pyrinomonadaceae bacterium
AACATCATCAAAAGTAAGTCCTTCAGAAATATTTTCCGTGATCATGATTTTTTCAAAGTTACTCCCTCGGATTCATTTCTCAAAGTTACGAACACAAAAACGCCCGCGTTTAAGCGGGCGCACGCAACCACACAAGTCTCGGCACACTGCGCGCTCGCGCAGTGCCTGTTGATCTCCTTAGCCTGCGACTTCGTGCCTCTCCTTCGCATTTAACTCAATGGATGGAACTGATCCTTGCGTCTTCGGCGCCACGCGGCGCTGATAAAAACGCAGACCGGCCCAAACCGCCAGAGACAACAGCGCCAAAATTATGATTGCCAGCAGAAGCGTCCGCAGCGGCGAGCGGGTTTGCGACGCATCGTCGGTATAGACCAACGAACGGAACGGTTTCGTCGCCACTTCATCCGACGACTCGCCCTGTTCGCGCATTGTGCGCGCGTATTCCTCAATCGCCTGCTCTTCGTCAAACCCGACGAACTTCGCGTAAGCGCGAATGAAACTGCGATTGAAAATTCCGCCCGGCAGCCGCCGATAATCGTCAGTTTCGATCGCTTCCAGGTATCGCATCGAGATGCGCGTGTGTTCCGAGATGTCGCGCAGAGCAATCCCCCGCGCCTCGCGTTCGAGTCGCAGTTTTTCTCCGATGCTACCTGCCATGTTAATTGACCAGGCCAGAACCCAAATCGAGCGCGCGAGGAATTGTGAATCCTGAAGCCATCGACTGCCTGCCTGCCCTTGAAACTGCATCATCGAGCGGGCCTGAATCTTGGCGTCGCACTATAGCGCCCGGCCCAAAACGTGTCAAATTATTCTTGATTTTCCGCGGATGCTTCTCTTGATTCTTAACGCGCAGGGTGGTAGCTTGAGGTGTCCAATCAAGTTGTTTTTTAACTTCTAAAATTTCAAAGTGAGGATGCAGAAATGCCCCTTGAAGCACTAGGAATGGTCGAGACCAAAGGATTTGTCGGCGCGGTTGAAGCAGCCGACGCGATGGTCAAAGCAGCGAACGTCCAACTACTCGGAAAGGAATACATCGGCGCCGGCTACGTGACTGTGTTTGTGCGCGGCGACGTTGGCGCAGTGAAAGCCGCGACCGACGCCGGAGCCGCCGCCGCACGGCGGGTCGGCGAATTGATCAGCGTGCATGTTATCCCGCGGCCGCACGCCGAAGTTGAACGCGTGCTGCCAGTCAACGGCCGCACTGGTTTCAGCCCGGACGAGCAGGCGCAACTTGGCGGTGGCGCGCGTGGACAACTGGGACAAGGGGATGCCGGCCGTTCGTTGAGCGCGCGCGAGAGCGCAAGAGAAAGAGCGAAGTAAATCATTGCCGATTTGCGATTGCCGATTGCCGATTGACCTTACCGTCGAAATTGGCGATCGGAAACCGGCAATTGGCAATGGAGGTTTATCATGTCGGCCGACAAAGATCTCATTTCGGTCCAACAGGCGCGCGACCTCGTCGAAGCAGCCCACCGAGCGCAAGCGGAAATCGCGCAATTCGATCAAGCCAAAATCGATCGCATTTGTGATGCGATGGCCAAGGCGGCGCTGCGGAACTCGCCGCGAACAGCGGCGATGGCCGTCGAAGAAACCGGTTACGGCATTCCCGAAGACAAGCAGGTCAAGAACCAGTTCTCGGCAGAGATCGTCTGGAACTATTTCAAGCCGCTACGCACCGTCGGCGTTGTTAGTGAAACGAAAGACGTCGTCGAGATCGCCAGTCCGCGCGGTGTAGTTGCCGGCATCATTCCGTCAACCAATCCCACCTCGACAGCTATTTTTAAAATCCTGATCGCAATCAAGTCACGTAACGCGATCGTGATGTCGCCGCATCCTTCGGCGGCGCGGTGTATCAACGAAGTTGCGAAAGCCATGCGCGAGGCCGGCCTCAAAGAAGGCTTGCCTGCCGACGCGATCGGCTGCATGACCACCGCGACCATCGAAGGCACGGAAGCGTTGATGAAGCACAAACAGACGGCGGTGATTCTCGCGACAGGTGGAATCGGTCTGGTGCGCGCGGCGTATTCGTCAGGCAAGCCGGCGTTCGGCGTGGGTCCCGGCAACGTTCCCGTTTTCATCGAACGTTCGGCCGATGTGCCGAAAGCGGTCCAGGACATTTTGACGGGCAAGTGCTTTGACAACGGAACGATTTGCGCTTCCGAACAGGCGATCGTTGTTGACGCGCCGATCGAGATGGCGGTACGTGAACAGTTCAAGCTGCAAGGCGCGCACTTCGTTAGCCAGTCCGAAGCCGATCAACTGGCGAAGATCGTTGCGACGCCGCAACGCAGTTTGAATCCCCAGATTGTCGGCAAGTCAGTCGAGTTCATCGCGAACATGGCCGGCATC
>DASXTE010000118.1:0-4938 GCA_036505595.1 Pyrinomonadaceae bacterium
CTCAATGATTTGCTTTTGATATACGGGGACGAGTTCGACGCTCGTTTCCACACCGAGATCGCCACGCGCCACCATCACGCCATCTGCCGCATCGATAATTTCGCCCAGGTGATCGATGGCTTCCGCCTTTTCGATCTTCGCAACCAGCGGCGCTTTGCTGCTCGCCTCCTGGATCAATTGCTTCGCTTCCGCGCAATCTTTGCCGCTGCGCACGAAAGATAAAGCAAAGTAATCGACGCCCTGACTTGCAGCCCATTTCAAATCTTCGCGATCTTTTTGAGTCAGCGAAGGAATCTGCAACGTCACACCCGGCAGGTTGATGCCCTTGCGCTCGCCCAGCACGCCGCCGTTTATGACGCGCGTCACGATGTCGGTGTCGGTGACGCTCTCTACGCGCAGCTCGATCGCGCCGTCATCGAGCAGGATGCGCGCGCCCGGATGCACATCGCGCGGCATGCCGTCGTAGTTCGTGGCCACTTGCGAGTTGTCGCCTTCGATCGGAAGCGTAGTGATAGTGAATTGCTGATTGGCTTGCAGCCTAACGAGCTGATGATTCTTCAGCGTGCGCGTGCGAATTTTTGGACCGGAAAGATCCACAAGGATCGCCAGTGGCCGATTCATCTTCTCCGCGGCGGCGCGTGCCATACGGATGTCTTCAGCCTTCTCGTCGTAAGTGCCGTGCGACATGTTTATGCGCACGCCGTCGACGCCGGCCGCGAGCATCGCTTCGATTACTCCTGGCTCCCGAGTCGAAGGACCCAATGTGGCAAGTATCTTTGCTCTTCTCAAAAGTTTGTCCCTCAGATTAGCAATGGAACCCCAGCCCGTACTCAGGCCGAAGAAATATAACCCGTGAAATAAGGCGAGTACTAACTTGGGTCAAATCTTGGCAATACTACACATCGGCCAGCTCGGAATGAACCGGTGAGGCGTGCTCCTATCATTTT
The DNA here is from genome assembly GCA_036505595.1 of Pyrinomonadaceae bacterium. Classification (GTDB taxonomy): domain Bacteria; phylum Acidobacteriota; class Blastocatellia; order Pyrinomonadales; family Pyrinomonadaceae; genus UBA11740. The sequence continues at coordinate 948 of DASXTE010000118.1, forward strand.
CGGGCAGCTGGCAAAACTAATCATTGCCGTCACGTCTGCTGAACGTTAGAATATGGTCGGAACGCATATCGTTCCCGTCTCACCATTTGTTCGGCACTACTTGCTCCCTACCCTCGGAAAGGCTTATCGCGATGCCAGAACTGATTCGTTCAGTCGTCTCTCGGGTTAGGGTCTATTTTAAGGATCACCGGCAAACGCCCAGACTTCGCGTCCGGTTGTTGTTTTCAATTGCGGTCAGCAGAAAGGCGCGAGCGAACGGAGCGGCGCCGCAAGACCGAACCCTCAAAGGCCATACGCGTGACATTAGCGCGAGCGGGTTGGCGTTGATGCTGCCGCAGATTCATCTCGACGGGTATCACCTCGCGGCTGAGGGTCGCGAGCTTCAGGTCACGCTCGAATTGCCGACGGGCACAATGCCCTTGGTGGTTATTCCCAGGCGATATGAAAAGCTGGAGGAGTCAGAACTTGGATGCAATTATCTAATCGGCGCACGAATCGTGCAGATCACGGAAGAAGACCGCACACGACTTGAAAGCTTCATCGCGCATAGCCTCAGCGGAAACGTATCTCCCCGGGATTCGAAATCAACCGAAGACTAACCAACCAAACGCCTGCGGCACATGGAATGAAGGTTCTGGCGTGCGTGTCGGTTGCCAGGCAAGATAGCCGCGGTTTGGATCTTTGCCGATGCAGCGAAACAGATTGACGCGCCAGCGCTCGCCTTTCTGCGGCTCGTGAATCCAGTGGTTCCAAGGAATGCGCATCGCCATCGTGACGCGATCCTTTTCGATTTGAGCCGCAGTCGTCATGTGCGAATCGAACTTCCAATCGGAGTGGCGCTCACCCGTTGTTAAATCGATAGCGACATCCAGCCATTCACCTGTCGGTGCGACTTCGAATTCCAGATACTTCTCAACGATGCTCGGATCCGGCGCGATGAAGATTTCGCATACATCACGATCCCAAAGCTGCATCGTCTTCGTTTTCGTCTGCGGCTTATCACTCATCACCAGCGGCTCGGCCTGGTGGCAAACATACCGCACGTACAGGGCTTTACCTGACCACAGAATGCGTGCTTCCGCATGACGGCTGCCGGGTGCAAGCTCACCTGACCAGTAATGACCGATCTTGACGGGGAGTGCTTTGTTCCACTTCGCATTCTTCAAGTCGTCGACTTTTAGATCGGTCATGATGGGTCGCGCTTCGATCGTTTGAGTTTTATTGGTCATTAGCAAGTCACTGCCGCGGTCAACCGAAGGAGCCATCGCTGTTCAAATTGGACAGTGGCTTTGCCACCGCACAGTGCGGAAAGGCTTTGCCTTTCCGGCGAACATCCCTTCAGTAATTCATTGCTTGAGGCTAAGCCTCAAGCGAAAAAGAGACAGAAGTACCGTCGGTAAGCCAAAGGCTTACCGCACTGTGCTGCGGCAAAGCCGCTTGTTTAGCTCTGTCGTAGTCTATCGTCATCCCATACCTTCGCCGAATGAAAAACTGGGACCCCGGGGTCGGTAAACAATCTGCTCTTCTTCCTCCGGCTCAGGCTCGGCAACAGCCCGCGTGGGATCTGAATACTGCAACCTGTAAAGCCGCCAATACAAGCCGTGCAGCGCCAGCAGATCCTGATGCGTGCCCTGCTCGCGAATCTCGCCGTGGTGTAGCACGATGATGTTATCGGCGCGCTGAATCGTCGAGAGCCGATGCGCGACAATCACTGACGTCCGGTTGCGCATGACGCGCGCGATCGCCTGCTGAATCAGTTGTTCCGTTTCCGTGTCGATCGAACTCGTTGCTTCGTCGAGAATCAACAGCGCAGGATCGAATGCCAGCGCGCGCGCGAAACTAATCAGTTGTTTTTGACCGACCGACAATCCGGCGCCGCGCTCGCGCACTTCTGACTGGTATTCATGAGGCAGCCGGCGAACGAAATTATCCGCGCGCACTTCCGTGGCGGCCCAACGCACGCGCTCATCGGAAATATCTTCGCGCCCGAGCCGGATGTTGCTGTCGACAGTGCCGGTAAAAAGAAAAACATCCTGCAAAACGACCGCGAAATTCTCGCGCAGGGACTGCAAGTCCCAGTCGCGCACGTCGACTCCGTCCAACAACACGCGCCCTTCCTGCACGTCATAAAAACGCATCAACAGATTCGTAATCGTCGTCTTGCCTGAGCCAGTGTGCCCCACCAGCGCGACTGATTGACCCGGCTGCACCGTAAACGAGACATCCTTGAGCACCCACTCGTTTTCTTTGTAAGCGAACCGGACGTTTTGAAATTCGATGCGACCTTCAGCGCGGCCAGACTTGAGCGGCTTCGCGGGCGAAGTGATCAGAATCGGCAGATCGAGAGCTTTGAAGATGCGATGCGACGCGACGACCGCGCCTTGCAGGACGTTGTACTTATCTGAGATGTCGCGAATGGGTTGAAACAGGAAGCCGGAATATTGAATGAATGCGACCAGTGCGCCCAGCGAGAGTGCATGCTGCATAACGCGATAGCCGCCGTACCAGATGATCAGCGCAATTCCGACCGCGCCAATGAAATCCACCACCGGAAAAAAGACCGCATAATAAAAAATCGTCTGGATGTTCGCTTGGCGATGCTCGTCGTTGATCTTAGCGAACTGGCGCAGCGATTTCTCTTCAGCACTAAAGATCTGGACGGTCTGGGCGCCGGAGATGTGCTCCTGGAGAAATGCGAAGATGCGCGCGATGCGTGTTCGCACCATGTCAAAGCCGCGGCGCGCGCCTTTGCGAAACCACGTCGTGGCAAAAAACAGCATCGGCACCGTCAGCAGAGTGATAAGCGTCAAGCGCACGTCCATGTAAGCCATCACCGCGATAATCGCAACGATCATCACCAAATCGCCGATCAGGTCTGTGACTCCTGACGTGAACAACTCGTTCAGCGCGTCCACGTCCGCCGTGAGGCGCGTCATGATGCGGCCGACGGGATTGCGATCGTAGTAGGCGACTTCCTGATGTTGAAGCTTGTCGTAAATCTCGCGGCGCAAATCGAACATGACATACTGCCCGACGCTGTTAAGCATGACTGATTGGAAATACGAAGCGGCAAACCGAAATACCTGCACGCCGAGAAATGCCAGCACGAACAAGTTAAGTCCATTCGTGGTTTTCGGCAGAATGAACCAGTCGATCGCGTACTGCGTGAATTTTGGTTGCAACACGCCGAGCAGATTCAGCACCAGCGTGAGCGCCAGCGCTGGAACGAGCAAACGCACATATGGCTTCAGATAGCGCAGCAGTCGCCGTGCAATCTGCCAATCGTAAGTCTTGCCGATAGCTTCTTCTTCGTGAAATTGTTTGACGGCGGTGGACATTTTTGCGAATCAAAATCACTTGAACAATATAGCCCGCACGTGATCCTTCTTCGGAAAATGCAGCAGCAAGCCCATGCCCGCAACGATGAATGCAAAGTAGTAGTACGGCGAGTTGTTTGACATATGATCCAACACCCCCAGGAGAGCGGCGACGTCACAGAGGGCAAAGCCCACGACATAAGCGTTCATCAGTAATTGACTTTCCTGCTTTGCCATGGCCCGCTTCAGGAAATGATTTTTGAGAACCAGCGAAAAGATCACCGCAAGAACGCCGGCGCCTAAGAACAAAAAACTCATCAAGCGATTGAATGGCGCGGAACTGGGAATGACCAATGTCACGACTAGAAAGATAAATAAGCTCGACAACATCGATATCCAGAGAATGAGAAACACCTGATAGCGCGCTGCGATTTTTGCCTCTGCTTCTTTTGGGTCGATAAGTCGCATCGTTGCTCCCCTCGCTACTTAATGCAGTTCGTTCAAGTGGCCGCTTCCAACTCCTCTTCCAGCAACTGCCGCTCGTACAGGTCCGCGTATTCGCCACCAAGCGCCAGCAATTCATCGTGCGTGCCTTGCTCGATAATCCGCCCTTCGTCGAGCACGCAAATCAGGTCGGCATCGCGCACCGTTGAGACCCGATGCGAGACAATGAT
>DASXTE010000119.1:0-3932 GCA_036505595.1 Pyrinomonadaceae bacterium
TCGCTCGAGCGGCTGGTCGATTCGCCGGTGCTTGCGGGTGAATATTTCCTGACGATGTCCCTGGCGACGAATCCAGACAACCAAATCGATATCGCCGCCGACAATCCCGCCGATCTGGAAATCAGCAAGGAGCTGACCACGACACTCAAGCGCGTCGTCTCAGAAACGGTCACGCTCTTTGGCGCCACGCATTACACGCATTATCACTTTCTTCTGACGCTCAGCGATCACACCGCGCACTTCGGGCTCGAGCATCATGAATCGAATGACAGCCGCGTCGCTGAACGTGCGCTCGTCGAAGATGTCTATCGTGATGTTTCCCTCGGAGTGTTGCCGCACGAGTTTGTGCATTCGTGGAACGGGAAGTATCGCCGGCCGGCGGGCCTGGCGACGCCCAATTTTCAGGAGCCGATGAAGGGCGAGTTGCTCTGGGTGTACGAAGGACTGACTGAGTATCTGGGCAACTTGATTTCCGCGCGCAGTGGTCTTTGGACGCCGCAGCAATATCGCGATCAGCTTTCAGAAATTGCTGCGGATCTTGATCACAAACCGGGGCGCATGACGCGGCCGCTGATTGATACCACCGTCGCGGCTCAACTTTTGTACAACGCCCCAGAGGAGTGGACTTCGATTCGTCGCAGCGTGGATTTCTACGATGAAGGCTGGCTGGTTTGGCTGGACGCGGACACGAAGATTCGCGAACTGACGAACGGCGCGAAGTCGCTCGACGACTTCTGCAAACGTTTTCATGGCGCGCCCAGCACGCCGCCGATGGTCAAGACCTACACGTTTGACGACGTAGTCACAACGCTGAATGAAGTCGCGCCGTTCGATTGGCGCAACTTTTTGCTGACGCGGCTGAATTCCACGGACTTCCACGCGCCGCTGGGCGGCATCGAACGGGGCGGTTGGAAATTGGCGTACCAGGCGACGCCCAATGCGTATCTCAGTCATTGGGAACAGGTGCGTCAGGGAACAGAGCTTGGTTACTCGATTGGCGTGCGATTGGGCGGAGATGGACGCATCGGAGATGTGATTGAAGGCTCGGCGGCCTCAAAAGCCGGCATCGGACCTGGCATGAAAGTCGTTGCAGTCAATGGCCATGCGTATTCAGCAGAAATATTGCGCGAGGCAATTAAGGCGACAACCGATCCCCGGCATCGCCGCATCGATCTGCTGATCGACAACGAAGGCCACGTCGAGAATTATCCAGTGACTTACGCGGAGGGCGAAAAATATCCAGTGTTGGTACGCGATGCATCAAAGGCGGATATGCTTTCGAAGATCATTACGCCGTTGACGTGGAGTCGATAACCAGTCGCCTTAGTTGATCAGAATTATGCGAGTTTCGCTTTTGTCCGTTGCAATTTTGAGTTGCCTTCTGTTGGCCGCGTCGCTGACGCCGGCACAGAGCGACAGTTCGCCCTTCCCGCAACCGACCGACCTTCAACACGGCCCGCCGCTGACGAATCAGGAATACGTAGCGCTGCTCTACCAGTTGCCGAAGCATCCGGAAGAGCGCGATCACCTGGTCGATGAAATCAGAAAGCGTGGCATTGGGTTTCAGTTGACGCCAGGAATTCTCAGTCTGACCGCCACCAAGAGCGGCAACGATGCATTGCTGCGCCGGACGCTCGAAGAGGCCAATCGCCGACGTGAAAACCCAAGCGCTGCTTCGTTGCCGCCAGCACGTGAGGGGATGGACTTGCTCGAGCGCACGCGGAAAGCAACACTGGGCGCGACGCAGCAGATGCCGGATTATCTCGTCAAGCAGCAGATCACGCGCTCGCGCGCGCTTGGCACAACGAACAACTGGAATATTTATGATCGACTGTCGATTGCGGTGAGCTATCGCCAAACAGTGGGCGAGCAATACAAATTGCTGTCAGTTAACGGCATGCCGCCGAGCATCGATGAGCAGGAAGGATCGAGTTACGGCGACAAGCTGGGCGGAACGACTTCCAGCGGCGAATACGTTTCAATGCTGGCGCAATTGTTCGAGCCGGCAACGCGCGCGGAGTTCGAGATGGTTGACACAGACACGCTGCGCGGACGGCGCACGATCGTCTACGAATACTCGGTCAAACGCGAATTCTCGAAACAGAATCTGACGTTTCAGGCCAGCATCGATGCCGCTCCGATCGCCACGATCGTCGGCTATCGCGGACGTATCTGGGTCGATCGGGAAGACAATCGCGTGTTGCGCCTCGAAACGATCTCAATCGAGATTCCGCCGGACTTTCCGATTACGGCCGCGCATAGTCTGATCGATTACGATTGGGTGACGATTAATGACGTAACGCATTTGCTGCCATCGCGTGCGGTGATCGAACTGACCAGTCATCTCGGATTGCAGACGGAGCAGACGCGCAACGACATTCTGTTCCGCGGCTACCGCAAGTTCGGCACGGAAGTGAAAATAACGGATATTGATGAAAAGGACTTTCCGCCGGACGCACCTGCGGAAGAGCCGAAGAAACCCGAAGCGCCGCCAGTGCTGAAGCCTGCACCGAAGAAACCTTAGGAATGAAAATGATCATGATGGGCGTCGGGGCAGTAGCCCGACCGTCAGGGAGGGCTCATCAACCCGGCAAAGAGCCCTCCCTCACGGTCGGGCTACTGCCCCGCTTCGCGATCCTTGTCGTTGTCGTCCTGTTGAGTGCCGGCGCGGCATTCGCGCAAACGAAACCCGAGAAAGACTATCTCGTGTATGTCGTTTCCGAATCTGCCGACAAGATCGCTCTGGTCCGATTCGGTCCGAATGGCGCGCGCGTCGATCATCAACTCGACACCGGCGACATGCCCGTGGACATCGACGGACCGCATGGCATCGTTATTTCGCCGGACCGGCAGTTCTATTACGTCTCGATGGCGCACGGGCGGCCGTTCGGCGTTGTGTGGAAATACTCGACGAAGGATGACAGCGTTCTCGGCAAGACCACGCTTGGCTATTTTCCCGCGACGATGGACATCACGCCCGATGGGCAATTTCTTTTTGTGGTGAATTTCAATCTGCATGGTGACATGGTGCCGTCGTCTGTTTCAGTCGTGTCGACGCCAACGATGACGGAAGTCGCGCGCCTGCAAACCTGCACGATGCCGCACGGCTCGCGTTTGAATCCGCAAGGCACGAAACAGTACTCGGCGTGCATGATGGATGACATGCTGGTGGAAATTGACACGCGCACTTTCAAAGTTGCGCGCCACTTTATCGTTACCAAAGGCAAAGAGATCGGCATGATCGGCGCGCCAAAAGTAAACGCCGGCGGAGCGTCGGCTGGAATGTCAGGCATGGGCGCTATGCACGGCACGATGAAAGACAGCGGCGGTCATGGCATGGAAGCGCCGAAGCCTGGGGATACTTCGTGCCAACCGACGTGGGCACAGCCGTCGGCCGATGGAGCTTCGATTTACGTCGCGTGCAACAAGTCGAGCGAAATTGTCGAGATCGACGCAAAGAGCTGGAAACTTGTGCGGCGCATTCCCGCGCGCGCCGGCGTGTACAACCTCGGTATCACGCACGACGGCACGCGCTTACTGGCGACGAACAAGCGCGATCAATCGGTTTCGATTTACGATTTGAAGAGCGGAAAGGAACTCGCGCGACTGCCGACGAAACGCAAAGTCCTGCACGGCGTGGTTGTTTCTCCCGACGACCTTTACGCGTTCGTCACCGTCGAAGGCATCGGCTCAGAGCCGGGCACCGTCGAGATCATCGATTTGAAGGAATTGAAAACTGTGGCGACGGTTGACGTCGCACCGGAAGCCGCGGGAGTTGATTTCTACAAAACCGACGTGGCGAAGTGAACGGGGCAGTAGCCCGACCGTGAGGGAGGGCTCAGTAGTTTGGTTATGAAATATCTGCCGCAAGTAATCAGTGCAAAGCGCGTTCGCGGCTTCGTCATCGCCACGCGATTCGACGACGGAGCAGA
>DASXTE010000120.1:0-3752 GCA_036505595.1 Pyrinomonadaceae bacterium
TGAATTGGACGCTTCATCGGTCGTCCAGGTGACAGTTGCACTGCCCGCGGTGATGTTGCTGGCTTGTTCGCCAGAGATCACTGGCGGCGTCGTATCGGGCGGACCGCTAACGTCATCGAGATTGAAAGTGCGCGGCAGACCAGACGCGGCCAATTCATTTGCACCCTGCGTTACTGCGCCGTCGGCGGATACGGTGAATGTGCTGACACCGTCGGTCGTTACCTTAATATCGCCCACGCAGTAGCCGGCAAAGCTGGTCAGCGAGCCAACCGGCGCGCCCTCTTCAGTTTGCAGCACCAGCGCCGGCGGCACGGTGATGCACGCCGTAGCCTGCGCCAACAGCACATGCTCGACCGGATCGATGCGCGGTAGGTCCCACCCGGAGCTTTGGCCGGAACCGGTGGAGATCAGCGCGACGGCCGGCTTGCTCAAATTCATCCAGTTCATGTTCGTGCTGCTCTCGCTCCCGTGATGGTTGACGTGCAGCACGTCGATGCCGCCGGAAGAAATTAGCGGGAAAGCACCACCCGGCGAAATTGCCTGGATTACTGACGACTCGACGTCAGTCTGCGAAGAGGTAAACCGTCCCGTGCACGCTTCGTCGATGTTGCCGCCGCCCATGTCGCTCGCCCAGATGTAGTCGAAGCCGCCGTACTGGATCAGCACGCCAATCGAACGGTCATTCTCGTCGGAAACTGAAACCGTGCCAGCTCCGATGATGCTGCCATTGCGCGCGACAATCGTGAGCTTCGCACCGTTCCCCAAAAGTATTTGCGTACCGACAGGTGCAAGTACTGGGGCGCCGGCGGTGGTCGTTGCTGCGGCCGAGTTCCACTGATCGACGCAACTCGAAGCATATGATGACCCGTTGTAGTAATTCCTTAGATGAACGTTATAGCCGGCCTGCACGACTTCATCGAGCCCGCCGATGTGATCGCAATGCTGATGGCCGGCAATCGTGTAATCCAATCCGTTCGCCGGCATAATACCGATCGACTGAAGATAAGGAACAACATACGCGGTGCCTTTGCCGGTGTTGCCCGCTTCCATCAGGACTGTGGTGCCGTTCGGTCCTTTCACCAAAACAGCTCCGCCCCAACTGACGTTGATGTAGTGAATCTCGAGTTGCTGCGCAGAGATCGCCAGCGGAAAAACCAGAAACGCGCACAATACGAACAGGCGACGAACCGTGAGACCGATATGCATCGTCAGTTTCCTCCTTCGTGAAGACTGTTGTTTAGCTTTGCCGCGGCGTGCGGCCCTGGGACGTGCGATGATCGCGCCAGTGCCGATCCGTCCATCAAGGCGAACCGGCCATCTGATTCATCGCACGGAACCTTTTCGCGTCTGAGATACTACAAACGTGGAAGGAAAGCAATAGATTTCTTTGGACTTGAGTTGGCTCGCCACTTTCCGGCAGGCGTTAGGCAAACACGACTATTCGTCGCCGCCGTTCGGCAGAAATTCATCCGGCTCGACAATCTTTCCGGCAAAGTAACCGTCAACGCCCTCGCGCTGGGAATGGTCGCCACGGACATGGCCAGCGCGGTTGACGAAAGTTATCAAGCGAGAGTGCTTGAGCAAATTCCGCTCGGCCGCTTCGCCGAAGCCGACGAAGTCGCGCGCATCGCCTGCTTTCTTTTGTCAGACGACGCGCGCTACATCACCGGCCAGGTGATTCAGGTCGATGGTGGATTGGCGATGTAACTATTTCGGCAGAGGTTGCGCCAGAATCCATTCCATCACGGGATCGCGTCCAGCCCGATAGGCATCCCACTCAGGTTCGATCAGTTTATCAGGCATGACCGCCGGCGTGTCCTCGTCCTGGAATTTGTAATACCTTGACGAGTAACCCACGACGAGCTTGGAATTAGGCAATTTGAAGTCGCCATGTTCGGAATATCCATTGGGCCTGCCGCCGGTTGGCTCACCCACAACTGTTGCGTTTAGTTCTTTGCGAAAGTCGATCGTATTGACGACCGCCGCGGATTGCGTTGCGCGTCCAATAATAATGAAAAGGCTGCCCGGCTTGCGCCACCAGGAATTCTGTTTCAAGCCGGGCAAAAGTTGTTTCCGGACCTTCGTAAAATCTCCACCGCGGTTCTGCCTCATGTCGATAATCAGACGGTTCTCCGGATGCTGACGGATAAAGGTCAAAAGCTCTTCCGCATGCTTGTCAAACTCGTCGCGATAACCACGGAAGTTCACATAAATCGTTTTCGCGTCAGCAAGATGTGTAAACCAAATCTGTTCGTCGGGTCTTTGTCGATACAGAGGCAATTCATCCGTGGCATCCACCCATTCGATTGTTTGGCCCGGTTCTACGGTCGGAATGTTCAAAGAGAATCGTTTGCCGTTGGAATCCTCGAAAGTCCACTGTGCGATTTTCGAATCCGGAATTACTTTTGCTGCGTGGAGTATTTCCGCGTAAGTCATATATCCCGCGCCGCGGAACCGTACCCAGTATTCGTTCTCATGGGGAATGAGTGGATCCAGCCGGGCCGTCGCATCTTCGATTCGCAGGTCACCTACCTGCATAACCCTGGCGCCGATAGCGCTTTTGTAAGCGGATGCAATTCGGGTAACCCGCAGCTCTTTATCGAACCAAAAAACGCTGAGGGGGAATCGATGGAAGCTCGCCCCAAAGCCTGACAATTCGGTGTGAGCGTCTCCGATGCTCGCGACAATGCGCATCAATTCAACCACGATTTCATGAGGCTGAAGATTGGGAATGCGCGCGTTTAGATCGGCCACCGACCTTTCGAATTGTTCGCGGGACACAGTGTGAAAAGCGTTCTTGTGCCGGCGCGGAAGTTCTTTCGCGAGATACTGCAAGTCCTGCCGCCATTGTTCAGGCGTCAATTGCAGTTGAGTATCAGTCTTCTTGGTTTCCTGGGGGGAGGCAAAAGCAAATTGTAGTTGAGCGAGTAGGATGAAGGCCGTAAGAGCGCTGGTAAATCTTTGCATTGCTTAAATCCTTAAGGCGAGCGTTCAACCCAAAAACTCATCCGGCTCCACAATCTTTCCGGCGATTGCTGAGGCAGCAACCACGTATGGCGAGGCGAGATAAAGTTTGCCGGGACCGCTGCGGCCGGGGAAGTTGCGGTTTTGCGCGCTGACTGTGACGGTCTCCGCAGTCTTTGAAGCACCGGGGCCGGCGTTGATGCAGGCGCCGCAACTCGGATCGATCAATTCCGCGCCGGCTTCGGTGAAGATTTCGATATAACCTTTCTCCCGCGCGTACTGTTTGATCTTCTGCGATCCGAATTGCAGGTAGAGATGAACGCCGGGCGCGACGTGCTTGCCTTGCTCAAGCGCGTGCTGCAAGACGGTCGCGTACATGTCCATGTCAGCCATCTTGCCGCCGGTGCATGAACCGCCGTACGCTGCGTCGATGCGAACTTCTTCATCAAGTTCGTCGATTGGAATTCCGTTGCGCGGGTCGCCGGGCAGCGCCACCATCGGTCGAATCTCATCGAGATCAATTTCAAATACAGCCGCGTACTCCGCGTCCGGATCGCTGTAGACAAATCCCTTGCGAACTTCGTCGGCATCGAGGCCGCGCATCGTCACGATGTACACAAGCGTTGCTTCATCGGGCTCGATGATGCCGGTAAAGCCACCTGCTTCGACACTCATGTTGGTCAAGGTCGCTCGTTCATCCATCGGCCAGTTCATCAAATCTTCGCCCGCGAACTCCAGAACTTTGCCAATGCCCTGGCTGGATTTCATGTAGTCGGTGGCGAGGATGT
>DASXTE010000121.1:0-14675 GCA_036505595.1 Pyrinomonadaceae bacterium
CCGGTACATTCTTTTTCATCGTAAAGATGCCTGCGCTCCAGTCAATGCGGGCGAGGGCGCCCGCGTTCCCTAAAGATCCAAGGCGCGCAGGATGCGCGCGCACCGCAGGCAGGATGCCTGCGCTCCCGGATTTCAGATTCAAGATTCCAAAGAAGAACGGATGACCGAAACGGAGGACTGAAGACGGATGACGGCAATCACTTCAACTTTTCATATTCCTTCCGGGCAGCAACCAGCAACGGAACGTCCGGGTCGGCATCCTGCCACAGGGAAAAGAAAGTCTGATAGGCCTTGCGCGCCGCCGCAGTATCGCTATTCAAAACCGCCGCGCGTGCGAGTCCGACATATGCCGGCGCATACAGCGGCGATCGCGGCGCCCAGCCGCGGTGATTGGTGATCTTTTGAAACTCGGCGGTCGCTTCCGCGCCCTTGCGCAAATTTAGCAAAGCCTGGCCGCGAAAATATTCGGGCCAGAAGCTCCCGACGATTTGATATCGAGCAGCCGGCTCCAACAATTGCACGGCGCGCGCGGCATCACCCTGATGGATCGCCAGCAGCGCATGATTCAAAGGCCAATACACCACGTTTAGCAGTGTATCGTTGGGAAATCGTTTCGAAATCTCATCCATCAGCGCCTGCGTCTGCGCGGCATCACCGCAAACTGCAAAAGCAGAAGACGCACTTTGCACGGATCCAGTAACACGAGATATTTGAAAAGCTCTGTTTGCCAGTTCTTTGACCCGATCACAATTTCCAAACAAACTTTCAAGCTGGACTTGCGTCGCCAAAACTTGCGCGGCGCCATCGTTTTGCTGATGCGCCATTGCGAACTCCACCGCTCGCTCATTCAACTCGCTCGCCTTCTTTAACTGACCAGAGAAGGCTGCCACTTCTGCCTGCCATGCCAGGGCGTTGTATTCGCCGGGCTTGCCGCTCCACCAATCGATCTGCTGCTTCATAGCGGCGGCATCGTTCTGGACGAACGCGATCGAATACAGATTGCTGCGAAAGAAAAGTGAATCAAGCTTCTGCTCGAGCGCTTGCCGGTAAACTTCTTTAGCTTCGTCGAACCGATTGAGTTCCATCAACGCCGTCGCCAGATTATCGCGCGGCGCGGTGACATTTGGATTCAGGCGAATCGCCTCGCGCGCTTCTTCCATCGCCTTGTCGAGCATGGTGTCGTCAGCGATCAACAGATTAGACAACTGGATGTGCGGAATTGGATCGTTCGGATAGGTGCGCTTCCAAAGCTCGAGCGTCTCGATGTACTTTTCGCGTTCCCTGGTAACGAGTCCGTAATAACTGACGGCGGTGATGTAGAACCTTTCGCGCTCGCTGACGCGGTCGCGTAACTCAAAAGCTCTCTGCGCCGCCGCGGTTGCCAGGTCTCTCTGGCCAACGTTCGCGTAAGCCGTCGCCAGTCGCGCATAAGCAATCGCAAAGTTCTGGTCGAGCTCGATGGCCCGCTTGAAAAAAGGAATTGCCTCTGAGTAGCTGCCCTTCAGGTGATTATCGAGCCCGATCGAATACGCCTTGAACGCTTCGAGCGACGGCGTCGTCGCTTGTTCGATGGGCGCATCGAACTTCTGAATTGAAGCCAGCGACTCGCCGAGTTTCTCGCGCAGCCGCGTTGTCGCTTCGCCCAATCGCTTGATCACCAGCTCTTTGCTTTCGGCTTCAACCTGCTCGCGCGCGACCGCGTCGCCGGTTTGCGCGTTGACGGCTTCAATCGTAATCAAGTAATGACTGCCGACGCCGGAAATCGAGCCCGCCAAAAATGCCTTCACTCCCTGCCGCAGACAAATTTCGCGCGCGACGTCACGCGTTACTCGCTCGCCGGGCGAGCGTCCGAGAAACTTCAAGGCATCGCGCACACGCTGGTCGCCGAAAATGTTCAAAAAGGGCGATTGGCCCAGTTGCGCCGCCAAAGCCTGTTTCAAAGTTCCGTCGAATACCGGATCGCCGGTGTCGTTAACGAAATCAGCAATCAGAATCGTGTCTTTGTCGGTGAGCGGCGCCGCCTTTCGGAAAAATGCCAAATACCCACCGACGATCGCCAGCGCGATCACCGCCAAGCCAACGCTGATCGCCGCAAACCGATGCCGGCGCAACTCGGCGCCGAGGTAACTGGCGGTCAATCCACGCGTCAAACCGGCGGCGGAAACTGCACCGGTAGATGACAGAGCGGGAGTTTCCGAGACGTGTCCGATGTCACTCAACGTCGACGAGGTCATCCCGGTAGTGTGAAGGGTCGCGGCATCGGCAAGGTCACGTCGCACTTCTTTCAACTCGAGCGCCACATCCTTGATTGATTGATAGCGGTCTTCCGGATCTTTCTCGAGACACCGCCGCACAATCTTTTGCAAGTCGGCGGGCGCCTCCGGATTGAAATCGGTGATTGGAGGGACGGGCTCGCGAATGATCTTGTTGAGTCTTTCGATCCGATCTTTTCCCTCGAATGCCTTTCTTCCCGTTACGGCTTCAAACAGGATGCAGCCAAACGCAAAGATGTCTGAGCGTTGATCGATTTCCGCCGTCCGGCCCTGCGCCTGCTCAGGCGACATGTAACCGGCCGTGCCCAAAACCACACCCAAAGTCGAATGTGACTCGGAGAGTTCCATCGTGTCGTATTCGCGTTCGGCGCTGCTCAACAGAGAAGACCGCGACGGTTCGACAAGCTTCGCGAGTCCGAAGTCGAGAATCTTCACTTGCCCATCGCGCGAAATCATTATGTTCTCAGGCTTCAGGTCGCGATGGACGATGCCGGCGGCGTGCGCCTTGGCTAAGCCTTCGGCGACATGCTGGAACCAGCGCAGCACTTTCCGCAGATCCGGCCGCACGTCGTGGATGCAGTGCCGCAGAGTTTTGCCATCAACGTACTCGAGCGCGATGAAGTTGAGGCCGCGCTCTTTTCCGATCTCGTAGATATGAGCGATGTTGGAATGGTTTAAGGCGGCCGTGGCTTTGGCTTCCTGCACAAAGCGACGCATGCGGTCTTCATTGTCGGCGAGCTGTTTGGGGAGGATTTTCAGCGCCACTCTGCGATCGAGGCGCGTGTCGATGGCGAGGTAAACTTCGCCCATGCCTCCGGCGCCGAGTTGCGTGCCGATTTCATACTGGCCAAAACGTGTTCCGGGAGGAATGGCCATCGATTCTCCGAAGCCTTGTTGGCTGCGAAGTCTATCACCCGGATTGGCGTTTTTCCATTTCTGTGTTCAGGAGAACGAGTTAATTGGCCGAAGTGCTTGGGCCTACTTCTTCAACCAACCCAGCAAACCGTAAAGGACGGTTTCCCGGTTTTCTTCGTAGATGGCTTTGGTGAGTGGGATGTTCATCGGACAAACCTTGACGCAGTTTTGCGCGTTGCCGCAGTTGGTGATGCCGTCCTCGCCCATCAGAGCCTGAAGACGTTCGTCGCGATCCATCGCGCCGCTCGGGTGCATGTTGAAGAGACGCACCTGCGCGATCGCCTGTGGCCCGATGTAATGATCGCCTTCGTATTGCGGACAAGCTTCGAGGCAACATCCGCACGTCATACAACGCGAGTAGGCGTAGCGCTCCATCACGTCTTCCTGATCCATGCGCGGGCCGGGGCCCAGGTCATGCGTGCCGTCGAGCTCAATCCACGCATGAACGCGCTTCAGGTGATCGAACATCTGCGAGCGATCCACTACCAGGTCGCGAATGTTCGGAAACTTCGTCATCGGCTCAAGCTTGATCGGCTGATCGAGAGTATCAACCAAAGCTGAACACGATTGCCGCACGTGACCATTGATCACCATCGTGCAGATGCCACAAACCTGCTCGAGACAGTTCATGTCCCACGAAGGCGGCGTCGTCTGCTTGCCTTGTTTGGTAACTGGATTCTTGCGAATCTCCATCAGGCAGGAAATAACGTTGAGATTCGAGCGGTAAGGAATCTCGAACTCCTCCCAACGCTGAGGCGCGTCCGGATTGTCGCGACGTCTGATGTGAATCTCGACTGTCTTCATTGGAAATAGTTAGCCACAAAAAGGCACAGAAAGCACAAAATGGATTTGCGTTTGTTTCCTCCGTTCATTCGTCCATTCTTATTTGTGCCTCTTGTGCCTTTTCGTGGCAAATGCTTTTACGCTTTCGCAGCTTCCTTCTTCTCGTGCGAGTAATCGCGTTTGCGCGGCGGGATCAACGAGACGTCAACCTTGTCGAACGAAAACACCGGGCCTTCGCCTGAGTATTCGGCAATCGTCGTCTTCAAAAAGTTCTCGTCGTCACGATTCGGAAACTCAGCCTTGTAGTGAGCCCCGCGCGATTCGTTTCGATTCAGGGCACCGAGTGTAATCACTCGCGCCAGCTCAAGCATGTTGTCGAGATGTCGCGCGTGCGGCAGAGCCATCGTCGCCCAAAGATTCGAGTCGTTGATCGAGATGCGCTTGAAGCGATCCATCAACTCAAGGAGCTTCTCGTCTGTCGCTTTGAGTTTGTCGTTGTAACGAACGACAGTCACGTTATCAGTCATCCACTTGCCCATCTCTTCGTGCAGCTTGTACTGATTTTCGGTGCCACTCTGTTTGATGAGCGCGTCGTTGATTTCCTGCTGCCGCTTTGTCTCGTCGTCGTAAATCCGCGAGCCGTCCGCCCCGTTGCGCTGCACGTTCTTTGCCCACTCGATCGCGGCGGGCGCCGCGACAAAGCCGCCGTACACGCAACTCACTAACGAATTCGCGCCCAAACGATTCGCGCCGTGAATCGAGTAGTCGCATTCACCCGCGGCCAGCAGACCCGGAATGTTTGTGCGCTGGTCGAAATCAACCCAAAGCCCACCCATCGAGTAATGCACGCCGGGAAAGATGCGCATCGGCACGTGCTTCGGATCGTCGCCAACGAACATCTCGTAAATTTCCAGAATCGCTCCGAGCTTCGTTTCCAAAGTCTCGGCGGGAATGTGCGTAAGGTCGAGATAGACCTGGTTCTCGCTATTCACGCCGAAGCCGTCGATGCATACCTGAAAGATTTCGCGGGTCGCAATGTCGCGCGGCACGAGATTGCCATACGCAGGATATTTCTCTTCAAGAAAATACCAACGCTCTTTTTCCGGAATCGAGGAGGGCGACCGGTTGTCGCCTTTTGCGCGGGGTACCCAGACACGACCGCCTTCGCCACGCGCAGACTCACTCATCAAACGAAGCTTGTCTTCGCCAGGGATTGAAGTCGGATGCACCTGAATGAATTCACCGTTCGCATATTTAGCGCCCTGCTGATAACAAGCCGACACCGCGCTGCCGGTGCAAACCATTGAGTTGGTTGACTTGCCGAAGATGAGTCCGGGTCCGCCAGTCGCGATGATCACCGCATCAGCAGGAAAGGCTTTCAGCTCCAACGACCGCAGGTTCATCGCGACCAGGCCACGACACACCTGATGATCGTCGAGCACCAGCGACATCATCTCCCAGCCTTCATACTTCCGAACTTTGCCGCCAACTTCGTGACGGCGAACCTGCTCGTCGAGCGCGTACAAAAGTTGCTGTCCAGTCGATGCTCCCGCGAACGCGGTGCGATGGTGCTTTGTGCCTCCGAACCGTCGAAAGTCGAGCAGTCCCTCGGTCGTGCGTGAAAACGGCACGCCCATGCGATCGAACAGGTAGATAATCGCCGGCGCCATTTCGCACATCGCTTTGGCCGGCGGCTGGTTAGCCAAAAAGTCGCCGCCGTAAACCGTGTCGTCGAAATGTTCCCACGTCGAATCGCCTTCGCCTTTGGTGTTGACGGCGCCGTTGATGCCGCCTTGCGCGCATACTGAGTGCGAACGCTTCACCGGCACGACCGAAAACAAATCGACTTCGTGACCGGCTTCGGCGATCTTCATCGCCGCAGCCAATCCGGCGAGGCCGCCACCGACGATTGCGATTTTGATTGGAGTAGCCATCCGTTTTGTCCGACAAACTTCAGTTTGTCGCTTCGTCGCTCGTAATCAACGTCATTCGACAAGCTGAAGCTTGTCGGACTACAGAATTCCCGGTATCAATCCGCCCGGTCGAATAAAAGCGATCGCGGCGTTGATGCCAACCGCCAGCAACAACAAACCAAATGCGATGCAGGCATAACCCGTCAGCCGCTGGGCGCGCTCGCCGATTGTGATTCCCCAATCAACCATGAACAACCAGATGCCGTTTGCCAGATGCCAGACTGTCGCGAAAATTCCGATGACATAGACGATGAAAATGGGAATCATCCTGAACTCGCGCGAGACAATATCAAACGACTGGTCCGGATGATGAGCGACCGACATAGTGTTCAGCCCAGGTATCATTCCAAACCTAAAATTCAAAACGTGAAATGTGATAAAGAAGAACAAAAGGATTCCCGTGATGCGCTGAATCGTGTAAAACCAGTTGCGCGGGTACGGATAAGCAAGATTGTTGGGACGCGCTTCGGCGGTAATCACCAGCCCGTAGACGGCGTGATAAATCAGCGGAATGAAGATGCCGCCGATTTCAACCAACAGAATGTACGGGATTGACTGAAGATCTTTGACTGCGTTATTGAAATCCGCCGGGCCGTTGAGCGCTTTTGAATTCGTATAGAAGTGCTCGAGTAAAAAGAAGCCCAGCGGCATGATGCCGGTCACTTGGTGGAGCTTCCGCAAGACGAAAGTCCTGCTCAGACGAATCGCCAAAAGGAATCTCCTTTGCGGAAATGCTTAGACAAGGCCAGCGAACTCAGCGGGATTGTGATTGGTTGCAATAACACAGAAAATTATAGAGCCCCGCCTCGTAAATGCAAAACGCGAAGTAACGAGGTCCAATTCTCTGTGTCTCAGTGAAGTCTCCGTGTCTCTGTGGTGGAGTCCGTGCCAAGGATTTCACCACAGAGACACAGAGCACTCACAGAGACACGGAGGGTGTCCACATTGGGACACTGGCTGCGGTCCCTAAACATAAACATGTCGGAAGAAGACTACAACCCGTTTCCCGAATCCGTCGTGATCGAAATCACAGACGTGTTCGATCTGCACACGATTCCACCACGGCAAGTGAAAGCAGTGGTCGAAGAATACCTGCGCGAAGCTCACGCGAAAGGCCTGCCAATAGTGCGAATCATTCACGGCAAAGGCCGCTTCGTGCAACGCGAAATTGTGCACAACGTCCTCGCGCGAACTGATTTTGTTTTGGATTGGACCGACGCGCCGCCGGATGCGGGAGGATTGGGTGCGACGATTGTGCGATTAAAGCAATCCGCAGATTACGCAGATTCCACAGATTAGAAAAAATCAATAGGTTAACATCGTGCTTCGCGCAGTCGCGTCGCTGCTTTAATTCTTCTATTTGCGTAATCTGCGTAATCCGCGGATGAGTTATGGTGCCCCCGGCGCGATTCCAACGCGCGACCTTCCGCTTAGGAGGCGGACGCTCTATGCAACTGAGCTACGGGAGCACACCGAGTGAAATGGTAAATCGTTAATCGTGAATAGTAAACGGCAGCGGCCAAAAGATCAGAGGCCGAGGAAGGTCAGCGATCAGAGGTCAGCGAGCGCCCCGGTGATTTCTGATTTCTGAACTCTGACCTCTGACTTCTGCCCCCTGTTTGTGATAGGCTGCGCAGCGTTTGTTTCTAACGGCTGCTGTTCGACACCATCATGATCATTCGCGATCTTCTCGAAAACGGAGGCCCTTCGCGCGCTGCGATCAAAACCTCCGACGGGCGAGCCATTACTTATAATAGATTGGCCCAACAGGTCGATGCGCTCTCAACTCAGCTTTCCGAACTCGGTCTCGGCCAGGGCGATCGCATCGCGATTGCGCTGCCGAATGGCCTCGAAGTGATTGCGTCTTTTTTGGCAGCATCCAAAGTGGGCACAGCCGCGCCGCTGAATCCTGCCTATACTCGTGACGAGTTCAAGTTCTACCTCGATGATACGGCCGCGAGTGCCTTGATCGTGCCTGCAGGCGCCGCCGCCGAAGCGCGAGCCGCCGCAGCTGACGAAGTACAGGTCATCGAAGCCCATCTCGATCAGGATGGCCGAGTTCAGCTTTCTGCTGAGAGTACCTCCTCCAGGCGGAGTCTTAGCGGTGTACGAGCGCCATTTGAAGGTGAAACGGCAGACTCGGCCACGGAGGACGCCGCTCTAATTTTGCATACGAGCGGAACCACCAGCCGTCCCAAACGCGTTCCCTTATCGCATACCAACCTGACTACTTCGGCGCGCAACGTGGCTGAGACCTACCAGCTTACGCCTGAAGACGTGTCTCTGTGCGTCATGCCTCTGTTTCACGTTCATGGATTGGTGGCTTCCACCCTGGCGACTTTCTTCAGTGGTGGGACCGTTGTAGTGCCACCGAAATTTAATCCGCTCTCATTTTGGTCTACCGTCAGGGAACATCGCATCACCTGGTATTCCGCCGTGCCGACAATTCACCAGGTGCTGCTGTCGCGAACGAAAGCTGGAACGCGACCAGCGGGGGCGGAACAGCTGCGTTTTGTTCGTTCATGCAGCGCGGCACTGGCACCGCAGACGATGGCCGACCTCGAAGCGCGCTTTGGCGTGCCTGTGCTGGAAGCTTATGGAATGACCGAGGCGGCACATCAGATGGCTTCGAATCCACTACCGCCGAGGGCGCGCAAGCCCGGCTCCGTGGGACGTGGAACAGCGGTCGAGATAGCGATCCTTAATGAAGCCGGCGACATCCTCGCGCCAAGCGCCACGGGAGAGGTGTCAATTAGAGGCGCGAATGTCTTCGGCGGTTATGAAGGAAATCCGGCAGCCAATGCTGAGTCATTTTCGAATGGCTGGTTCCGCACCGGCGATCAAGGTTACCTCGACGAGGAAGGTTACCTGACACTGGTTGGACGCATTAAGGAGTTGATAAATCGTGGCGGTGAAAAGATCTCGCCGCGCGAGATTGATGAGACGCTCTTGACACACGCGGCGGTTGCTGAAGCCGTCTCGTTCGGAATTCCCGATCGAGTCTACGGCGAGGACGTCGCGGCAGCGGTAGTGCTGAAGGAGTCCGCCACCGAGAAAGATTTGATCGATCATTGCCGTTCGAAGCTCGCCGAATTCAAATGTCCGAGGACGATTTACATCGTGGAAACAATCCCGCGGACGGCTACGGGCAAGATTCAGCGGCGCAATGTGGCGGCGGCGATCACTAATAATCTCTAAAGTCAGTTCTCTGTGGTGGCACGGGCGTCCCGCCCGTGAAGCCACGCGCAAGATGCGCGTGCCACCTCAAACTACTTAGGCGTTACAAATAGCCTCTGAGATTCACTATGAAGTTTGCCGTGGTGGGGGCGGGTGCAATCGGCGCTTTCGTAGGCGCAGTGCTCGCGAAATCAGGTGAAGACGTGACGCTGATCGCGCGTGGAGCGCACTTGCACGCAATGCAGAAGCACGGTGTGCGTGTGCGCGGGTCGCTTAACTTTGATGCTCGCGTTTCGGCAACCGATGATCCGGCCGAGGTCGGGGTGGCCGATGTCGTGCTGCTGACGCTCAAAGCTCATAGCCTAACCGCAATGGCTCCGCGTCTGGCGCCGCTGATTGGCAATGAAACTTCGATCGTTAGTGCACAAAACGGTCTTCCCTGGTGGTACTTTTATCGTCATGGCGGGCCGTGGGAAGGAACCCACCTTGAATCAATCGATCCCGGCGGGGTCATCAACAGTAACATCGAGTCCGCCCGAGTGATCGGGTGCGTGATCTATCCGTCGGCGATCATTAGCGAGCCCGGCGTCATCCAGCACATCGAAGGGACGCGGTTTGCGATCGGTGAGCCTGACGGTTCGAAGAGTGAGCGTTGCCGCAACGTCGCTGATGCGCTTATCAAAGCCGGCTTACGCTGTCCAATCCGCACCGACATTCGGCACGATATGTGGGTAAAGCTGATGGGCAATGTCGCCTACAATCCGATTAGCGCGCTCACTCGCGCTACGCTCATCGAGATTGTGCAATGCCCAGAGACGCGCGAACTCGCAGCGGCCATCATGCGTGAAGCAGAATCAGTAGCGCAAAAACTCGGCATTGAAATGGGCGTTTCCGTCGAGCAACGGCTCGCCGGCGCTGAGCAGGTTGGCGCTCACAAAACCTCGATGCTTCAGGACATCGAGAGCGGACGGCCGCCGGAGTTGGAACCGATCGTCGGCGCAGTGGTTGAGTTGGGTGAGAAGATGGGATTGTCGTTGCCAAATACTAAGGCCGTCTATGCCTGCGTGAAGTTGCTCGCGCAAAGCAGAGCGGCGTGAAATCGAGAAGGATGTCTGCAGCTCAAAACAACGCTTCAAGATGGTTCATCCTCGTCGCCTGTTCGGTCGCGATGCTGGCGGTAGCAAATCTGCAATACGCCTGGACCTTATTTACTACCGATCTCACGAACAGTCTTCATGTGCGGCTCGATGCAGTGCAGTGGACGCTGACCTTCTTTGTCATCGCCCAGACCGGGCTGTTTCCGATTAATGCTTACTTTGTCGATCGCTTCGGCCCGCGCCTGATTGTGGCCCTGGCCAGTCTCTTTGTCGCCGTGGGTTGGGTCGGTGCCGGCCTGGCCAATTCGCTTCCGGCTCTTTACGTTTCCTACGCGCTTGGCGGGATCGGCGCCGGCGCGGTTTATGGAGGCTGCGTTGGTGTCGCCATGAAGTGGTTTCCCGATCGACGCGGATTGTGCGTCGGTATTGTCGCCGGCTCGTACGGATTTGGCACCGCGCTCACCGCCCTTCCCATCGATCGCATGATTAAGTCGAGCGGCTATCGTTCGACATTCATCACCTGGGGAATCGTCCAGGGCATTGTCGTGCTCCTCGCCGCGCAGTTTATCAAGATGCCGCCGGCAGGTTGGTTGCCCGCCGGTTGGGAGGCGATTAAGGCAAAAGTGCGGCGCAAAGTTGTGCAATCAATGTGCGACTGCACGCCACGGGAAATGCTCAAGAGCGGATCGTTTTACATGCTCTATCTGATGATGACGCTGGTGACGGCCAGTGGATTGATGCTGACGGCACAACTAAAACCTATCGGCGTCACCTACGGCTATGACAAGTACGCGCTGTTTGGCGGCTACACGGTTTTGACTCTAACACTTTCGATCAATCAGGTGCTGAACGGATCAGCGCGGCCGTTCTTCGGCTGGGTCTCGGACCGCATCGGCCGTTACGACACGATGGCGATCGTGTTTGTGATGGAAGCCGTGACGATTACTGTCCTGACTCTCGTGGTCGGACGGCCTTTCTGGTTCATCGTGATCTCGGGCCTGATGTTTTTTGCCTGGGGAGATATTTACTCATTATTCCCGGCAGCCATCGCGGACATCTTCGGGAGCAAGTACGCGACGACGAATTATGGCATTCAGTACACGTCAAAAGGTTTGGGATCGATCCTCGCCGGGCCGGGAGCCGCGCTGCTGATGGCCAGCGCCGGCTCATGGATTCCGGTGTTCTGGACCGCAGTCGCCTGCAATGTCACGGCCGCCGGATTGGCCTTACTCTGGCTGAAACCGCAAGTGACCCGGATGGTGAAGGAGCAAACGTCGGACACGCCGGGAGTCGAGAGCACAGTGGCTGCTCAAGAAAGCATCGCGCAGCCAGCCACCGCGGAATAAACAGCTTCCGCCGCTTTAAGTCCTGAATCGCACGTAAAACCTTCTCGATTGAGCGCACGGTGCAGCGCATCAAGCACCAGCAAGACATTCTCGCGGGTGCTGCCCGACCCCATCAGTCCGATGCGCCAAATGCGTCCCTTAAAGGGACCAAGCCCGCCGCCGATCTCTTTTCAGTTGTCCAATGGTTGCTGATAATTGACTATGACTGATACTTGATTAGCGAACGGATGTCATAACCGGCAAGTTTCTTCCGGCCCGGCAGAAACTCGAGTTCCACCACGAACACCAAGCCTTGGACTGTTCCGCCGAGACTCTCGACCAAATCGCAGACCGCTTTCGCTGTACCGCCCGTCGCCAGCAAGTCGTCGGCGATTATTACGCGATGACCGTCGCCAATCGCGTCGCGATGAATCTCCAGAGTGTCCTGGCCGTATTCCAAGTCATATGAAATCGACGCCCGCTCGGCCGGCAGCTTCTTCGGCTTCCGCACCGGGACGAATCCGGTGCCCAGGTGGTACGCCAGCGCGGGCGCGAAGATAAACCCACGCGCCTCGACACCTACGACCGCGTCGATTTTCATCCCTTCGAATTCCGCCGCCAGCGCATCGACAGTCTTGCGCAAACCTTCTGGATGCTTAAGCAGCGTGGTGATGTCGTAAAAATTAATGCCGGGCTTCGGAAAGTCCGGCACTTCGCGAATCAGTTTTTTCAGATCGTCCATCGTCTTTGTTTGTCCGACAAGCTGGAAGCTCATTCGGACAAGGCGCGTCATGATATCATGCGCGCGATCTTCTCGGTCAGTCACAATCAAAAGTGAGGTTCGTCAGATGAAACGTCGCGATTTCATGATCAGCAGCGCCGTGGCTGGTGCTGTCGTCGCTTCAAAACGGGCAGTCGATGCCAAAGTCCCGACCATGCTGATTCCCGCGGCGGTCAAGCCGCTGGTGATCTCCTCGGCAAACGGCAATCGATTCAAGAACGGCGGCGATGTCACGGCCGTGCAGAAAGCGTTTCAGATGATCTCGCATGGCAGCGACGTGCTCGACGCAGTCGTCGCGGGCGTGAACATCGTGGAGCTCGATCCGCTGGACGATAGTGTCGGTTACGGCGGCTTGCCCAACGCAGAAGGCGTGGTGCAACTCGATTCGTCGGTCATGCATGGGCCGAAGAAGCAGGCCGGCGCCGTCGCGGCGATCGAAGGCGTCCGCACACCTTCTTTGGTAGCGAAAGCAGTCAGCGAACAGACCGATCATCATCTGATTGTTGGCAAGGGCGCGCAGGATTTCGCGCGCAACATGGGCTTCAAAATCGAAGACGACTTGAACACAGCGCACTCGCGCGAGATGTGGCTCGAATGGAAACGCCGCATCGACCCGGGCCATTATCTCGATCCTAAGAAACGAGCTGCGGCGGGTCTCAGAGCGGCGGAAGAGATGGTCGCGGAAGGATTGCTTCGCCCGGAGAATTTGCACGGTACAATCAACTGCGACGGGATTAATTCAAAAGGTGAAATCTGTGGCGTGACGACGACCAGCGGTCTGTCGTGGAAAATTCCGGGCCGTGTGGGCGATTCCCCAATTCTTGGCGCGGGATTGTACGTTGACGGCGCGGTTGGCGCGGCGGGCTCAACCGGTCGCGGCGAAGCGAATCTCTTCAATTTGTGTTCGTACTTGATCGTTGAAGAGATGCGACGCGGGGCGCATCCCAAAGACGCCGGCATGACAGCGCTCAAACGCATTCAGGCAAACACCGTCGAGAAGCGACTGCTCAACAGCCGCGGTCTGCCGAACTTCTACGTCAACTTCTACATTCTCAATGCCAGTGGCGAATACGCTGGCGTGACGATGTATCAGGAGTCAACTGCGCGCTTTGCGATTTGTAACGAGAAAGGACCGCAGACACTTCAGTGTGAAGGATTGTTGCCCGGGAAACAGGAGGACTGATAACAGTTTCGGGTTTCGAGTTTTGGGTTTCGAGTCAAAAGCGAAGGCACGTCTTTAGTCGAAGGCTCTTTCGCAACGTCAATCGAACTCGAAACTTGAAACCCGAAACTTGGAACTCTTATTCCACCGGCTCGATCACAACCTGTTTCTTTTCGCGCTCGCGCACGACAGAGAATACGTGCTTCTCTTTTTTGTTGAAGGGATAGACAAACGCCCAGGCGCCGCGCCCGACGACGCGACCGTCGATTGATTCGATTACGTCGCCTTCGCGCAAACCGGCGCGCGCGGCCGCACTGTCAGGGTCGACTGCCACGACCAGGACCCCCGAACCACCCCACTGCGAAGCTGACTTCATCGAGAGCGCCACCGCCTCGACTCCCAAAGTCTTCAAGCCGCCCGGAAATTTCGGCAGTTCCGGCATCTCGAATTTCCATTCAAAGTTCGGCTGAAAAGCGCCGCCGAGTGTCACTTCCAAAGTCATCGGCGTATTCATCTTTGGGCGTTCGACCGTGAATTTCACTTCCTGGCCAGAGCCGGCTTTGGTCAGCATCTGAGAGAAATCTTCGGCGCCTTTCACGTCCTTGCCATTGACGCGCACGATGATGTCCCCCGGATGCAGATTCGCAAGCGCGGCCGGTGTTCCGGGAAGCACCGAAGTCAACAGGATGCCGACTTCCTTTTCAATCATTTGCTCGAGCCGCTGCTCGTTCCAACCATATTCGAGCAGAGCTTTCCGGGCCGCGACATCGATCTCTTCACCGCGGATGCCCAACAATGGGCGAGGAACACTCGATTGACGCTCGAGCACACGACGCGCTGCGGCCCGCACAGCATCAGCCGTCACCAGCCGCGCATTCGCGCCTTCAATTTCATCGATGATTCCGAGTGTTTGTCCCGATTGGTCGCAAGCCACGCCGCCAAGCGCGTTCGGCGAGAGTTTGGGCGCGCGCAGCATCACGCGCTCGGCTTCGATCTTGGCCTTCGCGGCCTTTGCCACTTTTGCGTCAGTCTTGCCGATGCGCACAAGGATTTGATAGGGCACATCTGAAGCCACTTGTTCAGGTGCAAACACCTGAACGTTTTCGCCTTCAGAGATCTTCTTCGCCATCGCCTCAGACGTGTCGGTTAAGGCCTCAGTGACTTGCAGGACCGACAAGCCGGTCAGCCC
>DASXTE010000122.1:0-33419 GCA_036505595.1 Pyrinomonadaceae bacterium
GCGCTTGGTTAGATAACCTGTGCCGGATATGTTGAAGCCGTTTAGCTTGAATCTTTTCTCGAGAGTGGTCCTGGGAATTCCCGTGCCTGCGAAGTCCGTGCTCTTAATGCCGGAGTCAATATTTTCATACGAATAGCCAACAAAGAATTCGGGCCGAGGCCTGTCCTGTGCATGGGATATGGCGACCGGGATAGCAATCAGTGCAACTAACAATAAAACTTTTCGCATTTTAGAAATTTTCTCCTTGAGCGGTAACTGAGTGGTGAAGAGCGTCCGAAGGCGCTCTTTCGCAAATAGCGATCGAGGTGCCGCGATGCAACTCTTATCGCCGGTACACGGCAATTGATTGAGCAAACTGGAAGAAAAGACTTCGGAGAGATGTCTGCTCGATCAAGGGGTGCTGCTGGATTAGAGATCCAGAACCCATCGAGCGTCGTCCCGATCTATACGGAAGGCGGCCTGACTTATAAGGTTGTACTCGTACACGGGTACTGATTTAGTCTGAAAGAAGAATTTTGGATGCGACCGGGAATGTTCTAGAGCCCAGAGTGATGAATTTCACGGCTGGCCGTTGGCGGTAATAACTGTCCGGAACTCAGAAGGAGTCATATGGGTATGCTTTTTGAACGCCGCGTTGAATGCCGATTTCGAGTTAAAACCTACGTCTTCGGAAATGGCTAAAATCGAGTAGTGTTTCCTGGTGGGGTCGACCAGCATCCGCTTGGCTTCTTCTATTCGATAGAGGTTAATAAAGTCGAAAAAATTCTGATTCAGTTGCTCATTGATCATCTGCGAAAGATGATGAGGCGAAATTGCGAGCGTCTTCGCCAGTTTTTGGAGTGTGAGGTCACCGTCGGCATATGGTCTCTCTTTTTCCATCAGATCGAGAAGTCGCTTGAGGTATGCATCACCTCTCTCAAGTGTCAGCGTAGACTTTTCGTACTTTTTTGCGGGCGGCGGTAAATCATCCATCCCCGTTACCACTTCGGGCTTTCGCAACGCAATGTAACCCATCGCATACACGAACACTGATAGACTTGCAGGAACAAGCAGGTCTACTGCCGCAATATGATCATAGGCGGGGTTGATACTAGTAAGTACGAATTTGAGAGCCCCGATAACCCAAACAACGGTGAGGCTCGCCAACAAAAATCGAACCTGAAAAAGGACGGACTTATCAGCCGCTGAGGTCTTACGCTTCACTCTTCGAGTGTACGCCGCGAGCGTCCAGGCGATGAGAGACAGGTAAATAATGAGCTGAACAATAAGCATCGCTGATCTTACGTAAGACCATCGCTGCCAAAAGTAAAAGTGCGATCCGACAGAAAAAAGTTTGGCTGCGCCGCTTTGGAAATAGAAAGGAGTTAAATAAACAAGACACAGGCCGAATGGGACGAAGTGCAAGAGGTTTTTTTTTCCGGACCCCGATCTTCCTATGATAAGCGTTCTAACATAGAGAAAAAGCAAAGGCGCGCCGAGAAAGTAGAAGGGATCTTGAATCTTGAGCAAGTGCGGGTAGAGTAGAATGAACTGATCTTCGGCCATGGTGGCTCCGCCAACGCTGATGGCAATCACGATTACAAACGCGGCAAGCAATCGGTTAGCAGTTCTATTGCCGCGCTTTACACTTAGCAGCACCGAAGCCAGGAGCAGAGCCTGAACCACTCCCAAGAGGTCTAATGCTGCGAAGAGCTTGAAAGAAGTTTCCATCCGAGACTAAAAAACCTCATCGGTAAGGGTACCAGATGAGCAAGTTCGCAGGTGAACCCAATTGATTCCCCATACTATCCAGCTATCTGACAGTATCTCCTTGCAGACGCCAGCGCACTCGTTACAAATTATGGAGACGCCCCGCAAAGAACATTCTCGACCTCGCCTGGGTGCCCGCAAACAAACGTCGCCCACCGTCTTGACCCTCGGATTCTTGGGAAACCCTTTCTTATCCCAATCGAAGCCATGAGCCTGCTTTAGATTTGATTCTAAGATCGATACGGCGACTGTCAAGCGTTGGCAAATCGACGGCGCTTAACAGTCGTAATGAATTAACGAAAGCATCGGCTGCTGGACATCCCACGCAGTATCTTGAAAATGCTTAAGGATTTGGCGTCCCGTACGGGAGTCGAACCCGTGTCGCCGCCGTGAAAGGGCGGTGTCCTAGGCCACTAGACGAACGGGACGCACAAAATTGATTTTGGTGAGAGCGCGAAGCGATTACGTTAACGTAGCGCTGGAGCAGTGTCAAACGATTGTCGTTGCATCTTTTCAATTAGCTTTGCGAGCGCGCGCGCTTCGTTTTCTTCGCTGAATACGAACCGCAGCGCGAAGCCCATCTCTTCGACCGCGTAGACGACTCGGCCCCAGGCGAACACCTGATGATTGCCAAAATCGATTTCAAGACGAATCAGCTCGCCCGCCTTCGCCGCACCGCCAGATAGCACGAAACATCCGGTTCCGCTTAGATCGCAGACCGTCCCGCGCCCATGCGCCAGCAGGCTCTCCCAGCGTGCCGGCAGGTTCAGATGAATGCGTTCGGCTTGACGTCGCTCTTGCATGGCGCGAAGTTAAATTTATAATCTCTGCGTCGTCGAAAGCAGATTAAAATCGAGCTACTCTAACATAGGAGATTCACGCAATGATTATTCGTCGAATCGTTTCACTGATGGGCCTAATTCTATTGGCGACCAGCGCCGCATTCGCGCAACACGACGTCGGCGGCGGTTCGACTTCGGGGAGCGCCAGCTCGACTGATTCAAGTCGCGGTGCAGTCAGGATTCGCCGCGCACCGGCGACCACACCGCGCCGGCCGCGACCCGCGGTTCGCCGCGGCATGACCGCCGAACAATACAATCAACAGGGCGACACGTTATTCGATGCGGAACAGTATGACGACGCGCTCGATGCATACACTAAGGCGGTCCAACTCAAACCGATTGCGACCGCCTACTATCACATGGGTTGGATCTACAACGACCGGAATGATTTTGATCAAGCACTGCCCGCGCTACAGCAAGCGATTCGCCTTGATCCCAATTACGCTACGGCGTTTGACGAGGTGGGCTACACTTATCGCAGTCTCAAGCGTTATGACGAAGCGCTGTTTGCTTATCGCCGAGCGATTGCGATCGACCCGACTTACGCGAAAGCTTTTTATGACGTCGGATGGACTTACAACGACCAGAACCGCTACGCCGAGGCGTTGCAGCCGTTGACACAGGCGACGGCGCTCAGGCCTGATTATGCCGAAGCCTACAACGAGCTCGGTTACGCTTATCGCAAACTTCATCGATTGCAAGAAGCCATCAACGCGTATCGTCGAGCGGTTAGTTTGAAAGCCGACTACGCCAGCGCCTACTTCGGACTGGGCGACGTTTACTTCTACGACACGAATCAGTATCGCGAGGCTATTCAAGCGTATAACAACGCGCTTACCACCAAGCCTGACAATGCGACCGCAAATTACAACGTCGGCTGGTCTTACAACGAACTGAAGCAATATCAACAAGCCATTTCATATTTTCAGAAAGCTCTTCAACAAAAACCTGATTACGCGGAAGCTTACGCTGAACTTGGTTATGCTTACCGCCGCATTGATCGAGTTGACGATGCGCTGCACAGTTACAACGAAGCCATCCGATTGAAGCCTGATTACGCGCAGCCGCGTTTTGGATTGGGTGACCTTTATTACGATGACTTAAATCGGTATCCGGACGCGCTTACGGCATACCAAGGCGCCTTAAGAATTCAACCGAACAATGTGGTTGCGAATTACAGAGTCGGTTGGATATACAACGACATGCAGCGTTATGCCGACGCAATTGCGCCCCTGCGCGAGGCGGTAAGATTGAAGCCCGAATATGCCGAGGCTTACAACGAACTCGGCTACGCCTACCTGAACGTGCAGCGATACAACGAGGCGGTGTCGAGCTTCAAAGAAGCGGTGCGCATTAAGCCTGACTACGGAATGGCGTACTACTATCTCGGGATTACTTACCTCAACTTGAGAGACAGGAACCGAGCCCTCGAGCAATACAGAATTCTTCAGCGCATTGATACAGAGCGCGCGGCCAAGTTGTACGCGGCAATCAATAAGTGACGTATCCCCTCTCCCTCTGGAGAGCGTTGAGGTGAAGGTTTAGCGGCAAAACCTTCCTCCAATTTTTTCTCGTTCATCTCCGTAAAAGGCAAATCGTTAGATCGCCTGCGAATGACCACAGCGATTGTTCATCATCCAGTCTTTGAAAAGCACGACACGGGGCCCGGCCACCCGGAACGCCCAGAACGATACGCCGTCGTCATGGATGCGCTGCGTGGTGATTCCGATCTGTGGTCGAAGGTCGTAGAGGTCGAAGCTGATGAAGCGCGCCGCACCGACATCCAGGCTTGCCATTCGCCTCAGCACTTCAAGCATGTCGAGCGAGCGGTAAACGACGGCATCGGCTATCTCGACGCCGATACGACCGTGTCCGTCTATTCACTCGAGGCAGCATTGCGTGGCGCCGGCGCGGCGTGCCAGGCGATTGATGCGATCATGGATGGTGCGGCGCAGAACGCTTTCGTGCCGGTTCGCCCGCCGGGTCATCATGCGACGCCGGATCGCGCGATGGGTTTCTGTCTCTTCAACAATGTCGGAGTCGCGGCTCGTTACGCGCAGTCGCGCCATAAGGCAATCGAACGCGTCGCGATCATCGACTGGGACGTGCATCACGGCAACGGCACGCAAGGGATTTTTTACGATGACCCCTCAGTCTTTTATTTCTCGATGCATCAGTATCCGTGGTATCCGGGCACGGGCACGCGGGAGGAAACCGGTCATGGTCGCGGTCGTGGCTACACTTTGAATGTGCCGCTGCGCGCGATGACGCCTACGGCTGAGCAACGGCGCGCGTTTGATGCGGCGATTGGCGACATCGCCACGAAGTTCACGCCGGACTTGATTCTAGTTTCCGCGGGCTTTGACGCGCATCAGGGCGACCCGCTCGGGCAATTGCTGCTGACCGATGATGACTTTGTGCAGATGACGCGCGTGTTGAAGGAGTGGGCGAATGAAGCCTGCAATGGTCGCATTGTCTCGTGCATGGAGGGCGGCTATAACCTTTCGACTCTGGGCGAAACCGTCCGGCAACACGCCGGCGAGCTGCAAGCTGCCTAGAATTCTCTCGAAATCCTCTGTACAGTTCCGGCCGCCAAGAGTAAACTCTGCACACGTTGATATCAGATAGAACTCACGGGAGAAGCCCATGCCAGACCTGGAGATTACTTGCACAGAGTGCGGAACTACCTTTCCTTTCACTGAACGAGAGCAGGATTACTATCGCGAACGCGGCCTGACCCATCCCAAACGCTGCAAGCCCTGCCGCGATGCGCGGCGCCAAAACTTTGGCGGCCAAAGACAGGGCGGTGGTGGAGGCGGCGAGCGCGAGCGATTCGAAATTGTTTGCGATCAATGCGGAAAGGCCGACAGCGTCCCCTTCAAGCCTCAGCCCGGACGGCCAGTTTTGTGTGGTGAGTGCTTTGCGGCGAGTCGCGCACAACGCGGAGCGTAAACGTAACGCAAGTTATTAACTTGCGTTTCGATTCCAGCCAGAATCAGACACCGGTACGACGCAAGTTTTCAACTTGCGCTACGCATCAAGCACCGGCCGTGATAATTATCGGCTTCAATCCCAGCAATTCAGAGAAATCCTTGGTGTAAACGGCATCGATCCGGCGTGCGTCGGCGACCGTTTCAACCAGCTCGTCGGTTGAAACAAATCCGTCGCTGATCCCGGCAATCGCCCACATGGGAAGATGCGCAGCGATGTGCAGTAGGTCTTCAACCAGTTTTAGATATTGTTCTTTAGTCTCTACCGGCGTGCCGAATCGACTGTCAGGTTGTCCGTTGTCGCGCGAAGCTCTGCTCTGTCGCAACCAATCTTCGCGCCAGGAGAGTATGCGCGCGTTGCGACTGTCGCTGGCGCGCGGCGGATGGGGCAGCCGCAGGAACAGCAAATCCATGTCATACGTCTCAGCGACAAAACTGCGGAGGCTCAGATTCGTGCTGCGGTTCTTTTGCCGGTTGTCCACGGGCGGAGGCAGCGTGCGCCACAGCCGGCGAAAAACGTTCGTCAGCGACAAAGGCTGGCGCAAATCGCGAGTTTCAAGATTGAAAGAAAATACATAATCGCCGACCGCCATGCCGAGCGAAAGCGCTAAGGCACGTTTGTACGGTGACACGAGCCTTTCAATGTTTGCTCGGACGTTGTCGAACCACCAGGCATCGGTTTCGTTGAACCAGGAGACAAGCGTCGGATTCTTGAAGAAGCTGCCCGGAACATATGCGTCCGCCAGCACGAGATCGATGTCGTTTTCAGTAAGCACCTCTGAATTGTTTTCCACGAAGGCGAGCGATTTCGTCCAGGCCCACTGCGCGGGATCGTTTGCCGCGACGCGCACGTCCCAGCGTTTCAAATACTGGCCGAGATGCGGTTCGCCGGCGAGCGGCAATGCCACCGATCGAAACTTCGTTCGGCGCAGAACGCTCAACTCGAATCCGAGCCAGCTCATACCACCTGCGTTGAAACCAATATTAGTTTGCATTGACTTCGCCTGAGTGCCAGGCGGTTCCGACTCAGGTCCCCAATTGATCGATCCGCCCCATCAACTCGTCCGCGATGCCGGCCAGATCCGGCGGCGTAGCTTCCACGTAATAACTGGTCAGCTCTTTAAACGGCTCGAGCGACAGCAACGCCCTGACAACGCCCGGATCGAATTGAACGCCAATCCACTCAAGCAGATGTTCGCGCGCTTGCTTCTCCGAAAGAGCCGGCCGAAACGGCCGCTCGTCCGTGAGCGCCGCGTAGGCATCCGCAACGTGCAGAATTCGCGCGCCCAATGGAATCTGTTCGAATCGCAACCCATCCGGATAGCCGTCGCCATTCCACCATTCATGGTGCCAACGTACGAGTAACTGCGCGCCGCGATCTGCGCCTGCTTCAGCCGCTTCACGTTCGCCAAACAGAGGATGCCGCGCGAGATCGATTCGCTCGTCATCGCTCAAGGGACCATCGCGATCAATATAATCGCGAGCCATCGCCGCCTCGCCGAGGTCGTGCGCCAGCGCCGCTACGCGCAGAGACAAACGATCGCGCGCGCCCAGGTTGAAAGACTTTCCGATCTCATCCGCGATTGAGGCGACTCGCGCGGCGTGCGGATTTGCGTATCGCTCGAAACGATCGGTTTCCGCGGCGAGATTCCTGAATATCTCGACCGTAGCAAGTTGATCACCGTCGATATTTTCGATTACCGGCATGTACTTTCCCGCGGTATGACGAAGGTCTAGTTCTTCAAAGTCGTCAGCAGTTTTCGGGCGGCGTCATTTTTCGGATCGGCGATGAGCGCTCTTTGCAGTTCGCCTTCAGCGCGACGGCGAAGCCCCAACGCCTTGTAAAGTTCGGCGAGCGCCACGCGATAGGAAACGTTATCGGTCTCCAAAGCGATCGCAGCCTTCAACTCAATTTCGGCGAGTCGTCGGGTCTGCGGGTCGCTGGTTAACGCGCGACCGTACTCGGCTCGATAAAGGGCCCGCCGCGGTTCCAGACTCGCAGCTTCCGCGAAGAATCGCAGTGCCTGTTGCGGCTGATTCTGTTTCGCTGCGGCCAATCCTTTCTTGAAACTGGTTTCCGCGCGATCTTCTTCGGCAGCATTCTTTCCTCCTGATTTTGATGTTGGCTTGACGGTCGCGCCATCCGTAGGTTGCGCTGAAGTCCTGGCGCCGATCTGCACGTCATACGCCGCACGCGACGACTGGTCACGGAGTATCTCGTAAGCATGCGCTATCCTGGCAAACGCGGATTCAACTTTGCTGCGCAGCGCGCTGTCGGCTCGATGAAATCGGTCCGGATGATAGCGACGCGCGAGCGCGTGATAGGCATTCTTTATTTGATCTGTTGTCGCTTGCCGGCCGACATTCAGCGTCTCATAGTGGTTCGCCGCCTGGCCCGCCCGCGCGAGAAAATCTTCCAGAGTTTCAGACGCGGCTGCGCCGGGCCTCGGCGTGTCGGCTGGTGCGCCATCATGCGTTGACGCTTCGGACGCAACGCGTCTCAACAAACCGGCCATCGCCAGTGCATAGATTGCCCGCAGCGTCTCGTCTTCAGCCATACCGCCAAGCGCAACTAACTCTTTGATCCTCATTGGCGATGTAACTCGTGAAAGAACGAAACCCTCGGCGGGCAAGAGGTTAGGCGAATAGCCATTGTTATGCACGAACTCAATTCGCTCCTCGCGATCCGCGAAACGCGAGACGATGTACGCCGCCGGCAGGTGTCTGACTGACTCAAGCAACAGACGTCGCGTGTCGAGCGTCACGCGGGTGTTGCCGGCCATTCGAACCCGCGCGTCCAATTGCCACTCGCCTTCCGTCCAGAGAAGCGTCGTGCGCAGAATGTCGGTGACGTGATTCGCACGGATGGCGTCGGCCTGTTCGGGCCTTATCCGTCCTTGCTTGACGAAGTGATCCAGAATTTCTTCGTCGGTGGCTTTCGGCGACAGATTTGTCAGGGCGTCGTCGTCCGCAAGTCCGCTGCGTTTCAGAAACTCGAAAAGCCGGTGAGCGCGAATGTTCGAAGCCATGAATACAAGCGCGCCTTTCTCAAAATAAACAACGGCTTTCGCGCGATCGCGTGAAAGCCGCAGCGCGCCTGAGACGGAAGTGTCTCCGATTTCGCGAATCAGCTCGCCGAGCGATTTATCAGCAAGTTTACCTTGATTGGCAGCAGTCATGGTTTCGGCTTCGCGCCGTTCAAGAATGATAGCGCACCGCTCATCGGCCGCGGAAGTTGTATTTGCGGAGCACGCAACCGGGAATCAAGCCTTTGGGTGCGCTTTGTCGTAGACCTCGATCAATTTTTCCATCGAAACGTGTGTGTAAACCTGTGTCGTCGACAGCCTTGCATGACCAAGCAGCGCCTGGATGTCGCGCAGGTCGGCGCCACTGTCGAGCAGGTGCGTGGCGAACGAATGACGCAGCGCGTGCGGGCTGATGTCGTGGATGCCCGCGCAAAGTTTGATGTACTTTTCGATCAGGCGGCCGACAGATCGCGCTGTCATCCGCGTACCTTGATAATTGAGGATGAGCGGCTGTGCGTCGCGCCTGGTTACCGGCGCGTTCATCAGAAACTTTTCACGCACCGACAGGTAATCGCGCAGAGCTTTGGCCGCGGGTTCGCCAAAAGGCACGATGCGTTCCTTCCGTCGTTTGCCGAAGACGCGCAGAAGTTTGTTGTTGAAATCAATGTCGCGCAGGTCCAGTTGCACTAACTCAGAAACTCGCACCCCGGTCGCGTAGAGCAACTCGAGAATTGCGCGATCGCGTTTGCCAAAATCGGTTTCCGAGTCCGGTGTCTCGATGAATCGAACGGCATCTTCGACCGAAAGATGCACCGGTAGCTTCTTCTCTCTGCGCGGAGTTGCGACCAGCTTCGCCGGGTTCGATTCGAGTACCCCTTCACGGACCAGGAACTGAAAGAACGTCCGCAGCGCCGCAAGCTTTCGCGCAATCGAAGACTTTTTCTTGTGATCTGAGTGAAGCGAGGCGAGCCACTCGCGGATGGTGATGTGATCGATTTGTTTCAAGTCAGGTTCGACGCGCTTCGAAGATTGCTTCTTTCCGTTCCTTGATGCTGATTCGACCGGTGGCGGCAACAAGTAATCAATGAATTGCTGAAGGTCGCTCTCGTAATTGCGCAACGTGTGGGCGCTAACATTCCGCTCGTAGCGAAGGTGGTCGAGAAACTGCGTGCGAAGCTGATCGAGCATCGAGTGCGAGGGGCAGGTGTGTGTTGTCGACCTGAGTCGCTGCTGCGATCAGGTTCGCGGCCACTCTACACCCGTTCATGTTTTTTGACCAGAAATCCTTTGCGGGCGCGAATGCGCAGGTTGCTTTTGGTTTTCACTCGCACACCGATTTGGTGATAGCGGCCGTCGCGCTTTTCCTCTGACGGGTAATAACTGAGCACGTACTGCTGCGCGAGGTCGGAGGCGATTTGCGCGAACGCGCTATCCAGGTCGTCGACAGTCTTGGGAATGTAAACCGCGCCGCCCGTTTGCGCGGCGAACTGTTCCATGCGACGTTCAGCGGCGAGATCGCGCACGTTTGCGTTGTCGTAAAGTCCGGTTTGCACGACGTAAATCTGGCAGTCGTCACCGAGCAGTCTTTGCAGCGTCGCGTCAAAGTCGTGATCGTTGCGGCTGGTCGTGTCGCGCCCGTCAGAAACGATCACAATCACTCGCCGGCCGCTGAACGGTTTCAGATAAACGAGCGCCGCGAAGATGCCATCGTAGAGTGAAGTTGCGCCTTCAGGTTTTCCAAAAGAGTCAATCGTCTGCTGCAACAGGCGCACGTTGCTAGTCATTGCTCGTGCCAGCGTAACCTCGGTTGAAATGGAATAAATCGCAGCCTGATCAACCGGTCGCAGCACATTCTGAAAGAATCGCACCGCCGCGTGTTTTTCGAATTCGCGCGAGGCGCTGAGACTGCCACTGTTGTCAAACAGCATCACCAGGCGCACCGGAGTTTCCGACCGGCTGATGTCGCTGATGGAACCTAGTTGCCCATCGATTCGGAGCTCAAAGTCGTCCAACGTCAAGTCCGTAATTGCGACGCCGCGGCTGTCAACGACGGTTGTGGGAACGGGTACCAGGTTCGAACTCACACGCACAATTTCGTCAGGCTCATCCGAATTCATGTTCGATGGATCAGCAAGAGGTGCGCTTGGCTTTTGTCGATTTTTATTTGCGTTAGCAGCCTTCGGATCTTTCTGGCGGCCTGACTGCGGATGAATTGTCAGCGGAGCGCTCAACAACACAATCGAGATTCCGAGACTGATCAGCACCGGCAGAAACTTTGAGGGATTCGGAAATCGCATAAAGCTATGGCGTAGCGGCCAACGCGGGTTCAGCGATGGTTTGCATCCATTCGTCCCATTCTTCAAGAGCCAGCTTCACCTGCAACATGTGCCGGTCGCGTTTTCGGCGCACGCTGCGCGCTTGTTCTAGCGTCAGCGGTGCGAGCAGTGCAAATGTGACGTTGACCGGCTGGTAATTCTTCGTCTCGGCACTGGAAACGTAGCGCGCCAGCGCCCCAATCGAACTACGCGGCGGCGCAATCAAAAGTTCTTCGCCTGCCAGCAGTCGCGCCGCATTTCTTCCCGCGAGCCATCCCATCGCCACTGATTCGACGTAGCCTTCGACGCCGGTAATTTGTCCGGCGAACAAGATGTTTGGATGCGAGCGCATCTGCATGGTTGGCCGCAGCACGCGCGGGCCGTTGATGTAAGTGTTGCGATGAATCTGTCCGAATTGGAGAAACTCTGCGCGTTCAAGCCCGGGAATCAGGCGCAGCACGCGCGCCTGTTCGCCATAACGCAGATGATTTTGAAAGCCGACCATGCTATACGCGTCAGCCATTAAGTTCTCCTGACGAAGCTGGACGGCTGCATAGGGTTCGCGACCCGTGCGCGGATCGATCAGACCGACAGGCTTCATCGGCCCGAACCG
Source organism: Pyrinomonadaceae bacterium (assembly GCA_036505595.1). GTDB lineage: Bacteria > Acidobacteriota > Blastocatellia > Pyrinomonadales > Pyrinomonadaceae > UBA11740. The sequence continues at coordinate 11,536 of DASXTE010000122.1, forward strand.
CAGAGTATCGACGCCGCGACGCGCGAGTTCTTCAATCGGCAGACAGGCTTCGAACCATCGCGTCTCTTCGAAGCGTTGCAATGGAACGCTGTTCGCGTTTGTGAGTTCGCCGTAAAACCGAGCGTACTCCTCTTCATCCAGCGGGCAGTTCAGATAATCGTTCCCGCCTTTGCCGTAGCGCGCCGCTTTGAAGGCTGTTCGATGATCGATTGAATCAGCGGCGACGATCGGCGCGATCGCGTCGTAGAAGTAAAGCTGATCATCACCGGTGAGTTTCATCATTTCTTTAGTCAGGGCTTCAGATGTGAGCGGGCCGGTGGCGATGACTGCAATCTTGTCCGGAGGAATCGACGTGACCTCTTCGCGCACGATTTGAATGTTCGGACGCGATTCGATTTGGTTGGTAACGAAATCAGCAAACTGTTGTCGATCGACGGCGAGAGCGGCGCCGGCGGGCACACGCGCGTGTTCGGCGGCACGCATCACGAGCGAATCCCCGCGCCGTAATTCTTCTTTCAAAAGATGCGAAGCAGAGCCTGGCTCGTCAGACTTTAGCGAGTTGGAACAGACAATCTCCGCCAGTTTGTCAGTGCGATGCGCAGGCGTTTGCCGCACTGGTCGCATCTCGTAAAGCCTCACTCGCGCGCCCGCGTTCGCTGCCTGCCAGGCAGCTTCGACGCCCGCCAACCCGCCACCGACGACAATGATTTCGTTCATATGTAGCGCAAGTTGCTAACTTGCGAGTGATTCCGATCGTAAAACGCAAGTTAACAACTTGCGCTACTTCCGCTTCTTCCTCCGCAAAACTTTTTCATGCGCTTGCTTCGTTAAGCGGGCTACACGCTCGGCCGTCGTTTCCGGCTTTGCTGAGGCGCGCTCATGTTCGTCGTCGTGATGTTCGTGCATCTCGCCCTGGTGCTTATGAAAATCGAACTCGTTGACGCGCGTCGCTCCCACTTTGAATGTTTCGATGTTGCGCGTTTGATCTCTCATCGCTTGCTCCTTTCGCCGGGTTGACAGTGAAAACAGCCGATTCGTATAGTTCAAAGTCGAACGGGCCGGCTTAGCTCAGTTGGTAGAGCGTCTGATTCGTAATTAGAAGGTCATCGGTTCAAGTCCGATAGCCGGCTCCATTCGCATAAATCATCATCGCAGGAAGAGTCTAAGACCGGTAGCAGGCGACCGCAAGGTTGCCTGTTTCCGTTAGCAGTCGTCGCGAAACCTAATGCTTAACCCCGAACAGATCCAAGAATACGAGCGAAACGGATTTCTCGTGCTGAAGAACCTCGTCGAAGCTTCGGCGTGCGATCGTTTGCGCAATCGTGCCAATGAACTGGTGCGCGACTTCGATCCGCGAGGCCTCGTTTCGATTTTCTCGACTCAAGAGCAGACGCGCACCAGCGACGATTATTTTCTTGAATCAGGCGACAAGATTCGCTTCTTCTTCGAAGAGAACGCGTTTCATGCTAACGGCAGACTGCGGCAGGCGAAGGAGCGCTCGATAAACAAGATCGGACACGCGCTCCACGATCTCGATCCGATTTTTGATGAATTCTCTCGCCGCGCCGAAATCGAGGAGCTAGTTTCAGATTTAGGCATCGACCAGCCGTTGATGCTGCAATCGATGTACATCTTCAAGCAGCCAAACATTGGCGGCGAAGTCACTTGCCATCAGGACGCGACGTTTCTTTTCACTGAACCGCTGCGCATGGTCGGTCTCTGGTTCGCGCTGGAAGACGCCACGATTGAGAACGGATGTTTGTGGGCGATTCCGGGCGGACACAAGCTTGGATTGAAGTCGCGATTCATGCGTACCGCAGGCGGAGGCACACGCTTCGAAGTATTCGACAACTCGCCGTGGCCGGAAAAGAATCTACAGCCGTTGGAAGTCGAGAAGGGAACTCTGATCGTTCTGCATCCGCTGCTGCCGCATCTTAGCCGTGAAAATCGCTCACCGAAATCGCGACACGCGTACACACTGCACATCATCGATGCTTCGGTTGATTACGCGGCAGACAACTGGTTGCAACGATCGCCTGAAATGCCGCTGCGTGGGTTTTAGCAGAAGCACGATTGTGTTTGCCCGAGTCCGCGCACGTCCGTTCAAGTTCTGCATTTGTAAGTATTTTCTTGACACGCGCGAGCCATTTAGATAGGTTGCGCGCACCTCGCAAACGAAGGCTGAATTCCCAGAGCCTGCTAGTCGCACACTCTCACGATCCAGCCTTCACCTAGCTTCTCTAGTCATTTCGGAGGTGATCCATGCGAATGCGCTCGATCGTTTACACCGCGTTTCTGGCACTGTTTCTGCTGACGTTAGGAACTACTGTTCTTGCTCAACCTGCCCCCAATGTTACGGGCAGTCCGACGCGGGAGCCCCAGATTGTTTACACGGGCAATCTTTTCGGCTATTTCCGCACGCCGTCGCATCAGTCGATGACGTCCGTCGGCACTTGTCCTGCTCAAATCACTTCGGATGACTATAGTCCCGCAGCTAACCTTTTTCTGGCAGTACGCAACAATCAAAAAAATGCACTTTCGCCTGCACTTCAAGCGGCGATCCCAGCAGAGTACTCCACCGACTACTTGGAGAAAGTGAAAGGCGCGGTGCTTGTCGGAACGGGGGACAACTTTGCGCCACGGCTGGAAGCACGCCAGTTTTATCTCGAGCCAGATCCCAAATCCGAGAGGTACGTCATTCGAAACAAAGAGCCATACTTCTGGGACGGAAAGGAATGGACGCTGAACCCGAGCGAAGAGCTGCGCGAGTCAGTGCATGCCGGTCAGGGAACGATCCCTAACGATAACGTTGCTTGCTTTCTGGCCGCCGCTCATTTTGCAGCGTTGGTTCCAGGCAAGCATGATTTCTATTACGGTCCCGAACGGCTTCGCGAGTTGGCCCGATTGCTTGCGAGCAGCACGTCAGGTGGCTCACCGGCGCCGCAGATGCTCGCCGCTAACCTCGTCATCAAAACAAATCGCATAGCTCCCGTGCCGTTTTCACGAGCGAAAGAACAACGATGGCCGGCAGACCTGGCTGTCGCCCGCTTGGATTCCGTGTACCCATGGTTCTCATCTTCAGTGGCAATTACGGTCCAACCCAGTCAAGCCGATGTGGCGAGCGAATTGAAGAAATGGATTGCAGAACAGATCAAAAGCGGCAAATCGATTGATGACGAAGAATTGCGCAAGTTTCTGCAGGGCAAGATCGCCTCAAATTCAAAGAAGGAGAGTCCATGGGAAGACTTCAGCAAAGCGGTAGCGAGCCTCGACTCGCTCTATGTTTGTGGGGCGGATGAAAGTGCTGAACCTGGCGCGATCACTCCATCTGACTGCGAGGTCCGGGGAAGGAGGTTGCCGAAACCGACCTTAAGCGTAAAAGACGGTCAACTTTCTTATTCTTTGGAAACTGCCAAGCCAGTAACGAAGGCGACCGAGAAGCCTCCCAACTTCGTGACCGGTGAGAATGGGTTGTGCATGCACACCGCCGGAAACCTCACTGCGGCAGAAAAATGCATGCAGTTTTCCGTCTTCGCGCCTTTCTTTTCCTATCCCTCCACGAATTCCAAGCCAGGCTATACGGATCCCGACCCCTTTGTACTGGTCCCCAAGTCGGATACCCGGTCATACGACGTCGCGATTTTCGGAGTGGTCGATCCGACTATCGGAGAACACGTGGGTGTGTTGAATTTCTCTTGGTTGAATATTCGCAACAATCCTCACGTCAACAAAGACGTGCAAACAATCGTCAGCGCCGAGGATCCCGTTAAGGCACTCAACCAGCAACTGGAATACTTCAAACGTTGGTACAAGAGTACTCACGAAGGGCAACCATTTGCGGGTGTGAAAGTTCTATTGGCGCAGATGAGTCCGGAACGGGCCCGCGTGCTGGCTGCGCGTCTTCCCGAGTTTCAAATCGTGGTAGCGGGCGCAGACAATCTGCAAACGACAACTCACTCGGAACTTACTACTACCTGGTCCGCCGACGTCGCTGCGAGTGCTTTTGTAGCTGTTCCGTCGCCGTACGCTCGTTCCGACAACAAAGTCGACTCGAACCTGAACCGAAAACTGGAGGGCCAAATTCATTTCGGCGCCGTTGAACCTTCCGCTCAGCCCGTCGATGGACATGGGAATCCGAGGTGGGGTCTGAAGGCGGTTGAGAAACCCGCCATCGAAGTATGGGTTCCTAACGTGGAGGCGGGAAAGGATTTTAAGAGAATGGTCACGGACGGATTCAAGAAGTGCGTAAGTGCCTCAGGCCTGGCCACGGTTGCAGCACTCCCGATTGAATCCGTGACGATTGAGCATGTGAAATGGTTGACGTTATGCGCAATGCGACAGGAACTGGGCGCTGATGTGGCCCTGCTTCAGGCGCGTGATCTCTGGGACGAATTACCGCCAGATAGCCATGACGAACCCGAGCATACTAGAGAGACTGTGCAACAGGCGCTCGATCGGATTATTTGGAAAGGCGATCTACTCACTCTTCTGTACGTGCCGGGAAGCGCGCTCAAGAGTGCCTTGAAACAGTCAGACGCATTTGCGCGCGAGGATGCGAACCCTCTTTCGCTGGCTGACGAAAAAGCGCGCAAGCTCGAATACGCGGGAATTACGAAATCCGGCGACGAATATTTGATCGACGAAATTCCGATCAGCGATTCGAAAATCTATGCGATAGCGACGAGTGATTACATTGGCGCGGGTGACACGGGTTACCCTGGTCTGGCGGCAGCAGCGCTGGACCCGAAGAATCGTGCCATCCAGTTTTCAAGTCCACTGGAAACAATAAGTAGCGTTGTGTGCAGAAAGCTATTTAATAGTGACAATGAGGCCCGACGATTTTGCCTCGAGCCCTCACCGCGAAATGACTCCCTTGACAAGATGAGCGCGAAGGCTGCGCCATCAGGCAAACCGCCGGGATTTTGGCAGCAATTGTGGAATAAACAACCTTTCAAGTGGCCCAAGGCGGTGGAAGAGGCAAAAAGCACTGACAAGGCAGTCGAGCGAAATACGCAAGGGCGCCCGATCTGGACGCTATCGTTAAAGAACTTCAGTGTCGGATTCGATGGTTTAACCAAGAATCTATCGGACGCGGAAGTCGCCCAGAAATTTACCGGGGTTCCCATCGCAGACATTACCACCCAAAAGAACAGTTCGGTCAGGGCGCAAGTAGCGACCCGCCTATCGCGCACTTCTCACGCAAACGAGTTCTTTACCGAGGTCACTGCCGACTTCAAACAGCGCTCGACTGGAGATGTTTCTCCGCGGATCCTGCAAATCGAGAATCGAGGAACCGGTGGAATCGGTCTGATTCAGAACCTGCGCGGTGGACGGTCAGTTACGCGCGTAGGTGTTGCGCTGTATGTACGTGCTGAGGTGCCTCTACAAAAGCCTTTTTCGACTTTTAGTTTAAGCGCGCAAGACCGATTGCGAGTTACGCAAGATCGGAATCTCCTCGTTCTTCCGCGCTTGGGTTTGCGATGGCAAAATCGTGACAATTCATTCGAGGGTGGCGTGCAGGGGGGCAGAGAAATCAACGCGTTCGCTGGCTATAGCTTCAACACGAACGGCACGGTGGCCTCGTGTACGCCCAACCCGGCAGAGACTTTCGCCGCCTGCGTCAACAGGCTGATCAAGGCCGGCACAGTCACAAAGAACTCCGTGGCGTCAGCGATTCTGGAGAATCGTCCGCGAATGGGCCTGTACTCGAGACTGAACCTGACGGTTCCATTCACCGACAAGGTTAAGTATGTACTCTCGGAAGAGGGCGACTTCTTCTTCAACTTTCACGGCGACAATTCGATTGATACCAGGCTGCGTGATATCTCAAAGCACAGCCTGAAATTCGCGATCTGGCCGAGTTTTTCGATTGGCCCGAGTCTTCAAATTCTGTTGTACCGCAACAAAGTGAATGGAGACTTCTTGTTTCAACGACAGTTTGGCTTTGAGACGACCCTTAGCTTTGATCTATTCAATCATCGCGAAAAGATGGTTCAGATCAAGTACAAGAAGCCGTGAAAGCGCGTGCGATCTGTCACAGCGAGCAGCTACTCGACAGTGACTGACTTCGCAAGATTCCGCGGCTGGTCGACATCGCAACCGCGTCGCACGGCGATGTGGTAAGCGAGCAGTTGCAACGGAATGATTGAAAGCAAAGGCGAGAGCAGGTCGCTCGATGGTGGGACGGAAATAACGTGATCGGAAACAACGGAAGACATCGTGTCGCCTTCGGTGAGAACCGAAATCACAATGCCTTCGCGCGCTTTTACTTCCACGATGTTGGAATGGGTCTTCTCGTAACGGAGCTCGGAAGAGCGATTGCCGGCTTCGCGTGTATTAATGAACATTACCGGCAGGCGCTCATCAATCAGAGCGTTTGGCCCGTGCTTCATCTCGCCGGCCGGGTAACCTTCGGCGTGAATGTAAGAAATTTCTTTCAACTTCAGTGCTCCTTCGAGCGCAATCGGAAAGTTGATGCCGCGGCCGAGATAGAGAAAATCCGTTACCCGGAAGAATTCGCGGGACAGCTCATCGATCACCTCCGATTGATTGAGTAGGTGCTCCATCTTGACCGGAAGTTCCGCCAGTTGCCTCACATGCGCGAGGCTCTGCTCATCGTTCAGAGTGCCGCGCAATTGCCCGAGATACAGCGCAAACAAATACAGCGCGATCATCTGCGAGGTGAAGGCCTTCGTTGATGCGACGCCGATTTCGGGTCCGGCGTGGGTCAGAATCGTGCCGTCGGCTTCGCGAGTGATCATCGAACCTTGCACGTTGCAAATCGACAACGCCTTAACGCCGCGCTCTTTCACTTCGCGCAATGCGGCAATCGTGTCCGCCGTTTCGCCTGATTGCGAGATAACGAGCAGCAGAGTGTTCTCGTCGAGCACCGGGTCGCGATAACGAAACTCGGACGCGTAATCGACATCAACATTCAGGCGCGCAAGCTGCTCGATCATGTATTTGCCCGCGAGGCCGGCATGCAGCGACGTTCCGCACGCGGCGATCTTGATCGACGTGAAGCGCTTGAAATCTTCCTCGCTGATGTTTTTCATCTTGTCGAGGAACACGCGACCGGTGGCGTGCGAGATTCGTCCCTCGACGGTTTCGCGCACGGCGCGCGGCTGCTCGTAAATTTCTTTGAGCATGAAATGCTTGAAGCCGCCCTTTTCCACTTGAATCGGATCCCAGGTGATGTGTTGCTGTTCGGGCTGAACTTCTTTGCCGTCAAAATCAGTTACGCGAATGCCGTCCTTCGTCATGACGGCAATCTCGCCATCGGCGAGAAAGAAAACGTCGCGTGTGTGTTCGAGAATCGCCGGGACGTCGGAAGCGACAAAAAACTCGCCATCGCCGAGTCCCATGACGACGGGCGGGCCCAGTCGCGCGGAGATGATTGTGTCCGGATAGTCGGCGGAAATAATCGAGAGCGCAAAAATACCGCGCAGCCGTTGCACTGTTTGTTGCACGGCCGTTTCAAAATCCGCACCGTTCTTCAAATACTCTTCCACCAAATGAGAGACGACTTCAGTGTCGGTTTCAGTGACAAACTGATGGTCTTTCTGACGCAGCTCGTCTTTGAGCTGCAGATAGTTTTCGATGATGCCGTTGTGAACTACGATGACGCGACCGGTGCAGTCGCGGTGCGGGTGTGCGTTTTCTTCAGTCGGCCGGCCATGCGTGGCCCAGCGTGTGTGGCCGACGCCATAAGTTCCGGAAAGCGGATTCTGTTGTAACGCGGCTTCCAGATTGCGCAGCTTGCCTTCCGCGCGCCTGATTTGCAGTTCGTGCTCGCCGTTGACGACGGCGATGCCCGCCGAGTCGTAACCGCGATACTCAAGCTTCCGCAGTCCGTCGATAATCAACGGCACGACCGGTTTGTTTCCAACGTATCCGACTATTCCACACATAAGGCAGTCAGCAGTAAGCAGGCAGGAGAAAGTTTGAAAGCCGATTGTGTTTCATGATTTCGGTTCTTTGTTCAGCTTCTTCTTAACTTTGGCCGGAACGCCGGCGACAAGCGTGTTCGGCGGAACGTCTTCAGTTACGACTGAACCGGCGCCGGTGACGGCGCCACTGCCCACGCGAACTGGGGCAACCAACATCGTATCTGACCCGATGCGCACATGATCTTCGATGATGGTTTGGTTCTTGTTCTTGCCGTCATAGTTGCAGGTGACTGTGCCGGCGCCAATGTTTGTGTCTTCGCCAATCGTGGCATCACCGAGATATGTCAGATGCATGCTCTTTGTGCGGCGACCGATGCGCGATTTCTTCACTTCAACAAAATTACCGACCACGGCGCGCTCGTCCATTTGCGCATTCATGCGTAGATGAGCAAACGGGCCGACCGCACAGTCATCCGCAATATCCGAGTCGATAATCACACAATGATCTTTGATCGTGACGCGGTTGCCAATGCGGGAGTTCACAATGCGCGAGCCCTGATTGATTTCGCAGTTTTCACCGATGACGGTCTTTCCCTGGATGTGAACATCGGGATGGATCACGCAATCGCGGCCAACGTGAGCTTCGCTGCTCACATAGGCATGCGACGGATCGGTGAACGTGACGCCGTCTTCAATCATCAATCGCCGAATCGTGTTTCGCCGGAGAAGGTTTTCAAACTCAGCAAGTTCCGCTCGGGTGTTGATGCCGGACACCTCACGCGCGTCATTGTGCTGATAGATAGTCACCAGGTCGCCATTCGATTTCAAAATTGCCGGAACGTCGGTTAGATAATACTCGCCCTGGCTGTTGTTTGGTTGAATCTGCGTGATTGCCTCGAGCAGCCTGGTACTTTCGAAGCAATAGATGCCGGCATTGATTTCACGAATTTGCCGCTCATCGTCGGAAGCATCTTTTTGCTCGACAATTTTAAAGAAGCCGCCGGCGTCGTTTCTCACAACGCGTCCATACCCAGTTGGATTCTCGAGCCGCACACTGAGAAGTGTGCCAGCGGCGTTCGTCGCACCATGCGTTTCAATCAGTTTCGTCAGTGTGCTCGGCTTCACGAGCGGCACGTCACCGGAAAGAACCAAAATCGTTCGGCTCTCGCCACGCAGCGCGCTCTCCGCGGCCATCACCGCGTCGCCGGTGCCACGCTGCTTGTCTTGATGAACAAACTCAATGCGATCGGTCGTGGAAGTGAACTCCGTCTCAACTTCAGATCGAACCTCGTCAGCTTGATGACCGACGATGACGTAAATTGTTCGCGGTTTCAGCGCGAGCGCAGCGCGGCACACATGGGAAATCAACGGCCGGCCATCCAACTTGTGCAGGACCTTCGCGCGATTTGATTTCATGCGCGTGCCGAGACCGGCCGCCATGATGATAACGTCGAGCGTCTGGCCGTTACTCGAAGCTGGCTGGTTGGTATTCGCGGACTTTTGCAAAGGTTAGAATTGTTGCGTCGTTTAGATAGCGACTGGTAACGGGACAAGCGATCTCGCGCCGCACGCGAGCACGGCGCGCGCCAGCTTTTGCGGGTCGTGGCGAACCATTTCGCCTTCCTCCAAAAGATTCGCCCGAACAATCTCGCCAAAGCCGCTGCCATTGCTGCCAGACGTTCGTTCAGTCCAGGTTACTTGATAGGCTCCATCGGCGGCGTACAGAGCGGACTGTTGGTCGGTGATCGGATGATCATTCAGCAGGATGTAGTCGAATCGAATCTGGGGAGCGTATTCCCTGACCGCAGTCAGATGTTTTTGGGCATCAAATCCGTCGGTCTCGCCCGGCTGCGTCATAAGATTGGTGACAAAAATTTTCGTGGCCGCAGATTCGGCGATCGTATCGGCAACCTCTGAAACCAGTAGATTCGGCAGAATGCTCGTGTAGAGCGACCCGGGCCCAATCGTGACGACATCGGCGGTGCTAATCGCGGCGAGACCGTCAGGCAGCGGTTCGCAATGTTCCGGTTCCAAATGTAAACGGCGAATTGGTGATCGGGCCGCGGTGATCTGAGTTTCGCCGTGCACGACGCGTCCGTCTTCAAGCTCCGCTACCAGCCGCACATCCGTAGTAGTCGCCGGATAAATGTGACCTTTGCTTGCCAGCACTTCCGACGAGAGTCGGACGGCTTCGACAAAGTCGCCGGTCACTTCTGCGAGCGCCGCCAAAAACAGGTTGCCGAAACTGTGGCCCGCCAAGTCACCTGACCCGCCGAACCGGTAACGAAACAAATGTGCCAGCAGGTTCGAATCTTCCGACAGCGCGATCATGCAGTTACGTATGTCGCCCGGCGGAAGGATTTGGAACTCGTCGCGCAAGCGACCTGAGCTTCCGCCGTCATCCGAAACAGTGACGATCGCCGACAGCCACTCGAGCCATAGTTCGTGATCGTCGCGGGTAGATACGTACTGCTTCAGTCCCGCTAGCAGAGTGGACAGACCGGTTCCGCCGCCTATGGCCACCAGCTTTAAGCCTTGTTTGGAATTCGTTTCGTTCATCAGCGAGTCACAATCGATGCGCACGCTCCAAAGCGAATATACCTGAAAGAGAAGCGAACGGGTAGAGACTACGGAAGGCGAAACGCCCGGTTTACTCAGAGGGCGAGAAAACGATTTGATCGAATTCGGGATCACTGCGGAGGGAATTCAGATCCGAATCGCGTTGCGCACGAATCCGCAGCTTGGGCTGAAGATCCAAGGCGCGTCGCAAAGACTTCAAAGCTGTATCAATCGCGCCCAGCCGCGCGCGCGTAGCCGCGAGTCCGTAATGAATATGCGCAGCCTCGGGTTCACGCTTTAATGCGCGCTCGAACAATTCCTGCGCGGCAACGTACTCGCCGCGATTCAGTTCGATCACGCCACGATCGTAGAGCGAGTCGGCGTCGCGGGGCGGTGTAAGTTCCGTGCGTAATCGCGCTTCAGAAACCGCCAGATAGGTTCGCGCGCGAGCGGCGACCTCAGAAATCGTCGAATACTTTTCAATCAGATTTCGGAATTGATTGCGAGCCTCAGCGAAGCGGCCGCGCGTAAACTCCTTGCGCGCAGACTCGAACGCAGTAATCGCTGCCGCCTCTTCAAACGTCGGCTGAGGTGGTGGTGGCAACGGTTGCTTCTTGACCGGCCGAAGAATCGGTTTTGCAGAAGCCCTACGCGGCGCTGCTTTCACGACTTTCGATGGGCGCTTGGTTGGGGTCTTCACACGCGCCTTCGATGCCGCTTTGGCACTCGGGCGTTTCGCCACTGCCTTCTTTGCGCTCGCGACTTTCGACGCCTTCTGGGCTCGAGCCTTGCCAGCAGGCGAACGTTTGGTAGCCGGCTTGAGTCGCGCCGACTTCAAAACACGCTTCCGCCCACCCGCCGATTTGGTCGATGAGCGCAATGACGAGCGCGATGACAGTCTCTTTTCAGGGCTGCTCATTTGAAACGGTAGTGAAAGGACTTGGAAAACCCCGCCTGAATTCCGGCGCAGCTTAACACAGCTTTCACCGTAATTCAATGAAAGAATAGGATTTGCGGGCCATTTCGGGCCGTCGCGTTGAACAATGATGGCCACTAGTTGTGCTAGAAAAACAGTTGATGGCGTAATCGTGGCCGTGTTAATGTGACTCGTGGTGATCAGCGTTCGGTTTTGACCCGCTGAGACCGCAAGAATTCGAGCTCGAAGAGCTACACATCCTGCCCCTCATCTTCGTTCCGTGCAACACTGTTGGCCACGCTTTTGAGCTATCGCTCGGAGTGATTCAGACTCAGTCATGCCAATCCTGATACGCGAGCAGCGGTACCATCACATCAAGGCGCTGTTGGCCAGGCTGCGGCTTGATGCGTCGGCGCGCGTGGTCGTGTTGGTTGAAAAGGATGGGCAGCAAATCGCCGCTCATGGCGAAGTTGGTGCGTTGGATACTACGAGCCTCGCTTCGTTAGTCGCTGGCAACGTCGCGGCGACAGGGGGAATGGCCAAGCTGATCGGCGAGAAAGAGTTTCCCACGCTTTCGCACGAGGGTGACAAGGAAAGTATTCACATCAGCGTAATCGGCCGCGTTTTGCTCGTTGTCGTTTTTGATCAGCGTTCCAGTCTCGGCCTCGTGAAGCTTCGTTCAAAACAGGTGTCACAGGAATTGGCCGAAGCGTTTGCCCAAATTGAGCGTGACTCCGAACCCGCCGGCGCCGTTTCCAGCCTGCCCTTTAGCGAAATTACTGACGAAGAGATTGACAGTCTCTTTGTACAAAACTAAATCCACCAGCCATGACTTTCATCAATTACGCATCCCGCGAGATAAACTGCAAAATCGTCTACTACGGCCCCGGCCTGTGCGGAAAGACCACGAATCTTCAGCACATCTATGACGCGACCGCGCCCCAGGCAAAAGGGAAGCTAATCAGCCTGGCCACAGACACAGACCGCACGCTGTTCTTCGACTTCATGCCACTCGAGTTAGGGACCGTGCGAGGATTCAAGACGCGCTTTCACCTGTACACCGTTCCCGGCCAGGTCTTCTACGAAGCATCCCGCAAATTGATCTTGAAAGGGGTTGACGGCGTGGTGTTCGTCGCGGACTCGCAAGAGGAGCGCATGGACGCGAACTACGAGTCGCTCTACAACCTTGAAGAGAACCTCAAGGCCCACGGCTACGACTTAATGAAGATTCCTTACGTCTTGCAGCTCAATAAGCGAGACCTGCCCAACATCATTCCCGCGCCTGACCTAACAGCCGAATTGCAGAAGAAAGGCGAGCCGGTCGTGGAAGCTGTCGCGTCGACAGGCGTCGGCGTGTTCGACACTTTGAAAGCCGTCGCGAAACAGGTCTTGACCGAATTGCGCAAGAGTTAAGTCTGAGAAGGCCCTCAATCGAGCGGTTTGACCATCAGCAAACCATCGCCGCCATTTGAATAGTATTTGGGAAGCCGTTGCGTGACGGCGTAGCCGAGGCTGAGATAAAGCTTTTGGGCTGGTACGTTTGTCGCTCTCACTTCCAGACGCGAGATTCTCGCGCCCCGGCGGCGGAAGCCGTCTTCAACTCTTTCCAGCAGACAACTTGCCAAACGTCGGCGGCGATGTTCAGGAGCAATCCCGATTGTCGTGATGTGGCCGGTGTGGTCCGGCTCGAGCAAACCGATAACGAACCCGGCCATCGCGCTATTCTGGTTCACGACTCGATACGAAACGGATTCAGGCGAAGCGAGCAGGTACTCGAACGTGTCGCGGCTATAAGCTTCGCCGTCGAGGAAGCATCGCTGATCCAACAGCCAACATTCATCGACCTGGGCGATGGTGAGCGGACGCAGATCGTAATGCGCGTTCGTTGGTGGCACGAGCGCAAGCGTGGGAACGCTCACGGCCGACTGCTGCCGATTGTTCGACCACCATCTCGGTCTAAATTTCTTCAGAACTGCCATAGCCGAATTGTTCTCGTCCGCGGGAACCTGAAGCGTGGCGCTGATTATAGCCGGACAAGTTCACTCAGTCCACGTCCCAAAGCAAAAAACACCTCTCGATTAACCAGACTTAAATTATCAGCATGCAGTCGCCGTAACTGTAAAACCGATAGCGCTGGCGCACCGCATGGCGGTAAGCGTCAAGCATAAGTGAGCGTCCCGCGAACGCGCTGACCAGGAGAAGCAGCGATGATCGCGGGAGATGAAAGTTAGTTAGCAACGCACCCACCGCGCGAAATTTGTAGCTGGGCGTTATTGTCAGATCGGCCACTCCGGCGACGGCTTTCACTTCTCCATTTTCCGACGCTGACGATTCGAGTGCCCGCGTGGTTGTCGTACCGACAGCCACAACACGTCCGCCTGAACCACGCGATTCATTTACTACTGCCGCCGCTTCTTTGCTAATCGCGAATTGTTCCGGCAGCACGCGGTGTTCCGAGACGTCGCTGACGCGCACCGGTTCAAAGGTTCCATAACCGACGTGTAGCGTAATTTCGGCAACGTGAACCTTGGACCGCTTCACTTGTTCGAGAACTTGCGGAGTGAAATGCAAACCCGCGGTCGGGGCAGCAATCGCGCCGGTTTCCTGCGCGTAGATTGTCTGATACCGTTCGCGATCTTCAACCGCCGCGCCGGGATCGCGTTTGATGTAAGGCGGCAACGGCGTCCGTCCGAAGTCGTCGATGATCTTCCATAAGTCTTCGCGCTCATCGAACTGAATTACTCGGGTTCCGTCCGCGTTTGCTCCGATCACAACTGCGTTAAGCTTCGAACCGCCAAAGCTGATGCCTGTGCCGATTCGCAGTCGCCGTGCCGGACGCGCCAGGACTTGCCATGTCAGGGGCTCAATCTCACGGAGCAGCAAGACCTCAACACTACCGCCGGTCGGTATGCGTTGACCGAGCAATCTTGCAGGAAAGACTTTGGTGTTATTTAGTACCAGGCAATCACCCGCGCGCAGATAACTCGGCAGCGAAACAAATTGCTGGTCTTCAAGAGTTCCATCCGCGCGATTCACCACCAGCATCCGCGCAGCGTCGCGCTCTGGCAGCGGATGCTGCGCGATCAATTCTTCCGGCAGCTCATAATCGAAATCAGAAATGTGCACAGAAGGTGAAAGAGAAACGGGCGTGCTTATGAATAAGACGCGGAAGCGACTTGCGCGTTCGCAGCGACGATCGGATGTTCGATGTGCTCGCGATGGAAAACACCCGTGAGTTGAGCGCCGAACAAGAGAACGAGACTCGACACGTATCCCCAAGTCAGAACCGCTACGACGGCGCCTACCGAGCCGTACACCTGTTCGTAGTTGAAGTAATTCAACGTCCAGGCGAAACCATACTTGGCGGCTTCCCACAACAGCCCGCCAATTACCGCTCCGGGAATCGTGTCACGCACGCTGACGTATGCGTTCGGCATAAATTTGTAGACGATCGAAAACAGCGCGAATGTGACCAGCAAGCTAACGACCGCGAACACGATTTGCCAAAAGAGACTGCCGACGGTCGAGAGCACGGCGTAGTTTTCAAGTTGCCGCGGCGATAGCCTGCCGGCCACCTCTTGCATATAGACGAGTACAGACGTCACGAGCACCGAAAGAGAAAGCAGCAGGCCCACAATTCCGATCATGGCCACCGTCAGCGCCCGACCGTGTAGGAACGTGCGATGCGTCGTCCCCCAGACACGATTCAACGCGCGCTCAACCACTGAAAAAACCCACGAGCCCGCCCACAGAACGATGACCGCGCAGGTGATGATCACGCCGGTACTGACGCCGGAAAGAGATTTGATCGTCTCGCGCAGAAATTTGCCCGAACCGGGATAAACCTGCACGATGTGCGCAATCATCTCCGTTCCCGCGGCGATTCGATTGCTCAGCGCGAGCAACAAGAGCAATGCAGGAAACAGTGTCATCAGGCCGAAGTAGCTCATCGCGGCGGCTGACGTAAACAGATCGTTTTCGTGAAACTGGTGAACCGCCTCGGATATCATGCGCCGCCACGGAGACCGGTTGCGCACGCCGAAAGACTGCCGCGAGATTCTTTTCAAACGATCTGAAGTTGAGGTGGAAACGCTCATCTGAACGATTGCTAGGGTTGCGCCGAATCGAACAGCGTCGGCCGCTGCTGTCCACTTCTGGCGCCAAAATGCTGATAAGCGAGTTGCGTCGCCATCCGGCCGCGTGGGGTGCGATTCAGGAAGCCGATTTGGATCAAGTATGGTTCAATAATTTCTTCGATCGTATCCTTTTCTTCGTTAATCGCCGCTGACAGCGTGCCCACGCCAACTGGCCCACCTTCAAACTTTTCTATGATTGTTAACAACAGCTTCCGGTCCATTTCGTCGAGGCCGTAAGTATCAACTTCCATCCTATTCAACGCGTCGTTCGCGACTTCGTGCGTGATTCGTCCCTCGTAATCGACCTCGGCGTAGTCGCGAACGCGCCGCAGCAGCCGGTTGACGATTCGTGGAGTGCCCCGCGCGCGCTTGGCAATCTCCTGCGCGCCGCCCTCGTCAATCTCGACGTTCAGAATGCTCGCCGAGCGTTTGCAAATCGTTTCCAGATCTTCATGCGGATAGAAGTCCAGATGAAAATTGATGCCGAACCGTCCGCGCAAAGGCGCCGTGATCAAACCCTGGCGCGTCGTGGCGCCGACGAGCGTGAATTTCGGCAGCTCCAACTTGATCGATCTTGCGCCGGGGCCCTGCCCGATCAGCAAATCGAGACTGAAGTCCTCCATCGCCGGGTACAATTTCTCTTCGAGCGCCGGCAGCAGACGATGAATCTCATCGATGAAGAGCACATCGCCTTCCTGCAAGTTTGTCAGTAACGCTGCAACGTCACCCGTCTTTTCAATCGCCGGCCCGGAAGTCGAGCGCAGTTGCGCGCCCATTTCGTTGGCGATGATGTGGGCGAGCGTGGTCTTGCCCAATCCCGGCGGCCCGGTCAGCAAAACGTGGTCGAGGGCCTCACGCCGTTTGCGCGCCGCCGCGATGTAAACTCGTAGATTCTCTTTCGCTTTGTTTTGGCCGATGTATTCGGCTATACGCGTAGGTCGCAGCGACAGATCGAATTGACGATCTTCTTCAGTCGGCGTGGCGCTCAAGGCTTCGGCTGCTCTGGTTGCTTTGGGCATGGACGATCTGAATTGTGAATGCCGGAAAAGTTTCGGTCAACTCTCCGTGTCTCTGTGAATTCTCTTTGGCTCTGTGGTAAGCGGCCTTACATCACCACAGACCCACTGAGATCGCATGGAGGCACGGAGTCTATGCCTTCGCCAAAGATCGGAGACTCCGACGTAAGATCATTTCAACGGAAAGCCCACCGCCTTCGTCGATCGCGTTCTTCACGGCCTTTTCTGCGGCCGCCTTTTGATAACCCAGATTCGCGAGCGCCGACATCGCGTCACTGCGCATCGCGTCGGTTGAAGTCGGCGCGCCGCCGACGGCAGCTTTCGCGGCGAACTCTTCTTCCAACGCGGGCGATGACAGCGCGGCGATCTTGTCGCGCAGGTCCACGACCAATCTTTCCGCAGTCTTTCTGCCGACGCCGGGAATCGCAACCAGCCGCACCAAATTATTCGTGCGAATGGAAGCAATCATCTCGTCAGCGTTCATGCCCGACAACAACTTGATGGCCAACCCCGGGCCGACGCCATTCACTGAGATTAATTGCAGAAAGAGTTCGCGTTCGCGCGCCGTCTTGAAACCGAAAAGCTGAATCACGTCTTCGCGAACATGCGTGTAAACGCGAAGTTGAACCGGCTCGCCGACTTCGCCCAACTCGTAAAACGTCGACAGTGGAATCGAAACATCATAGCCGACGCCACCGACGTCGACGATGACCGAAGTCGCTTGCTTGGAAAGAAGTGTTCCGGAAAGATGCGCAATCATTTGGAGTGCGGCGGCTCGACGCCGCTTTGAGTTCCCCCTCTCTTTGGGAGAGGGTTAGGGTGAGGGCGCTAGCACGCAAAACAGAACCAGAAAAAATGTTTGTTCTTTTTCGCCGCTAAAGCTTTGCTCCCTCACCCCAGCCCTCTCCCAAAGGGAGAGGGAGTGACGGCGGCGATTATCGCGAAGCCTACTGTCAATCGCAAATAGAAGTTTCGCGCTAACCGCCGGCGGCGTTATACTTTGGCCGAAGCGAAGTGATGAAAAAAGAGAAGATTTCAGAGCTGACTACAAACCGCCTGAGCGTTTACCTCCGTTGCCTCAACGAACTGGCGGCCGCGGGAATCGAGACAGTTTCGTCGCAAGAACTGGCGGAACAATTCAATTTGAACTCCGCGCAGATTCGTAAAGACCTTGGTTACTTCGGCGAATTCGGCGTGCGCGGCACTGGTTACTTTATCGAGGACCTCAGAAGTCATTTGACGAAAATCCTCGGCCTCGATCAGCCGCATCGCGTCGGCATCGTTGGCGCGGGCAGATTGGGAACCGCGCTGGCGAATTACAACGGCCTCTCGAAATCGAACTTTTCTGTCGTGGCAATGTTCGATAACGATCCGCAAAAAGTTGATGCACGCGTCGGTCCAGATCAGATTCCGGTTCACGACGTGAAAAAGATTGCGAAAGTCGTTCGTGACGAAGGCATCGACGTGGCGGTGATTGCCGTGCCGGCGCGCGTTGCCCAGCGCGTCTTGAATCAAGTCATGGCTGCGGGCGTCAAGGCGGTCCTGAATTTCGCGCCGGCGCCGTTGACATCGCGCTTGGGTGTGAAAGTGAAAACAGTCGATCTGACAACGTCGCTCGAATCGCTATCGTATTTTCTGGCGCAGCCTGGAATGGCGCATGTGACGCAGGGCTTGAGCGACAATATCGAGCACGCCAGAACGCGGTCGCGCGGAACACGAGAACTTTAGGATGGACGAACAAACCGCCAGACGCGATCTCATCAAAATCTGCCAATTGATGTACGAGCGCAGCTATGTTGTCTCGTCTGACGGCAACGTCAGCGTGCAGCTTGACGGTGGCCGTGTGCTGGCGACGCCCACGATGACCTGCAAAGGTCGGATGACGGAAGATCAAATTGCGATCACCGATTTGGAAGGCCGATCCCTGAATGATCGACGCGCGTCCAGCGAACTTGCGATGCACCTCTTGATTTATCGCGAACGGCCGGACGTCAAGGCTGTCTGTCACGCACATCCGCCGCATGGAACTGCGTTCGCGGTTGCCGGACTTCCGATTGATCAGCCCATTCTTTCGGAAGTTATTCTGACGCTCGGCTGCGTGCCCTTGGCCGAATATGGCACGCCTTCGACGGAAGAGTTAACTGATGCGATGCGGCCGCTGGTCAAACATCACAACGCGCTCTTGATGGCGAATCACGGCGCAGTGGCCTACGGGGCTGATCTTTGGCAAGCGTGGGATCGTCTGGAGACGTTGGAACATACGGCGAAGATAGCGATTCTTTCGCGAGTGCTCGGTGGCTCGCGGAATTTGTCGCCCGACGCGATTGAAAAACTGATCAACGTCCGCGAGGCCGCGGGCTATCTCGGCGAAGGTGCGCGCTGCCAGGCGTGCGGTTACTTGCATGAAACCAGCCTGGCATGTCCAACCGGCGATCGTCCGGCGGCGCGTTCGCATGATTCATCGCCGTCGAACGGCGCAGGTCGCGTTTCGTTGTCGCGCGAAGAGCTGGTTGAGCTGTTGAGTCAGGCTGCACGGTTGAATGATTAGTAATAGAAGTTCAGAGTCCAGGTTTTAGCTTGCAGCAGCCTAAAGGCTGAACTCTAAACGCAAACGAACGCGGCGTGTTATCCTATTCACGATTTACTATTTAGGATTTACGTTTTTCAAAACATCTCACAGGAGAAACTGAATGCAAGAAGCACTCGGAATGGTGGAAACGAAAGGGCTGGTCGCGATGATCGAAGCGGCCGACGCGATGGTCAAAGCGGCCAACGTCACTCTGATCGGGTATGAAAAAATCGGCGCCGGGTTTGTAACGGCAATCGTTCGCGGCGACGTTGCGGCAGTAAAGGCTGCCACCGATGCCGGCGCGGCCGCGGCTCGTCGCGTCGGTGAACTCGTCAGCGTGCACGTCATCCCGCGCCCGCACGGCAGCGTCGATGATGCAATGCCCGTGACTGCCCAAGCACGCGCATGATCATCGCGCGGATTATCGGCACAGTCGTCTCGACGCAAAAGGACGAGCGACTGCAAGGAAAAAAGCTGCTCATTGTTCGCCCGATCAACCTTGACGGCTCGGACACGAGCGGCTATGTCGTCGCCGTTGACACGGTCGGCGCCGGATTTCACGAGCGCGTGCTGGTGGTGGCCGGTTCCAGCGCGCGGCTCGCGCAAAACATGAAGGATACGCCAGTCGACGCGGCGGTCGTCGGCGTGATTGACACGGTGGACATAATGACTCCGGAGTAGAGTCTGAAGTCTAAGAGTCTGGAGTCTGAAAGCTACACTGCGGATTCGAACTCCAGACTTCGCACTCCAGACTCCGAACTGATTTTGTTATGCAGTTAGCCCGCGTAATCGGAACAGTCGTCGCCACCGTTAAGAACGATTCGCTTCGGCATCGCAAACTGCTCGTTGTTCAATCCCTCAACAAGAACTTAGAACCACAGGGCAAGCCTTTAGTGGCGGTCGATGCGGCCGGAGCGGGCGTCGGCGAACTGGTTTTCTGGTGCCGCGGAAAGGAAGCGAGCTTTCCTTTCAAACGTGAGGATACGCCGACGGATTGCACGATCATCGGCATCGTGGACTCGGATCAACACGTGACCAATGTTCGACAAACTTAAGTTTGTCGGACTTTTAAAGAGATGATTCTCGCAAAGGTCTTAGGCAACGTCGTGGCGACGCAAAAGAACCAGCGTTATGAAAACGCGCGCGTGATGATGTGCGAGCAGATGACGCCGGAAGGAGATCTGACTGGGCACACTGTTCTTGCGCTCGATGCGGTTGATGCTGGGGTTGGCGACACGGTTTTGATAGTGCAAGAGGGCTGGAGCGCGTCGACCGTTGCGACCGGAGAAGCGGGCGCCGCAATCGATTCAGCCATCGTCGGCGTCGTCGATCGCATCGATTTGTTGGAAGCTGTTTGAGTTAACGAACGGTGAGCACTAAAGAAGAGCAGGCAAGATTAATCGCTGAACGCGTCGCCCGCCGCCTTGCCGGCGGTGTGCCGGCGCGTCAGCCTGCAACGGAGCGAGCATCGAATGGTGTGGAGAGCGCGCCTGAGCGACCGCGTGCGCGCATGATCGATTTCATCTCGCCAGGACCGCCATTACGCTCCGCGCCGGCGGTGGCTCGGCCTGCGGCAGTTGACCAGCCCTCACAAGTTCCGTCCCAACCTACATCTGAGTTTTTCCAATTCGTTCCGGTCACTCAATCGCCATGGCTCGGCAGACTGCCAAGTATGTTGGCCAACGCCAATCCGCACACCGTCGACCATCCGAGCCAGCAACGCTTCGGCGTGGAAGAAGCCACGGTCGCCGAACTGGTTGAATTCTTCGAGAACGAAAAGAAGTGCTCGATGGATCCGAGCGGCAAGCCCTGCGATCACTGCGCGATGTGCAGCTCGCGCGGGTTCTAACGCGATCCAAGTCAGTACCACCTGCGTCAGCAGGCGGGTCAAACCTCCCAACCCTGGAACTGATTGAAGGATCCATCCGCTCACGCAGGATGGTACTGACGCTATCGCGGAAGCAACCGATGTAGTAAGTAGAACAGCGCTACGCCCGCAAAGACGATCACTGATACGAGCGGGTTCTTTTCTTCACTTCGATTGACTTCGGGAATCAAGTCGCTCGCCGCCACGTACAGCGTGACTCCCGCAGAGAAGGGAAGCGCATAAGCAACAGAGTTCGCGAAGCGCTCGCTCATCAACGCCACGCCCACCACGCCGACAAATGTCGCCGCACCAATCGCCAAAGCCGCCGCCGCTGCTTTCTTCGAAGAACGACCGGAGGCGAGCATGATCGACGCGACGGTGAAACCTTCCGGCACCTTGTGCAGCATGATCGCAATGAACACCAGCACGCCGACTCGGACATTCACAAGGAATGCTGACGCGATCGATACGCCGTCGAAGAATGTATGGATCGTTAGACCGCCAATAGCGGCATAAGCCGCGGCTGGACGGATCAGGGATTCCGGATGCGTCTCTGCGCCGAAGTGAAAGTGCGGCGCGACTGTATGCTCGAACAGTTGAATCAAAAGATAGCCGGCGAGCAGAAGCGTAGTGGCGCCAACCACGCCCTCAGCGATACTGGTTGAGGCAGAACCTGTACTCCAAAGCGCCACGCTCTCGGGAACAATCTCGATGAAGATTGCCGCCATCATAAACCCAGCGCCGAGCGCGACCAGATACTTCAGCAGCTTTGCTTCTCGACGATAGGCGCCGGATGAGATTATTAGCAGGCCGCCAATCAAATTGGCGAGCGCGGCCAGCGCTCCGAGTATTAGCAGTGCTGCGATGCCGGTCATTCTGAGTAGTGGCCGTTCCCGCCCCGCAGACTAACACAAAAAAATCTGAAAAAAGTC
>DASXTE010000123.1:0-20437 GCA_036505595.1 Pyrinomonadaceae bacterium
TCGCCTTGCGTAGAACGCTTGGTTCGAATAATGCGACGGATGTTCGGGTTGAAATCGTAGAGAAACTTCTGCGACTCTCATATGACGTTGAATCTTTTCGCGGCACGAGATTGCGAGAGGCTATTTGCGAGTGGCAAAGAAAAAACCCTCCGTTTGTCGTACTTCAGTATGGTTTATGTTGATATTCGGCTGCCAGTCAAATTGCTTCAAGTAGTCCGCGCGGCGGACGATCGCAAATAGCCCAGCGATTCATCGCTGGGATCAGGATCACAAAACGAATGGTAGTCCGTGAAACGGACGATTGAGTGCCAGAACCCCGAGCGGTAGCGAGGTGGATCATAAATCAACGTTGAATTCCTAATCCGGTCGCTACCGCTCGCGGTTCTGATTCTGTCGCCCGCTAACGCGGGCTTTGGTTTTTTATTTAATCGCTAACCCAGCACTGAAGTGCTGGGCTATTATCAAACGTCCGCTGGGCGGACGAAATCTCAAGCGCCGAAGGCGCGCAATGTAATAGCCTCGGGCAACGCCCCAGGTTTAAGAATCCCAAGAAGTTAGTGAGCTCTGAAGGAGCGAAATAATTTCCGCGCGATGTGAATCCATGTTCGGATTTATTTCGCCGCGATGCGGCTCTGCAATCCAAATCACCCGCGTTCCTGGGCCGTTGGCCCAGGCTATTACACTTCGCGCCTTCGGCGCTTTGATTTCAACCGTCGCTACGCGACGGACAAACAATCACAAAACGATTTCCCGGCCTTGAAAGGGCGCGCTAGAATCAATCGTCGCTTCGCGACGACGCACCTCTCTTAACCAAAACAAATTTGTGTTGCAGTGAGACTCTTTGTGATAAGCTGCGCCCATACCAGCGGCGACCAGATACGGGAAATCATAAATCCAGGGGTCCGGCATCATGTTGCATCTGTTCCGGACGAAGAAGGCGCCTCAAGAAATTCTCACCTGTCGTCGTCTCTCCGCTCCACCACTTCGCCAACTACAATCTGAAAGGAGAATTCCATGTCATTGACTAAACGTTGCGCGGCTGAGTTTATCGGTACTTTCTGGCTGGTCCTGGGAGGCTGTGGCAGCGCCGTAATTGCGGCAACCTTTCCCAACGTGGGCATTGGTTTGCTCGGCGTCTCACTGGCTTTTGGTTTGACAGTGCTGACGATGGTCTACGCCATCGGCCACATCTCCGGAGGTCATCTCAATCCGGCAGTCACGATCGGATTGTGGACAGGAAAACGGATCCCGGCTTCGGATCTGCTTCCTTACATCGTGTCCCAGGTTATCGGCGGAATTGCCGGCGCCGGCGTGTTGTATTTGATCGCCAGCGGCAAGGCGGGTTTCAATGCCACGGCTGGCTTCGCGGCGAACGGCTACGGCGCTAATTCGCCCGGCGGCTATTCGCTGCTGGCCTGCGCGATCGCTGAGACGGTGCTGACGTTCATGTTCCTCACGATCATTCTGGGCTCAACCGACAGAAGAGCACCGAAGGGACTGGCGCCTTTGGCAATCGGGTTTTGCCTGACGCTAATTCACCTGATCAGCATTCCAGTGACCAACACGTCCGTGAATCCGGCGCGCAGCACTGGCCCGGCAATCTTCGTAGGCGGTTGGGCGATCCAGCAGTTGTGGCTGTTCTGGGTGGCGCCAATTGTGGGCGCAGCGCTGGCGGGGGTCGCTTATTCGTTCTTCGCAGAGACTCCGGAAGCAGAGACAACAACAAAGACCGAACCGGAGACCGTAACCAAAGCCAGGGCCGCCGCGGGCTAAGAGTAAAAAATCGCACTCAAGTTGACTGTGGAGACGCTCTCGCACCGCGAGCGGTCGTGAATTCTGTCGCCTGCTAAAGCGGGCTCTTAATTTCTTATTTACAAGCGTACCCCGGCCCCGACGTGTCGGGACTGGCCTACTGTCAAACGTCCGCTACGGGACGAGACGAACTCAAATCATCACTCCACCCCGCAGAACTAGCAGAAAATCGCCCGCATTGTTAGTCTCTTAACAATTAGCCCCGCCTCATTCATCGCTGGGTCTTGATGCGCGAGCTGAAACTAACAATCGCTTTGACCGCGCTTCTCTTTGTCTGCGCCATTTCTGCGGGTGCGCAACAGTCGAGCGTCGCCGTCGCGCCCCTTCAGATGCGCGGATGGATGCCGGTCGTGGAGGTGAGACTCAACGGCCAGGGACCGTTCGCTTTCATGATCGATACCGGTGCAGGCATGCAGGCCGACATCGACACGTCGGTAGCAGAGCGACTCGGGCTGCAACCGAGCGGCAGAGTCATCAATGGCGATCCTTCCGGAGAAAATGATCGAGAAGTCGCAACCGTTACGATCGAGTCGATTGAGTTCGGCTCAATACGAACAGACGGAGGAGAAAAAGCGACCCGCGCGAGGCGAATAAGCGACGTCCGCACCGTCGAGTTTCGAAACGTGACGGCGGTCGTGCGCCCACAGCGGATTACCAAAGACTATCCAGATGTTGACGGGATTCTCGGCTTCGCGTTGTTCAGAGATTATCTGCTGACACTGGATTACCCGGCGATGCAGGTCAGGCTTCAGCGTGGCGAACTCCCGCCGGCGAACGGCGGCGACACTTTGAATTTCGAGATTGAGAATCGCATTCCAATTATCGAACTTGCGGTTGGAAGAATTCGAGTCAGAGCGCATATCGACTCAGGCAACTTTGTTGCTGGATTTATCCTGCCGGAAGAGATCGTCGAACAACTGCAACTGCTTTCACGGCCGGTCACAGTGGGCGGCGCGCGATCAGTCACCAATCGAATCGAACTGAAGCAGGTTCAATTGCGCGATGCGATCCGCATCGGCCACTTTGACTTTCCACAGCCGACGATCACTTTTCCCGCCCTGTCTGATACCAACGTCGGCTTCAAAGTGTTGCGCGAGTTCACACTCACCTTCGATCAAAAAAACAAGCGAATGAAGTTTGAGCGCACGGCGGACTCGGTACAAAACCGCGAGCAGTAGCGAGCGGGATAAAGATTCAATCCCGGAATCGTCGCGTTGGCGGGAAAACTGAATTGCGGTGGAACGTTTTGTCTTTAACCCGCTCACTACCGTTCGCGGTTCTGTAACTGTCGCCCGCTAAAGCGGGCTTTCATTTTTTAGGGGACTTTGATCCCAGCACTGAAGTGCTGGGCTAATATCAAACGTCCGCTACGCGGACGAACTCTATTGACGCGCGTCGTATTTCTCACTAACTTCACAAGCCATCCTTAGCAAACCTCTGGGAGAAGATCATGAAAAAGCTTCTTTGCTGCGCGGTTTTTATCATGTCGGTCGTGGGCACGCTCCAGGCTCAGGCTGCGCCGGATGCCGCTGAACTGACTAAGCTGTTGAAAGATTTTCTCGCGGGCGCATCGCATAACGACGTGGCGATGCATGAACGGTTTTGGGCGGACGATGTGATTTACACCGGCTCGGCGGGGCGGCGGCGTGGCAAGACGGAAATCATGAAAGACGTGCGTTCCGCCCCGACGCCAAAGCCGGGCGACCCGACGACGACGTACACCGCCGAAGACATTCGCATACAGCAGTACGGAAAGACCGCGATCGTTGCGTTCCGGCTGGTTGCCACCACAGACAGGAACGGAGCGAAGGAAGTCGCGAATTATCTGAACTCGGGAACGTTTCTGAAGCGCAAAGGCATTTGGCAGGTCGTGAACTGGCAAGCGACCAAAATGGCAAGCGCGCCGTAACGCCATTTGGAACAGTACGCATGCTCAAGTTCATACCGCCTTGCTTGAGAGAAAAATCATGGCCACTCAAAACGCAGCTTTCGTGGGATCGATTCCGGAGAACTACGACCGGTATCTGGGGCCGGTGCTATTTGAACCTTACGCTCGCGATTTAGCGGCGCGTTTGAACGTTCCCGAAGATGGATCGCTTCTGGAGATTGCCTGCGGCACCGGAATCGTGACGCGGCGTTTGCGCGATTCACTGCCGCCAACTGTGAAGATCGTTGCGACCGATTTGAATGAAGCGATGATGGACTATGCGCGGCGGAAGTTTCACCCGGACGAGAACATCGAATGGAAGCAAGCCGATGCGACGGAATTGACTTTTGACGATGTAACCTTCGACGCGGTCGTGTGTCAGTTCGGATTGATGTTTGTGCCAGACAAAGCGAAGGCCGCCAAAGAAGCCTTTCGCGTGCTGAAACCCGGCGGCAAATTCATCTTCAGCGTTTGGGATGCAATCGAGCTAAACGATCTGGCGCATACCGCCCACACGACGGTGGCTAGGTATTTCGAGAATGATCCGCCAGATTTCTATCAGGTGCCGTTTTCTTTTCACGATCCGGAAGCAATCGAAACACTGCTTCGGTCGGCAGGCTTCAGCGAGATTCAAGTGACGCCGGTCGCCTTTACTTCGAACGCTTCATCGGCGCGCGAAGTTGCCAGGGGCCTGGTCCACGGCAACCCAATTATTGCGGCGCTGCGAGAACGATGCGAAGCGAGAATTCCCGAAATCGTAGCTGAGGTCGCGTCGGTTGTCGCTGCCAAATACGGAGACAATCCTGTAAGGGCGAAAATGCGCGCGCTGGTCTGTTCCGCAGTTCGCCAGTAAATCGCGCTTAACTGTTCGACGCTCTGTCGCTGAACAGATTCATCAAGTCACCGAATGGCATCGCCTCGGCAAACTGAGTGAATGAACCCTGCTCCTGAATCTCTTTCGCGGCGCGAGTAAATCCGCCCCAGGCAGCCCGCGCCAGCGCGCCTCCAACCGAAATTCGCTGCACGCCTAAGTCAGCCAGTTGCGAGACCTTGACGTCGCAGTTGTTAGTCGAAACCAGAATGTTGACGGGCTTTGGAGAAACCGCTTTCACGATCTGCGAGATCTCATCCGGGTTAGTAACACCGGGCGCATAGAGACAATCAGCCCCGGCGTCTGCGAATGCGGCTAGTCGATCGAGTGAAGTACGCAACGGATCAGAGGCGCCGACGAGATAAGCTTCGCAACGCGCCGTGAGAACCACTGGAACGTCGGACGTATCGATCGCCGCACGCGCTGCTTTGATTCGTTCGACAGCGAGATCAAAATCGTAAAGCGGTTTCGCTTGATCGCCAGAATTGTCTTCGATCGAAAGACCCGCGACGCTAGTCGCGACGCACAACTTCACGTTCTCAGCGACTGCTTCCGGCTCATCAGCATAGCCATTCTGAAAATCCGCGTTCACGGGTAACGAAGTCGCGCCGACGATCTCACGAAAATGCTCAAGCATCATGTCGCGCGAAACGAACTCTGGCCCGTCCGGCAGTCCTTTCGAGAAAGCGAATCCGGCAGAGGTCGTCGCGAGTGCTTTGAATCCCAGGTGCTCGAGGTAAATCGCCGAACCGGCGTCCCAGGGATTCGGCAGGACAAAACAACCGGACTTGTGTAACGTGCGAAACGTTTCGATGGCGAGTGATTGTTTATTCATGCTGGTGATGAGGTCAGTACCGGGAGCGGTAGCGACCGGGTCAGAATGTTGGCAACCCTCGACCGTCGCTTGCGTTGAGACCCGGTCGCTACCGCTCCGGTACCGACCTCATGCACCGCGACTTCGCGAGGTCGCTATCTCATCAACGTTTGCTGCTCAGACTTTATCAGCCAGCGTCCATTTCGTTTCACGAATGTGTCGGTGACGCGCGCACGAAAAGTGCGGCCGTCTTTCAGTGTCTGGTTCTGAATGTAAGACAGCACGGCCGAATCTTCAGTGGCGCTAACCAATTCGCCATCCGTAATCTTCCAGGACTTGGTCACTTTATCGGGCTTGGTGGAGGACAGTAATTGATTTTTGTTTTGGGTTACGCCGTCCGCGCCGGTGCCGGAATAATCATCAGCGATATAAGAAGCCAGAGTGGAAATGTCTCCATTAAAGCTCGCCGTAGTCAGCTCGTACTCGAGCTTCATCAATTCGACGGTGAGCGCGGCCCGATCTGTTCCCGAATCGGTTGCCTCCGAACGATTCGAAGCGGGCGGTTGGGGAGCGTTGGAATTGGCATCCGGCTTCGATTTGTCGCTAAGATTGCAGAGCGACAGTGCCGCAAACACAATTGCGAATGCTAGGATTGATTTCATTGCATCTCTTTTCAGCTCGAAATGATTTTGAGCAAGCGCTTTGTATGCTAAAGGTAAGTGCAAGTCAATCAGCGCTCAATTTCATCGCACGGTAATCAACGGATGAACACACAATGACCATTCTCGAAACCGAGCGGCTGATTCTTCGTCATCTATCACCGGAAGACGATGCGCAATTCATTCTCAAACTTGTCAACGAACCTTCTTTCCTTCATTACATTGGTGACAAAGGGGTGCGCGCGCTGGCAGACGCGCGCCGATACGTCGTCGACGGTCCGCTGAAGAGTTACGAACGGAACGGCTTTGGATTATATAAAGTCGAATTGAAAACAGATGCGACTCCAATCGGCATCTGCGGCCTGGTCAAGCGCGATACTTTGCCCGACGCGGACATTGGTTTTGCTTTCCTGCCTGAGTATTGGAACAAAGGCTATGCCGTTGAGTCCGCGGCTGCCGTGATGAAGTACGCTCGCGAGACGCTTCGGCTTGGACGCATTCTCGCGATTACTACGCCAGACAATGAGGCATCGGCAAAGCTGCTTGGGAAAATTGGTTTGACGTTTGATCGCAAGATCAAATTGTC
Organism: Pyrinomonadaceae bacterium; assembly: GCA_036505595.1. Classification (GTDB taxonomy): domain Bacteria; phylum Acidobacteriota; class Blastocatellia; order Pyrinomonadales; family Pyrinomonadaceae; genus UBA11740. The sequence continues at coordinate 6,670 of DASXTE010000123.1, forward strand.
GGAAGATGCGGCTGAAGTAAAGTTGTTCACGTCAGATGATGCTGTGTGAAAAAGATGCCAAAACAGATCGACAGTGGCCAGAAACAGATCGAGCGCGTGCGGCGAATTTGTCTCGCACTGCCTGAGACGTGGGAAAAGATTTCCCACGGTGAGCCGACGTGGTTTGTCGGGAAGAAAGTCTTCGCGATGTTCTCAAACAATCATCACGGCGACGGGCACATCGCGGTCACGATTCCGGCGGCGATTGGCATTCAGGAGATGCTGATCAGGAAATCGCCGAAGAAATTTTACCGGCCGCCATACGTCGGCGTGCGCGGCTGGGTTGGAGTCGAAGTCGATCAAGTCAGCGATAAAGAGTTGGCGCAGCATATCCAGGAAGCGTGGCGACTGATTGCGCCCGCGAAGCTGCGTGACAAACTCACGCCATAAACTGGTAGATGTCTACATCGTCGACCTTCCGCAACACTGACGCGCTGGAGGACAATATGAACAAGTTCCTGCTACGAATCTTCGCTGCTTTGTTTGTGAGTCTTTTACCGGTGTTGGCCAACGCTCAGTTTCAGGCCGATCTGACCGTAGAAAACTTTTCAGTCTATTCGACGCTCCCTGACAGCAGTGGTTTTCGGCGCGTGTCGGTGAGCTTTCGGGTCGTCAACCGCGGCCGATCCTCTGCAAAGCCGTCAACTACCAGGGTGACCTTTGACAATAACGTCACCGACTTCGCGACTCCGGGCCTCAATGCGCTTGGCTTTTTTCTGAAGTCAGCGCCGGCAGGCACGGCGTACATCACGCGCGTCACACGTTCCACGGCATCACAAATCGCGGTTACGATTCAGGCTGATGCGCTGAACGCGGTTGCGGAAAACGACGAGGCAAACAACCGGCTAAAATTCACAGTTGTTCTTACTCAACAGGCTGGCCGCTGGCTTTCGATCGGCCCGTCAAAGATTCAGGATCCGGGCAAGACTTTCGGCGATACTTTCGGCGTCGGCCGAGTTACCACCATCGCCGTGGATCCGCGCTCGCCAACCATCATTTACGCCGGGGCGCGCGGGTCGGGATTGTGGAAAAGCTTCACGGCCGGCAGCATCTGGTTCCCCATCGGCGATTCGCTTCCTTCGGTGCAGATCGATGCGATAGGTATTTATCCCAAAGACCCCAATCGAGTAGTAATCGCCACACCGGAGGGAGTCTTTGAATCGAGGGATGGAGGCTCGCTATGGACTCAGCTCACTTCAGAGGATCTAAAAGCTGTGGGCTCCGGCGGGGGAGCACTCCTTATTGCGAACAGCATCAATCCGGCGCTCTATGTTTCCACCAAAGCCGGCTTGCGTGTCTCCACCGACGGTGGTCACACCTGGCCCACAGTGCGTCTTCCGGGCTCGCCCGAAGGTTTTCCGGACCCGCAAGTTATCAGCTTACAATTCAGCACCACCGATCCGTCGCACCTGTTTGCGTCTACGGCGAATCCTCCTGGCGTTTTTGAAGCAAAGGAGGGCGGCCTCAAGTCGGCTTCATGGCACATGCTAACGGGTTGTGTGCCACCCTTGCCCTCATTCCCGGCTAACTCAACTGTGTGGATCGCGGAATCAGGCATTCATAGGTGGGTAAGCTTTCGGGCGGAAACAGCCGTCGGCAATAAAGCCGAACTGTGGCGAAGCACGTCTAGAATTTGCCAGATAAATGGTTTTACTGAATTCGCATGGGAGAAAGTGCCTCTCGGTGATACCTGCGGTAAATTCGGAAATAATTTTAGCTATCTTTTCGCCCACCCCAACGATCCTTCTATCGTCTTCAAGGGCGGCCAGGATCTGTGCCGTTCGACGCAAAGCGGCAGCAAGCTCACCCCAGTCTCGGGCATACATCTCGACCATCACGCAATTGCGGTAGCACCTTCAGCGCCGGGGTTAATGTTCTTCGGCACTGACGGTGGCGTCTATCGCTCCGTGGACAAGGGTAAGACGATGGAGTTTATCAGCGAGGGTCTGAGCAACACTGAATTCCTCAAGATCGACACCGATGGCAAAGGCCCGCGTTTTGTGGTCGGTGCCTCTCAGGACAACTTCACTTCTACCTGGAATGGAGTGTCGCCGATATGGAATATGATTTCTGGCGGCAACACTGCCATCACCGACTCTTCGCTGGTGGCATTTGATCGCACCGATATGACCGGTGTCTACGAGATTGGACAGTCTACCGGTCAAGTCCGGCTGATAAAACCAGGAGGCGGATCAGTCAAACTCGGCGACAGCTCATTGCCGGACTGCAAGACTTATGACGAAACTCCCATGATCTTCGCCAGCATGGCTTCCACTGGAGGCAATCCTCGGCTTTTGATTACCTGTGAGGGAATCTGGAGCGGACCTCCGTGGAAACAGATTCAGCCAGTGCCAGCCGAATCGCAAGCCGACTTCACAAGGCTAAGACTTCATCCGAGCGGCGTGTTGGTGGCGGTGACCGATAAAGGGGAAGTCTTTCACGGAATCTTTAATCAGCCGCCTCCTGCCTTGCGCAAGGTTTTTCAAATTCCCGCTTCAACATCGCCAGAGTGCCACCCGCCACCTATCGTTACGCCATTGCCGCGAGCCTCGCCGACGCCAGTGCTGCCAACAACGCCGGTGCCGCCTTCAGCCATAACTTTCGCTGGGCCGGGCCGCTTCTATATTTCGACCAATCCTTTTCAGCGCGGGAGAATTGATCGGCTTGATTGTTTTATCGAGTGTCAGCACGAAACCGTCTGCATGCCGGACCTCGGAGAAATTACTGCGATGACCGTCGATCCGCTCGCGCCTGATACGTTATTCGCAGCCATTCGAAACCGAGGTGTCTTTCGCGGGGTGCGCAATGCGCCCAAGGATTGGACGTGGAGCGAATTTAACAACGGTTTGCCGGTAGCAGTCACGGTCACCGATCTCCAGCCGCAGGCCAGCGGCGGAATCATAGCAGCCACTTTCGGGCGCGGGGCTTTCAGGCTGTTTTCAAAAATAGAGGAGCGTCCGCCAAATCCAACGGCGCGCGGACGCATCACTTCCTACGAGAATAAGCGCGCCGATCCCGACAGACCTCCGGGACCAAACAATCAAATGATTGAAACTATCGAGATTGATTCGCGGCCGGGCTTTCTGTTCACCGCTATCAGTCCGACGGGTCGCCTCCGCTTTATTGCGCAGAGGGCGCTCCGGGATCACCGGATTGTGACGATCGAATTTACGCCGATCTCAGCACAGAGTGGCAAGATAATCAGCATACGATAGAGTCGCGGTATGGTAAGAACAACTCTTCGAACCGTCCTCAGCGCGATCGTTCTTTGTGCTTCGTGCGCAATCATCAGCGCCAAGCCCGTCCATCACTACGTTTTCTTTGGAATGGATCGTGAGAGCATTCCGAATGCGAAATCATTCTTCGAAACGAAAGCCTTCGAGGGCGCGCAGGTCGCTTATTCGTGGCGGCAGCTTGAACACACCAAAGACGAATACGACTTCAGTCTAATTCGCGAGGACCTGGCGTTTATGAACGCGCATGGCAAAAAGCTTTGGATTCAGATTGAAGACGTGGCCTTCAGTGATCGTTGGAAGATGGTTCCGGAGTATCTCTTGAAAGAACCGCAATACCACGGCGGAGTGGTGCGCCAATATAAATACCCAGCCGGTGATGAATCGCGGGCGGTGCCGCTTGGCTGGATCGCGAGGCGTTGGGACACGTCGGTGCGAGAGCGATTTCAGAAACTGCTCCTGGCCCTGGGTAAAGAGTTCGACGGTCTCATCGTCGGAATAAACCTCGAAGAGTCCTCGGCTGACTTTGGCGACAGTGGCAAGCTTTATCCGGAAGGATTCACGCCAGAACTCTATCGCGACGCGATCATCGCGAACATGAACGTGCTGAAACAGGCATTTGCGAAATCAATTGCGTTGGAGTACGCCAACTTCATGCCGGGCGAATGGCGACCGGTGAGTGACAAAGGATACCTGCGTGCAGTTTATAAGGCCGCGCGAGATCTGAAAGTTGGGGTCGGTGGTCCCGATCTTTTTCCGTACAAGCCGGGACAGATGGGCAGCAGCTATTCTCTGATTCATGACGTTGCGGGCACAGTTCCCGTCGGCATCTCCGTTCAGGACGGAAACTCCGCCTACATCAATCCAAAGACGGGCAAGCGCGTGACGGTCGAGGAACAGATCGCCTTTGCAACTGAATACCTTCAAGCCGATTACATCTTCTGGTGCACTGAGGAACCTTACTATTCGAACGAGCTGATTCCATTCATGCAATCCAAAAGGAAAAACTAAACATTCACGATATCGTTTGGAGCTTTCACATGAAAACTTTACTTGCGCTCTTTGCCCTCGCACTGACGGTCGTTTCTCTTGCCGCAGGCCAGAACAATCCGACCACCGACCGAACTTCCAGGATTGAGACCGAGCTAAGAAAGCTCGTGCAGTCGTGGGACGAGGCATATGTTAGAGGCGACACTACCACTCTCGATCGTCTGCTGGCGGATGAGTTTAGTTTCGTCGGCGGGCCAAAAAAGGCCGACTATCTTGCCTCTTTCAAGTCGCGACCGGCCAACTCTGTTCAGTCGGCTGTGAGCACCGACATCCAGGTTCAGGTCTATGACGACGTGGCGGTTCTCACGGGAATTGACACGATTACGATTAAGAACGCCGGTCAAACTCTTGTCACGAAATGGCTGTATATGGATGTGTGGATCAAGCGGGGCGGCCGTTGGCAATGCGTGAAGACATATTCAAGCCCGTCTACTCGCTAGTCTGAGCGTTCAAGTTGATCGCCTGACCCGTTCTCACCGATTTGTAAACCGCGTCAACTAATTCAACGGATTTGTAGCCATCAAACGCCGTGATGGCGGCGGGCGTTCCTTCGACGATTGAATCGATGAACGCACGATCTTCCTGCGCATAGCCCCACTTCTCTTCTTTCGATAGTTGGTGCATCGAATGCTCAGTGTGCCTTCCGTCGAGGCCTTCGCTGGAAATCAAACTCTCCATTTCGCGCGTGACGATCGTCGCGTGATGACAAAACACTTCGACGCGTTCGAAAGGAAACAGCCAACTTGCGTCGGCTGAAGACGCGAGCGTCGCATGCACACCGTGTTCAAAAACGAGCAGCACAGAGAAGTCGTCAACCTCGGTGTATTCGTGTAGCGAACCGATCGCCTGCAAACTCTTCACATCGCCAAACAGAAATCGCAGCATGTCGAACATGTGAATCGTGGTTTCGTAAAGAAAGCCTCCCGTGATTTTGGGATCGCCGACCCATTCGGGATGCTGCAGCTCACCGCGATTCATCTTCACATGGGCAGAATGGGGGCGATGAGTTTCGTTGAGCATTCGTTTCAGCTCGGCATAAACGGGCGCGAAGCGGCGGTTGTGTCCAACTTGAAAAACTCTTTCGCTCTTTTCGGCGGCTTCCAGCACGCGGCGCGCATCACTGACGGTGGTGGCCATCGGCTTTTCACAAAAAACGTGCTTGCGTTCTTCTGCGGCGAGGATTGCCAGTTCGGTATGTTGCGTGTTGGGCGTCGTGATGTAGATGGTGTCGCAAGTGGCCAGTACTTCAGCGACACTGTGCGCGACGCTGGCGCCTGCGGACTGGGCGAACTGCTCGGCGCGTTGCTTCTGCACGTCATAGACAGCCGTGACTTGCACCCGTTCGTCCCGCGCCAGACACGAAGCATGCACGCCGGCGATGTAGCCGGCGCCGAGAAAACCAATGTTGAGTTTGGACATGTTCTTGTCTCCCTCTCCCTTTGGGAGAGGGTAAGGGGTGAGGGTCCTACTGCGCGCTAAAGCCCTCATCCCCAACCCTTCTCCCATGGGGAGAAGGGAGTTAGATCGCGATCAGTTTCTCAACCGCGGCCTTCGCCTCTCGCGCCAGTTCAAACGGATCGCGCTCCCAGTATTCAGGTCGAAAGATTTCCACGCTGGCGTTGGCATCGTAGCCGATGCGCCGAAAGGCAGCGATAATCTCCTTCAACGGCAGAATCCCAAGCCCCGGCAACAATCGATGCGCGTCCGTCAATTGTTCGCGCGGCAGATTTTCGGCGTCGTCGATATGAAAGATGAACAATCTTTTCGGATCAAGGCGGTCGATCATATCTATCGTTGAACCGCCCGCATAAAAATGAAAACTGTCGATGACCAAACCTATGTTCCGGCGATTCACGTTCTGCACAATCTCGTCCGCTAAATCCAGTTTCTGGACGCTACAATCTTTCTGACCCAGGAACTCGAACGCCAGCGCAACGCCGTGTCTTTCAGCGATCGAAGCCAGCTCTCGCAGTACGCCGACCGTTTCTTCGATGACGTCGGAGCTGCTGGTCAACTCCTGTGGAAGCTTGCCCGGAACGACCACGACGTAAGGGCACTCGATAGCCGCGGCAATGGTGCACAGCTCTTCGCATTCGCTTTTGATTTTCGCGTAAGCATCCGCGTCGCGAAACGTGATGTGTTCGATCGAGTTGATACTGAGCGGTTTGATTTGGTTTTCAGCGAACAGTGCCTTCAGATCGGTGGCTGTTTGCTGCTGCAAAAAGGTGCGCAGCTTTGCGGCCCAAATCTCGACGTAGTCAAATCCTGCTGCCGACGCAGCGCGAATGTCCGTCGCGAGGTCGGCTTTCATTGTGGTAGCGCCGTTGAATGATAGTTTCATGGCATCGTGTAGTCAGTACCACCAGCGTCAGCGGGTGGGTCAAACGCGCAGCGTCTGAGTCGATTCGAGGGCTCCATCCGCTGACGCAGATGGTACTGACCTCAAAGCCGCAGGCCTGTTTGCGAATCAAAGAAGTGCGCTTTCGTTGCGTCCAAATCAATCCAGGCCGTGCTCCCGCTCTCCGCGCGAAAATCGCCGGGCGCACGCGCGATAACTCGTCTACCACCAATCTCGACAATCACAAACGCTTCATTGCCCATTAACTCGGTAACATAAACCGTCACCGGCATCCAGTGGTCGCGCTGAGCAATCGAAACGTGAACATCCTCTGGTCGAATGCCGAGTGTGCAAGTTCCATCTTGCGAAGCGGGACGGACCTTTTGGAGCAATCGTTCATTGAGCGGGACGCGCACGCCACCGCCTGCAAACTCACGTGCGGCTACATCCACGCGGCCGTCGATGAAGTTCATGCTCGGGCTGCCCACAAATTCCGCGACAAAGCGATTTTTAGGTCGATGGTAAATTTCAAGCGGCGCGTCAAACTGTTGGAGCTTACCCTTGTTGAGGACGGCGACTCGATGGCCGAGCGTCATTGCTTCGGCTTGATCGTGCGTCACGTAAACGGTTGTCGTCGCCAAACTCTGTTGCAAGCGTTTCAGCTCGCCGCGCATTTGCAGGCGCAGCTTCGCATCAAGATTTGAAAGCGGCTCGTCCATCAAGAACGCTTTCGGATGACGGACAATTGCCCGCGCCAGAGCAACGCGCTGGCGTTCACCGCCGGAGAGGTCACGAGGACGACGTGAAAGAAGTGATTCGATTTCCAGCATCGCCGCGGTGTGATTCACTTGTTTTTGAATTTCGGCAGACGCGAGTTTGCGAACACGCAACGGATAAGCGATGTTCTCGGCGACCGTCATGTGCGGATAAAGCGCATAGCTCTGAAAAACCATTGCGACGTCGCGGCGCTGCGGTGGCAAATCATTGACGCGCTGACGATCAATGACGATGTCTCCAGAGGTCGCTGGTTCAAGGCCCGCGATCATGCGCAGAGTCGTCGTTTTTCCGCAGCCGGAAGGACCAAGTAGAACCACAAACTCGCCATCATCGATTTCAAGAGACAAATCATCGACAACGATCCTGTCGCCGAATGACTTAGTCAGATGTTGAAGCGTGATGCTCACAAAAGTGGCACAGACTTCAGTCTGTGATTTCCAAGTTGCATAACACTCATCAGCAGATCACTCATGAACCCTGCCAACTACGTCAAAGCTTGAAATTTAGTCATGCCTCTTCGCTTTCGTTCTGCGGCCGAAGACCACCGCCAATCTTCGGGTCGTTCGACGAGCCCGGCCTTGACCGGGTTGTTTTCCACGTACCGGACGATTCGAGAGAACTCAGTTTGATCGCGACACCAGTGGTCAAACGACTCATCCTGCCAGAACGGTTTGCCCGTCCGTTCGAGGAGTCGGTTAGCTTCGCGTGCAGTGTAGCCTTTCAAACGTTTTGTTATTGATGCAATCGTCGCTTCTCTTTTCGGCTTGAGAAAAACATGCACATGATTCGCCATCACGGTATATGACCAAAGCGTGTAGAACTGCGCATACTTTTCAAGCAAACTTTGCTGCGCAACAGCAGCGACATCGTCGAGCTTGAGCCAAAGTGGGCCCGTTTCGGCCTTATCCAAGATCGCATCCACCTTAGCAAAAAACTTCTTGTATTCAATGAGTCGCGCATCCAACGTCCAGCCTGACTTTATGCCCGTCTTCCGTTGTGAAAGCTGTTGTCGAGTGATATGGAGTTGGTTAATCAGGTTTTTCGGCAAGGAACCATACAAACGCCAGGTTAGAAAGATAGACGTGTTTGGCGGATGCCAATGAGGAAGATTGCGATGATAGAAGTCCCCGAAATTGTTCATGCACTTTTCTCAAAGATGGGCCTATGTCAACTTGGATCACAGACTGAAGTCTGTGCCACTACCCTTTGACTGCTCCCAGCGACAAACCTCGCACTAGATATTTCTGAACTGACAACGCAAATGCGAGGATCGGAATGATCGCGACAACTGCGGCCGCGCTCATCGCTCCCCACTGGATTCCGTATTGAGTCACGCGGCCGGCGATGCCGACGGGCAAAGTCATCGCCTCATCGGTTTGCGTCAGCACGAGCGCAAACAAAAACTCATTCCACGAAACGATCAGACAAAAGACCGCCGTCGCTGCTAATCCCGGCGCTACTAACGGCAACACGACTCGACGAAATGCTCCGAGACGCGAATCGCCATCGACCATCGCGGCCTCTTCCAAATCGCGCGGCACCTCCGCAAAAAATCCGCGCATCATCCAAACAACAAACGGCAGATTGAAAGCTGTGTACACAACGATCAGCGACGCGCGCGTATTCACCAGGCGCAAGTCGCGCATGATCAAAAACAGCGGCACGGCGGTCACGATTGCCGGAAACATGCGCGTTGAAAGAATCCACAATGCCAGCTTTCGATCCAGATTTCGCGGCAGACGAAATCTCGCCAGCGAATACGCGGCGAGCGTTCCCAGCACCAATGCGCCGGCGGTCGAACAAACGGCGACGAATAAACTATTGAACAGGTACTGCCCGAACGATCGTCCGAGAAACGCATCGGCGTAATGCTCGACCGTCGGCGAAAACGTAAACCATTTTGGCGGGACGGCGAATTGATCGATTTCGTGTTTGAATGAAATCGTCAACATCCAGTAGACCGGCGCGAGCGCCACGAAGAGCGCCCCAAAAGCCAGGCCGTATTTCAGTAAGCGTCTTACGTGTTGCATTTGCGTAAGCGACCATCCCTCACCGCAGTTCGATGTGCCGTAGCCACACATCGGGCAATGGCCGCGCTTTCTCGACTTGAATCAGCCCGCCATTATGGATTCAGGCACGGCTGGACGCCAATAAAGCCTTGCCACAAGCGAGCTTTTGCGGTAAAAACAGCGCGCACGCAAGGCTGCGCGGTTGAGGGTTCGTCGCGCCGCTTCCCGATTTTGCGAGCGCGGAATCCTAAAAGCCCCAGAAGCCGCGCCGCTGAACCCATTCGACTCTCGAACGGTTTGCCAGTGTCGGTGCGAAGACAGTAGTCAGCGTCCCGACTGCGATCTCAAAAAAGGAGAAACAAAAATGCTTTCATCCCCTAAATGGCGCAGAACGTCTATTCGGATTCTGTTAATCGGCCTGGTCGTGATTTCCTGTGTGAGCGTTGCGATGTCGCAGGCGCAAAGTAACGCCGCCGACTTGCAAGGCACCGTGCGCGATCCAAACGGCGCGGCCGTGAAGGGTGCGACTGTGACGGCGAGGAATCTGGCCACTAATATTTCGCGCGACGCTGTCAGCAACGATGAAGGCGTCTATCAGATTCTGGGCTTGCCGCCGGGAAACTACGAGGTCACTGCCGAAGCTCAGGGCTTCTCGAAGGCGAAGATCGCCAGCGTCACATTGACCGTCGGGCAACGCGGTGATTTGGACATTCCGATGGCGGTCGGCGACGTAGGGGCGACCGTAAATATTTCAACGGCGGACGTGGCGTTGGTTGAGACCAGCAGCACCACTGTGTCGAACACAATCGATCAACGCCGCATTGAGAACCTGCCGATTAATGAACGCAGCGCGACCGGTTTCGCGCTTACTCTTTCAACTGTCGGCCGCGACAACGGGCGGCCGATTGGACCAGCGCCGACGTCAGGCCTGAATATCGGCGGTCAGCGCGGACGTTCCACGCAAGTCAGCGTTGACGGCGCCGACTTTACCGACAACTCGATTAACGCCGCGCGCAGCACTGTTTCGCAGGAAGCTGTGCAGGAATACCAAATCGCGACGAACTCATATGCGCCGGAATTCGGCCGCGCGACGGGCGGTATCGTCAATGTCGTCACGAAGGGCGGCACGAATGATGTTCATGGTAACGTCTTCGGCTTCATCCGCCACAAGAGTATCCAGGCCCGCAATGCTTTTGCTCCTGTGATTGACAACGATCCAAATAAGAAGCCGCCGTTCACTCGCGCTCAATACGGATTCACCGTCGGCGGTCCAATGAGAGAAGACCGGTCCTTCTTTTTCTATTCGTTTGAGCAGAGACGAAGGCAGGAGTCAGGCTTTTTCACGGGCGACATTGTTGGTGGCGCCACCAGCAGCGTCACGATCGGAGCGCCCTTTCTTCCAGTTTCGCAGACCTTCACGAATCTGAGGCCAGAACAAGTTAGCTACATTCAAGCTCGACTGGCCACGTTCAATGCAGTGCAAATCCAGTATGCGGTGGCCTACGCAACCCTGGCTTCGGCGGGCGGCCAGACAGCTTTGAACGGCGCGAGCACACTGATCAATTTCCTACCTGGAATTGGTATCACGCCGGGAACGGTTGTCGGCGGTCGATTCATTCTTTCAGGGCAGCCTGTTCCTTTGACTCGCAATTCGGCAGGCGAACTGGTCGCGTTCCGTCCGTTGAACCAGTTGCGCCGACTGTTTCCGATTTCAGAAGAGAGTACTTACAACTCGCTTCGTCTCGACCACAGCATCAACGCCGACAACCAGTTGTCGTTTCGCATCGGCTATAACCCGAGTCGCATTTCCGGAATTCAGGACGAGTCGCAAAACCAAACGCTGGGCCAAAACGATTTTTCGCGCACCGGCATTCAAAAGTTGCGCGACACGTCGTTTAGCGCGGCTCTGAGCAGTGTCTTGCCGCATAACATGGTGAACGAGGCTTATCTTAATGTTGGACGCCGGAGAGCGAGTTTCGATTCGCAGGTGCCGAGCGTCGCTCATCAAATCGCGGGCACGGGCTTCATTGGCTCGAACCCGTTTTCGCCGGTTGATCGAACCGAAATGCGCTACCAGGTGCGCGACAACGTGAGCTTGGTCGCGGGCAATCACACGATCAAATTCGGCGGCGACCTTAACTGGATTGATGTGAAGGCCAAATTTGAATTGAACTTTCCGGCGTTGTTCAATTTCGGTCAACAAGCAGGCGGCTCGTTAGTCTCTGTACCACCCGCACCAGGAGCCACACCAGTTCCCTGCGACTCTCCAACGATTGCCCTGGCGGATAGATGTCCGCCGATCACGGCCATCCAGGCTTACGGCCTTGGATTTCCGAGTGTATTCATCCAGGGCTTTGGCAATCCGATCAGCGGCGTAAAGAATCGGCCGATCGCCTTTTTCGGACAGGACACCTGGAAGATTCACAAAAACCTGGTGATCAATTATGGCCTTCGGTATGACATCGAGCTGACGGACACTTTCGCACCGGTGGGTTTCCGGGATCCGTTGACCGGAATTACGTTGACCCCGCAGGACATCCAGACGGCGCAGGACGCGCTGAACGTGCAGCAAGGTTTTCCGCGCGACAAGAATAATTGGGCGCCGCGTCTGGGCTTTGCCTGGGACGTGAAGGGCGACACAAAGACGGTGATTCGCGGCGCCATCGGCTTGTTCTACGACCACCCATTGCTTGCAGTAGCATTCAACTCGGATATCGGAGACGGCTCACAGCAACAGCAATCGACGTTGTTGCCAATTGGCGGCCCATCGCCAACGGGCCTCTTCAACGCGTTCCAGGTATTTCATGGAACTGCGATTCCGGGATTGACGCCGGGGCTCGCGGCGAGCGCTCATTACTTGAACGGCTTCCAGCGATTCGATCCAAGCTTGTTTACCGGCTTCGGTCCGATCCTGCCGTTCACTCTGCACGTGAACAAGGACTTCGAGTATCCGTACGCAACGCAGGGTAACTTTACGATTGAACATCAATTCGGAAAGAACACCTTGTTCACCGCGAGCTACATAACCGTCAACGCGCGTCACCTGGGACATCCGCAGGATGTGAACATCGTGCAAAGCGATTTGCTGGTGAATAATTTCCGGCGGTTTACGGCAAACAATCCGGTCGCTTGCGGTGGCCCTTGTCCTGCGACTGGACGAGCGCCAACCAATCTGGCTGAGGCCGCGTTCTTCTCGCTGCCGACCACCAGCAGCGCTCTCTACACGGTAGTTGTTCCCGGATTCATTGTCGTCAACAACACGACCGGTCTCAGGATTGTAAATCCAATCGCCGCGGACTTCTTCCGTAAGCTCGGTCCAAACTATTTCTTCGTGGCGGCATTAACCGGACTCAACAAGGCGACTTTCGATACGCTTCTCGCCGGAACTCTGCGCACGCCTGGCCCGATCAATCCGTACGCCGACGTGAACGCGCAGATGTCTGACGGCAACTCGTTCTACAACGCGATGAACCTGGAATTGAAGAAGCGCTTCTCGAACAACATTCAGTTCCTGGCTTCTTACACCTGGTCGCATTCAATCGATGATTCGAGCGACTTGCAGACGCTTTTGAAACCACAGGACAACACGAACTTCCGGGCTGAACGCTCCGACTCGTTGTTCGATCAGCGTCATCGCTTCGTCTTCAGCGGCGTCTTCTCTGCGCCCGAAACGTGGAAATCAGAAGGTGGAGTGAAGTCATGGCTCCGAGACTTTACTTTCGCTCCGATCATCGAAGCTTCGTCCGGACGTCCCTTTAACATTCTGGCCGTCGGCGATGCGAACGGCGATTTCCAGAGCACCAACGAACGGCCGTCAGTCTTGCCGGGCGGCACACTGTGCGCCACCGGCGTCGATCCGGGATGTTTGCAGAACGTGTTCCCAGCGAACGGATCTCTGGGTCGCAACATGGGAATCACGCACACCTATTTCTCGGTCGATGCGCGCTTGACTCGACGCGTGAGGATTGGGGAGCGCGTCCGGCTGGACATCATCGCGGAGGGCTTCAATCTGTTCAATCGCTTCAACGAAGCCGCCGCGAACCCGTTCTATAAGGTCGTCAACGCGTTCGGTCAGCGACACGGCGGCAAGTACTACAGCAGCCCGACCGCGGCGTTCGACCCGCGCCAGTTTCAATTTGGATTGAAGCTGAACTTTTAATAGAGAATTCAACCAATAAGTGGCCCACAGGCCACTTGTTTAAAGTCAGGAATTTTTCGACAGGATATAGAGCCGTGTTGGAATCTTCTATGAATTGATCGGCATTTCGTCCCAGGTGCGTCCCTCAAGCATACGTCCGGAGCGTTTCTTATTTACGCCACCC
>DASXTE010000124.1:0-14868 GCA_036505595.1 Pyrinomonadaceae bacterium
CATCATCAACAGCGTCGATCTGAATCGGCTGATTACCTGGATCAACGCCGGCGAACTTGACGCGATCGCCGATTACCTCGCCGGCGAGATCGAAAGATTGGCGCGCGCAGGTGCTGATTTCGGCGCGCTGGCTGCCAACACGCCGCACATCGTCTTCGATCAAATTCGGGAGCGTGTTTCCCTTCCCTTGATCAGCATCGTCGAAGCAACTTGCGACAACGTAAGAGCGCTGGGACTTCAGCGGTCGGCTCTGTTCGGCACGCGCTTCACCATGCAGGGCCGGTTCTACCCGGATGTGTTCGCGCGCGCCGGCCTGACTCTGATCATGCCAAGCGAGGAAGAGCAGAAACTGATCCACGAAAAGTATTTTGGCGAGTTACTGAACAACATTTTCTCGCCCGAGACACGCATTCAACTTCTGGAGATCGTCGATCGGATGAAGCAGCGGGATGAAATTGATGGAGTGATCCTCGCGGGCACGGAGCTGCCTCTGCTTCTTCGCGATTCAGAACCCAAGAGAATCCCTCTGCTCGACACGACAAAAATCCACGTCGAAAAAATTGTCGAGCGACTGTTGTCCTAGCTAGAATGCCTCGCGTGAAACACCCTCCACCCCGCGAACTTCTGAAATTTCTCAAGCCGTACGACGCGCCGGTTCGCGATCTCGCTTTGCAGCTTCGCACGCTGCTGCTGCAAGAGATGGGGCCGTGTTATGAGAACATCTACGACGCGTACAGCGCCGTCGCGATTGGCTACGGCACAAGCGAACAACTGAGTGACGGAATCTTTCATGTCGCCGTCTATTCGCAGCATGTAAATCTGGGATTCAACGACGGCGCGATGCTGCCCGATCCGAAAGGCATTCTGCAAGGCAGCGGCAGCCGCATCCGACACATTTCGATCAAGACTGAAGACGATCTAAAGCGGCCTGAGCTTCGTTTATACATTCGCCGCGCGCGCCGGAAGGCGTTGGCAGACGCGCGTAAACTCGGCGAGCGACCTGCAACAAAATCCGGCGGCGTCATCTCGACCGTTAAGGCGATCTATCCGAAAAAGCGCCGCCCAAAGTGATTACCGAACCTTGCCTGCATCACGGCTGAACAGGCGCGCGTATCCGGCGCGCCTGAGTTCATCGCGTTAAAGCGACGGCTCGATCCGACGAACAAGTTTCGCAACGCACTGCTTGACAAGTATCTGCATCCCCGATAAACAGCAACACAGTAAATTTAAATCTTACGGAGTTGTCCATGTCTGACATTCGCCGAATTATCTCGCGTGCACTGGCCGCCTTGTCATTCGTCGCAATCATTGGTCTCGCGCTTCCAGTCAAAGCGCAGCAGTACGATCCAGGTCTTTATTCCGGTTTGCACTGGCGCATGATTGGTCCGTTTCGCGCCGGCAGAACCAATGCGGTAACCGGTGTCGTCGGGCATCCGGACACTTTCTATTTCGGTTCGGTCGGCGGCGGTGTTTGGAAGACGACAAACTCCGGACGCACGTGGACACCGATTTTCGATTCAGCATCATCAGCGTCAATTGGCGCGATTGCCGTTGCGCCTTCAGACACAAACGTCGTTTACGTAGGCACGGGCGAAGCCGATATGCGCGATTCGATTCAGTTCGGCGACGGCATGTACAAATCGGCCGATGGCGGCAAGACGTGGAAACACATCGGGCTTGAGAATACGAAACAGATTGGTCGCATCATTGTCGATACAAAAAATCCGAACATCGTTTTTGTGGCGGTGCTTGGCAATGTTTACGCCTCCAGTCCCGATCGCGGCATCTATCGCTCGAAAGATGGCGGCGCCACCTGGCAGAAAGTTTTGTTCAAGAATGACGACGTCGGTGGGATAGACCTCAATTTCGATCCTACCAATCCGCAAACTGTGTATGCCGCGTTGTGGAATGTGCGACGTCCACCATGGTTCATCTACACGCCCGCGAATGGGCCGGGCGGCGGCATCTTCAAATCAACGGACGGCGGCTCAACCTGGAAAGAGATCGACGAAGGTATTCCCGTCGACGGTCGTGGTCGCATCGGCATTTCAGTTTCGCCGGCAAATCACAATCGCATCTACGCCGTTGTCGATGCGTTCGTAAACGATGTGGAGCATCCTGAAGATGCGACCAAAACCAAAAAATACGGTGGCGTGTTCCGCTCTGACGATGCGGGCGCAACCTGGATCCGGCTTTCGAGTGACGAACGCCTCTGGGGTCGTGGCTGGTACTTTGAAAAGATCACTGCCGATCCCAGGAACGCCGACCAGGTCTATGTGATGAACACTTCGATGTATCGCTCGATTGACGCGGGCAAGACGTGGAAAGCGATCAAAGGCGATCCGACCGGCGACGATTTCCATCAGCTCTGGATCAATCCAGACGATCCAAAACGCATGATCATGGCGAGCGATCAGGGAACCATCGTCAGCGTCGATGGCGCCGAAACCTGGAGTTCCTGGTACAACCAGGCCACGGCGCAGATTTATCACGTCGCCGCTGATTATCGTTTCCCGTATTGGGTTACCGGCGCGCAACAAGACAGCGGCGCAGTCGGCTCGCCTTCGCGCAGCCGTCACTCAGAAATCTCGCAACGCGACTGGGAAGGCCTCTGCGCAGGGGGTGAGTCAGGTTACACCGCTCCCGATCCTCTGCACCCGGAAATTCTTTTCGGCGGAACGGTGTCCCGCTGCAACGTCATCACCGGCGAGACGAAGAACGTTTCGCCCGAGCGTGGAGGTGGGCCTCAATTCGGGCAACCGTCTCCATATCGTCACGCCTGGACGCAGCCCCTCGTTTTCTCGCAAGCCGATCCGCATGCGCTCTACTACGCGAACCAATTTCTCTACAAGACGACCAACGGCGGCGAGAGCTGGACACAAATCAGTCAGGACTTGACGCGTGAAGATCCCGGCGTGCCTGCAAACCTGAATCCTGAAGCTGCTGCCGACGCGCCCGCTGACAAACGTCGCGGCGTGATCTATACGATCGCGCCGTCGCCTTTGCGCGCGTCGCTCATCTGGATCGGCACCGACGACGGCTTGATTCAAATGACGAATGACGATGGGAAGAGCTGGACAAACGTCACGCCGCCTGAGCTAACTTCGTGGAGCAAAGTGACAATGATCGACGCATCACACTTTGACGTGAACAAAGCTTTCGCGTCGGTCGAGCGGCATCAACTCGGCGATTACGAGCCGCACATCTTTCGCACGCGTGACAGCGGTAAGACGTGGACAGAAATCACGCGCGGCTTGCCGCAGGGCGTCTATCTGCAGACAGTCAAGGAAGATCCGCAACGCGCCGGAATGCTCTATGCCGGAACTGAGCGCGCAGTGTTCGTTTCGTTTGATGATGGCGATCACTGGCAGTCTTTGCAGTTGAACCTGCCGCCGGCCTCGATGCGCGACCTTGCGATTCACGGAAACGATCTGATCGTGGCGACTCACGGTCGCAGTTTTTGGGTGCTCGACAATATCTCGCCGCTGCGACAACTCCTCAGCAACGTAGCGAATAGCGCGGTGCATCTCTTCGAGCCCGCGGAAGTCATTCAGCTTATTCCCGGTGCTGATTTTGTCGGCACACCGGTTCCGCGTGATGAACCGATCGCTGAAAACCCTCCCGCGGGAGCGATGATCGATTACTACTTGAAATCGAACGCCAGCGGCCCGGTGACGCTGGAGATAATCGATCCCTCAGGCGAAATGATTCGCCGATACTCAAGCGAAGACAAGTTTCCGCCAATCGATCCTGACAAACTGAACTATCCACCGTTCTGGGCGCGCACCCAGGAGCCTTTGCCTGCGACAGCAGGGTTTCACCGCTGGATTTGGGACTTCCGTCCGACGCCACCGGCACAAACTGGACGAGGTGGCGGCGGTGGAGGCTTCGGCCGCGGCGCTCAACTCGCGCTGCCGGGAAACTACACGGTGCGGTTAACGGCAGGCGGCAAGAGTCAGACGCAGCCGCTTATCGTGAAGCCCGATCCGCGCATCAAGTGATTGGTCGGCGGAAACCTCAGGCACGCGCCGGGCAGACATTGACAGCACGCGATTCGCGGTGTAGAAATTCGACCCAAATTCCAACCGCGCTTGTTCTGCGCAAAGGAAAAAGTCGGCGTCAACCAGTCGAGGCGAGTTAGCCAATAAACGCTCCTTGCTCGCCCGAACAGGAGGTGCGAAGAATGCAAAAGAAGGGAAGATTCCACCAGGCCGCTTGGTCGCTGCCGCTTGTATTCGCTTTCTCATTGATCGGCTGCTCGAATCTCGAGCCCGAGTTAAAGAAGTTGGCTTCCGAC
Source organism: Pyrinomonadaceae bacterium (assembly GCA_036505595.1). Classification (GTDB taxonomy): domain Bacteria; phylum Acidobacteriota; class Blastocatellia; order Pyrinomonadales; family Pyrinomonadaceae; genus UBA11740. The sequence goes on from DASXTE010000124.1 coordinate 4,298, forward strand.
CCGTCCGTAATCATCGTCATCCAAGACGCAAGCAATCAGTATTGGGCCTTCAGCGCGTCGCGGATCAAGGAAGTAAACAAGAACACTGTCACGCTCAAAGAAGGCACAGTGGTGGCTAAGGGCTCAGGGACGGCCCCTCCGGATGAAATCGCAAGCACGCTGATCGACCTCAGGTCTAAAGCCAATCCTGGCGGGTTCGGAGCAACCGAAACCAACGTCAGCGGCACGTCAGGCACGATAAACGCCAAGATCGACGTGCTGGCACAGGACGTGCCGGTATCGGTTGCGAAGATCGTGTCGCCGAAAGCGTGAGACTTAAGCCGTCCTGGAAAACGCAAAGGAGGAAAAATGAGACGAAGAATCCTGAATGCTTCTGTCGTTCTGACGCTGTCGCTGTGCGCTTCCTGTGCCAGCAAAGTCTCGCTGCCAATCAAGACCTCGCTCGGCGATCTCACGAAGATCGAGAAGAAGGACAAAGTAAATACGAACAAGGAGGCTATTTCGCCGAAGTCCGGGGAAGTCATCTACGTTCTGAGTTTCGAAGGCAAGAAGGAACGCGAGGTCAAAGCAGTTGCCGTCCCGGAACTCATCACAATGACAGGCGGACTCAGTGATAATTCCGATATTCGTTTCGACAACTTCAATGTCTCTGCCAGCCCCGGAATGGCCAGCGCGCTGAATCTGCCACTGGTCGATTCGAGCGGCAAAGAATTCGTGCCCGTCTTCTTCGGAACGCCAAACACCGAAGGCGTCATCTCCAACAACGGCGCGCGCTTTAACGGTCACGTGACGGGAAGAGATGGAAAGCCATGGGTGACCACCGGAAAGTTCGACTTTCCCGAAGCTAAGGTCACCGTAGTCTACGTTGTTCCGGAGAGCGCAACTCTGTCGCTGAAGGATGGCGAGCAAAAGCACGCGATCAACTAGGAACAATACGAAGGAGAAATCATGCGCTACAGACGCATTGCGGGTGTATTGCTGTTGCTTCTACTGGCTTTTTCTGCTTGCAAGAAGAAAGCGGACGCCGTCCTGCTCGTCAAAGAGGACGGCGTCACCGCCAAGGGTCAGGCAGAAGTCGTCTTTGACCAAAACGGCGGCTATCGCATGAACGCATGGGTGCCGGGGAACATCGTCATCTTTCGCGTCGACAAGACAGTCGAATTGGGGTCGGGCAAAGCGGGCAATGTTTACATTATCAACCAGGACAAGAAACTCGAAGCTATTGACACGGTCGACTTGAAAAAGAGTGACGACGAACTGATCGCACAGTATTTAAAGAGCGCGAAGTGATTAACCAAATAACACCGCGATCTGGGAGAGACGAAACTGGGAAATATCTTGAAACCGGTTTACCGGACGACAGCATCGGCTGATTTTGAAAGTTGCGGCGGCTCACGCTAGTTAGCCGCCGAAGTCATCGAGCAGTCGGCGGCAGTTGGAGGGCAGATGAACTTCAGTTTCACGGTCGGCATTAACGAGCAACACCGCGTCGATTTCTCGTTCGATCAGATGATTGGCAATCTGGAGATCAAGGTTGACGGCCAGACCGCCATCAAGGACTTCCGGTTCGCGTCGCTGAGCCTGACGAAGCGTTACGACCTAATGGTCGGTATCAATGAAAAGCATCACGTCGTCATCGAAAAGAAGCGCAAACTTTTTCTCGCCGGCCTGCGCCCGATGCAGTATCGCGTCTTCATCGATGGTCAGTTAGCGCAAACCTACGAGGGCTGAACTGCCTGGCAAGAGCCCAATTCGACCAACTCCCGCGACACCTGCATTTTCCAAACTTGACTGCTCTCCAAAAATCGCTTTGCCGGTGCAAGTCTTCACCGGTCGAGCGTTCCTTCTGTTGATTGTTGGATTCTTTTTCGAAAAACCAGAGGAGATGCCTTAGCCATGACGAAGTTTACCCGACCCGCCCGGACACTCGCGTTGTCCGCGACTTCCCTGATTGTTTCCGCAGTCGCCACTCTGCTCGTGATTTCAGCTTTGGCTGCTTGCGCCGGCGCGCCCGGCAATAGCGCCGCAGCCGCGGGCAGTGGGAAGAAAGCCGGCCGGAAAACCATGCGCGCCTTCGCGTCAGAAGACGAGATGAAGGCGTACTTTCGCAAGCTCGCTGAAGAGCAACGGCGCCAACTGCGCGCTCGATCAGAAGCGATGAGTCCGCCAGCGCCGGCGGCGACGGCAAATCAAAGCGTGGCCGCAGCCAAATCCGGCGAAGGATACGCTGCCAAAGACGAAGCTGAATCAGTTACCAACACGCAACACGCCGGGGTCGATGAAGGCGGCATCATCAAGCTGCATGGAGATCATCTCGTGGTGTTGCGGCGTGGCCGTCTATTCACCGTCGCGATTGGTGACGGCGCGCTGAAACCAATTTCCACCATCGACGCCTTCGGGCCTGAGATCGATCCGCGTTACACATGGTACGACGAGATGCTTGTGTCGGAAGACACTGTTGTCGTCATCGGCTACAGTTACGAACGCGGCGGCACGGAAGTTGGCCTCTTCAACATCGATCGCGCCGGCAATCTTTCCTATCGGTCGACTTACCATCTGCGTTCGAATGACTACTATTCATCACGTAACTATGCGAGCCGCTTGATCGGGAGCAAACTGATCTTCTACACGCCGCTCTACATGAACCCGTACGCGGACAATCCAACCGTCACATTTCCGGCGGTGCGCAAGTGGCACAAGGGCGCGACGCCCGCAGAGTTTCAGCGCATCGTTTCCGCGACGCGCGTTTACCGGCCAGAGAAGCCTCTTAATCCAAATTCGGGATTGGCGCTGCACACGGTGACGGTGTGCGACCTGGCCAATGGCGACTTCAAATGCGACGCGACCGCCGTGCTCGGACCTCCCGGACGAGTGTTCTATGTGTCGCCGGAATCGGTTTACGTCTGGACAACTGAATGGTCGTACAGCGGTCAACGCAATACTGAGCGATCAATGGTCTATCGCATGCCGCTGGATGGCTCGAGTCCGAGCGCGCTCGGCGTTTCGGGCAGCCCCGTCGATCAGTTCTCCTTCCTGGAGAGTGAAGACAAGCACCTCAACGTCCTCATTCGTTCGAACGGATCGGGCGATGGCATGTGGAGCGCAGAGCGAGCCGCTGGCGATGTGGCGCTGCTGCGCGTGCCGCTGTCCAGTTTCAATGACGGCACCGATGATGCGTCGTCGTGGGACTATCACGGCCTGCCGAAGCCGCGTGGCTACACATTTCAGAACCGCTTCGTCGGAGATTTTTTGTTGTACGGCACGGGCAGCGGCTGGGGCGCGCCTGAAAACAAGAACCAATCGAATCTTTACGCGGTGCGCTGGGCAGAAGGTGATATCAGCGAATTGAAAGTGAATCACGGCGTTGATCGGATCGAGGCGCTGGGCGCAAACGCAATCGTAGTCGGCACCGATGGCAGTAACTTGCACTTCTCAGCCATCAGGCTCGGCGATCAGGCGGAGGTTGCCGACGAATACATTCGCAAGGGCGCATCGCAGGGCGAGCTGCGCAGCCACGGCTTCTTCTACAAACCGGATGGCCCAAACTCTGGCGTACTCGGTTTGCCGATTAGCGTTCCCGGACGTTCCGGCTACCGCCACTTGTTCGAAGACTCGGCGGCGATCCTGTTCCTGCGCAACGACGGACTGCGCTTTGAAGAGATTGGCGAACTCGCCGCACAATCTGAGAAAGCGACTGACGATGCGTGCCGCGCTTCATGTGTTGATTGGTACGGTAATTCTCGCCCGCTGTTTGTTCGCGGTCGGATCATCGCGATGCTTGGATACGAACTCGTGGAAGGCACAGTAACTGCCGGCCGCATGCGCGAACTGCGCCGAGTCAATTATTCACCGCAAGCGGTGAAGATTACCCGACGATAATGCCCGTTGCGTTGACAGGGGCCGGCGGTCAGCTCGCCGGCCTCGAAGTATTTCTGTTGAGCAACGTGCGTCGCCTATTTCCGCGGACGGGTTTTCGCCGGCGTCGTTTCCACTTTTTCGAACTGCCGCGGGACCGGCACTGGTCTTCCATTTCCATCCAGATACAGCGTCATCTTGCGCCCTACCTTGTAATCAGCCGCGCGGTAAATTACTCGGATGGCAGGGTAGATATCCATTACGAATCCGAGTGCGGGCGAGTGAATTATTCCGGCTTCGACCGACTCGACCACTGCATCTTTTTGCGACGGCGGCTGCCAGCGTCCTCTGACGAGTGCCTGTAGGCGGCGGCCTTCTTCGACTGTAGCTTTCGGGATGACCGGCCAATGCAACTCCATGAATCCCACGGTGCCTTCTTTCGTCAGTCCCACGAGCGCGCGTGAGGAAAAGACGGGCACGCCGGAAACCTGCCGCCAGAATTCCGCATAGACCTTTCCGTCACGTGGTGCTTCCGGCACCACTTTGCGCGTCCGTCTGTCGATGTATCCGGCTTGAGTTTTTTCGCGAAGAATGTTGGCCTTCGAGATTTCGTCACTCGGAATGTCGAGGACCTTTAGAACCGATCTCGATCTTTCCACGAGCATCTCGTCACTACCTTGAAACACGCCCGCATTTTTGTCCGGTCCATAGCGGGCATCCTGAATGAAATACGTTCGACTGTCGCGCCTTTGACTGAAGAGCACATTTTCCGACCTGATGCCCACCATGTTTTGTACAGTCCCGCTGTTCGTAATCTTGCCGACGTCCAGCTTCAAATCTTTGGCGAGCGACTCCAGCCTTCGTTGACCTTCGTCACCTTGACTGCTGCTAACGCCGTTCGTAGGCGAGAGCTTTAGCCCGAGCGCAAGCACCAACGCAATTCCGAGTAATACAGCTATTTTGATCTTCATCCGCCTTCTCCTTTCTTAGCGGCACATCCACTTCCAGGCGAACCAATTCGGTGTTGGATTGCCCCATCCACTCTTTACGTGCTCGTTTTCACGACGATTGATGGCATCGTTACGATCGTTTCCAGCGGCAATCGCCACAGCACAGCATCCGCCGCTTTGAATATCGATCGTTCCGTCCGACATCCACGCGTCGCCGACGCTCAACTCCGGAAATATCCAGCTAAACGGGAAAGGCAAGCCTGCTGTGTGGGCGGCGAACTGACTTCCGCGAGTTACACTGTCCAGAGTGTCAGACGAGGAAGTACCTGAGTGGCCCACTCCCATGTGCAAGCCGCGAAATACCGGAAACCATTGATTGGAAATCGACACCAGATCCATAGGACAACTGGCGTCAATGAAAGCGAACTTCAACCGGCCCGATCCGTTTCCCCACCGAGAAGATGTACCGATGGTGGTCGTGTTAGGTCTGCCATTCGGGCTGCAAACCGTAATGAAGTCTCCGCTACTCGCCGCGGGCGGGTTCTGACAAATTCCATGGCCGGTGTAGAAGTAGATATCCACGATGTCCGATCCACCGCTTGGGTCGGTATCGGTACCATCGCGGAAGTCAGCTCCCCACACGTTGGTATTTGTCCACTGTGTGGTCAGGCTGAAGCCTCCTAATCCGTACCACGTGCGAAAATTGTCGGCTTCGGGAATAGTCAGCGGCAAGTCTGGCCCACCGCAGCCATTCGGAATGTAGTCGCGCACAGCGCCGGTTGAATATCTCAATTGTGATTGGAGGTTGAAAAGCGGCAGTAGAAGGAAAGCCGCTACCAGAATCAGTCGTCTCATGCGAAAGCTCCTTTCTGCCGGGAGAGCCCGGCGGTAGCCGTTCCCGAAAATGCGGAAACGCTGAGATATGCCTGATTTTTCAATGGGCTGGATTTGGCGAGGGTTGCAGACTTGCGACGCTCGGGAGAATTCAGCCAAACGTTTGCTGACGCGCGCAACCTATTTCAAGTCAACAAAAAAGTCAAATATCTCAGGCAGGTCCGTACGCGGCCGCCCACTCGTTGGTGGCCCCACAAGAGTCCCCGCTGCAACTCGTTTCTATTTTCTGCGATCCGCGTTTTGTTGTACGCTTTTCGCCGCCGCTCGCGGCCCAAGACCAATGGAAACCTTTGAATGTCCAAAATGCGGCGCGCCCGTGTCGTATGAACCGAACGCCTTCGGGAGCGGCGCCGTGAAATGCGCGTACTGCCAGAGCCAACTCGCCCTGCCTCACCATGGCCAACCAGCCCGCATCATCTCGCAAATCGATATCAATGTTGGGCCACAAGTAACCGCGGGCGCCAAAAAATTGATCTGGTTTCTTGTGCTCGTGCCGATTGTCATTGTCGTCATCGTGCTGGCCGGGGTTTTTGGAGCACTGGCGCCACTGATGAAATCAGTTGGTTCCACCGTCGGCGGACCGGGCGGATCGAAAACTGGAAGCGCGGGCGGCGGTGGCGCCAATAGCTTTGCGACCGCAGTGCAAACGTTTGGCAGCGAAGGCATCGGCGCCGGCATGATGACCGACGCTCGCAGCATCGCGACCGATGGCCAGGGCAACATCTACGTCGGCGAGTATCAGGGCGGGCGCGTTCAGGTTTTCGACGCGCAGGGCAAGTTCATCACACAGTGGATGGTTGATCGGAAGATGCCGCTGCGCGCGCTGGCCGCTGATCGCAGAGGCACGGTATACACCGTGCAGCGTGGGACGATCACACGCTACGAAGGTCAGAGCGGACAGTCACTTGGCGATATTGCGTACCGTGAGGGCAGCGGTTTCGATGACGTGCATACAACGCCCGACGGCGGCCTTGTGTGCGCGTGGTACAGCGGGCGAGACGACATTGTGCGATTTGACGCGCAGGGCAACGTCGTGCGGACTATACGCGCAGCCGTAAGCACTGTCGCCGATCGTTCAGAGCTGGACACCCGCGTCGCGATCGATGGCCTCGGAAACATCTACGCGCTCGGCACATTCGCGGAAGCCGTATTCAAGTTCAGTCCCGAAGGAAAGTTTCTGAATCGCTTTGGCGGTTCTGGAGATCAGCCAGGTCAGTTCCGGGCTGGTCATGCAATCGCAGTGGACGGAAAAGGCAGAGTCTTCGTGAGCGATGTCAAAGGCGTCCAGGTCTTTGATTCCGATGGTCGCTATCTGACAGTCTTCAAACCGGATGGCCCTGCGTTCGGGATGGTTTTTAACGACAAGAACGAACTGCTGGTTGCGGCCCGGAACAAAGTTATCAAGTTTGCGCTGAAGGACTGAACGCCGAAATAGACCGAAGCTGTAGGCGCCTTCTGTTCACGCTCGCTGCTATTTCCGAAACACATTTAACGACGAACGCCGTGATGTCTCGGGGTCGCCGTAGCTTTCACTGTCACCGTAAACCTACAGACTTCGCCCGTTGCACTCTTACAGACAACCGTCGTCTGTCCCAACGGGAAGAAAGATCCCGACGCAGGCCTGCACACGACCCTTCCACAGCCTCGTTCAAAGGGCGTTTTGTACTTTACGATCGCGCCGCGTTTCTGTGAGTCGCTCGGCACCGTAATGTCAGGTGGACAGCGTAGGTAGCACCGCCGTTGCCGCTGGCGTTCGAACGCGCCGATGTCTGTGCTGTCGCTGGTCGGAGCATTCGGCACGGCAGGATCGTCAACAGTGCGCGTCTGTCCACGCTGATCGAATGACGAGCCTGCCGCCACACCGGCGTCAACCGCCGCGCTGCCCGCCAAGAGCGCCATCGTCTGGGTTGGCCCACCATTATTCGCCAGCGCCGCCAGCATCGGATTGGCATTGATCTTGTCGCCCACACCAACAAAACCTCCGGCGTCCGTAGCCACGCCGAGTAGATTGTGGCCGTTGCTCGTAATCGTTCCGTCGACGTTGGGACCAGGAGTCGGCGCGCTGCTCGCATCCCCCAGGCCGTTAGCCGCCTTGTTCCCGGCGATGATTGTGTTCTGTAGGGCCACGGTGCCCGGACCGACGCGAATTCCGCCACCCGCGCCTTCGGCGACGGGCCGCGGTGGTTTGTTGGCTCCACCCTGATTGACCCCGGTGTTGCCGGCCTGCGCGTTACTAGCGGCGATCGTGACGTGCTGGATGTTCACACTCGCGGTATTGTTAGTGATTGCGCCGCCGTACGCCAGCCCGCCCGCGCCATGCATGCCGCAGTTGAGTCCGCCATTCGTCTGTCCGCCGTTACCACCGTTGCCGCCCTTCGCTGAGTTGTTGCCGAAGGTGGCAGTGTTGATGATTAGACTTCCGCTCTCGCCGAAGATCGCACCACCTCTCGCCCCGCCTCCATCACCCGCGTTGTGTGCGCCGAAGCACATCGTGCCGAAGGCGTTGCCGCCAGTTCCCCCAGTTGCGGAGGTTGAATTGAACGTCGAGTTCGTAATGGTGACGTTGCCCATAATGTAGAGCCCGCCACCATCTGCACCGCCCGCAGGTTCAGCTCCATTACCACCCGTGCCGGAGTTACCGCCAGTCGCGGTCGTGCTCTTGAATGTCGTGTTGCCAATCGTTACTGTGCCACCACCGATCCATGCGCCGCCGCCTTGCGCTGTGCCGCCGAAGCCTCCATTCGTCTGGCCATTCTGATCTTGATTGCCGCCGTTGCCGCCAATCGCGGAACTGTTCTCAATTCGCGATCCGGTAATGTTCAGCGTTCCGCCCTCGAAATAGATTGCGCCACCCTTGGCCCACGAGCCAGCGCCATTGTTGAAGTCTCCACCTTTGCCACCCACAGCAGAGTCAGCCGCGAAGATGCTATTCGTGATAACCAGATTCGCGGTCCCGCCCACAGAAGCAAGTCCACCGCCGAAAGCATCAAGCGTAGTGTGATCATTGATGACACTGTCACCTTTGCCGAGGGCCTGACACGATTGGACAAGAACGTTATCAAGACCCACCGTGCCGCCATTATTCAAAATGCCGCCACCGGTGCGGTTAGCATTCTGCGCTGTCGGGTTTGTGCTGGCCCCACCGGCGCCGCCATCCGCCGCTTGCCCATTCCGAATCGCCAGGTTCCGAAACGTGACGTTCACTTTCGAATTGGTGATGTGGAATACGCGATCGCGCCTGGTGCCAGTATTCAATCCGGCGGCATCGATGATGCTCGCGTTTGCGCCAGCCGAGCCACCTCCAGCAATTGTTACCGTGTGAGCGCTGGTCGTGATGTCCAGGTCACCCGTGGCCGCTGCGTTCTCCTGCGTGGCGTTACTGAGTGTGAGGTTATAAGTCGTCGCCGGTTGCAGTGCGATTATTACCGGGTCTGAACCGCCAATCGTATTAGCCTTGATGACGGCCCCACGCAAGCTGCAATCATTGGCAGCAGCCGTGCAAGCCGTCGCGCCCGCTGTGTCGTCTGCCCGATCGACATTCAGCGTTATTGGGACCGGCGGCATTATGCTCAAGTTCGCCGTCTCTATGCGCCCAAGATCTTGATTATAAGTTGAGCGGGAAGATGTGATTGGCAGGTAAGTAAGAAATGCGCCAGCCACCCCAGCGACAAGCAAGAACGCCCAGACGATTGTTGTTTTCATGGGGCGACCTCCAACCTAAATTAGCTTAGGCCCGTGATTTATCTGATGCGGTAAAAAATGTTGGCAATCTAATACAACTTTCCGTCTTAGGCGGCAAGGGAAATTCTCTTCTCCGGAATTCGTAGGAATTGGAACGAAATGGCGAGTGCGCAAGCAGGGTGGGAGTTTGGTAGCGGGGGGCGGGATCGAACCGCCGACCTTGGGGTTATGAATCCCCTACCGCTTGTTTATTCAACTGATACAAAATAAAAGGTTGCAGCCACAGCGATTTTTCGGAGGTTTTATATACAGCTTGACGAATTGAAATGCAATAGCAATGGCTTTCTCTAAATTGCCGTCACAATACCGTCACAAGCTATCGCGGTGGAACCTGAGTTCCGCCGCTTTTTTGTTTATCCTGGAGCGCGGTATTGTGCCTAGCGCTCGGAAGCGTCGATTCAAAAAAGCAGGTGCTGAGTAGAAACCATGAACCAAACAGAAGCGCAGCCATGACGGGACACACTTTTTTTTGGCAGCTCGCTTATCTGGAAGGCGACGTTTTAGACGCGCGGGTTTTTGACAGAGAAGTAAACTTTTTGCTGATTCTTTTGCGGGCAGTCACTTGCGCCTTCGACGTAAAGAGCTTCGTCTTTAAGCTAACCATGCGATTCTCCAAACACCATGAGTGGCGACTAGACGCTCGTGAAATCTATTTTAACCGACATGGTACGCTTAGTTGTTTTACCTGTCTTGCCTTTATCAAGGGAACAAGAGGTTTTATTTCATCCGCTAGTCCGAGATTCTTAGCAGGTTCGGCAGTGAATTCGCCGCTCGATAGGTCACGGCTGAAAGTAATCCACTCAACTGTTCTACGAGTTGCCGGTGCGTCAAGTAACACGTAAATGTCAGGATCGCCGATTTGAAAATCCGGTACTGTCATCAGCACCGGTTTATCCGGCTGACAATGAAGGACGGCCTCCGCCCGTGCAACTTCCAACACTCGCTCATAAAGACTTCTTTTCTCGTCGTTCCAAGCCTCATACGGCTCAACCGCTTCAGCAGTTAACATGGGCACTCTGTAGGTTCGAACCTCTTCGCGCGTGACTTTGTCATAATCGGGTGAAGGATACTTCTCGTTGATTTGATCTACAATTTCGGTCATTCGCGGATCATTTCGCACATTTTTTTTGG
>DASXTE010000125.1:0-27096 GCA_036505595.1 Pyrinomonadaceae bacterium
AAGAAATCTTCCGCGACATGAAATCGAACGCGCCGATGAACCGTTTGCTGCAAGGCGACGTTGGCAGCGGCAAGACTATCGTTGCGTTGATTTCGATGCTGGCAGCGATGGAGAACGGCTACCAAACGGCTTTGATGGTGCCGACTGAGATTCTTGCCGAGCAGCACGCGCGCAACATCAAGCGCATTCTCGCGAAATCTCCTTACCGGGTTGAGTTGCTGATCGGGTCGCTCAAGCCGGCTGAGAAGCGACAGTTACATGCGGCCATCGGTGCGGGTGAGGTTCACGCCTGCATCGGCACGCACGCGCTGATTCAGGAAAACGTTTCGTTCAAAAATCTCGGGCTGGCCATCGTCGACGAGCAGCACCGTTTCGGTGTGATGCAACGCGCATCGCTGCGCGAGCGCGGCCTGAACCCGGATGTGTTGGTGATGACGGCGACGCCGATTCCGCGTTCGCTGGCGATGACGGTGTACGGCGACCTCGACGTTTCGATCATCGATGAGATGCCGCCCGGCCGCACGCCGATCGTCACAAAGGTCTTCGCGGATAACGCCGACGATCGCAAAGCTGTGAAGCAGTTGCTGACAAAAGAATTGCGCACAGGTCGCCAGGTTTACGTTGTTTATCCGCTGGTTGAAGAATCCGAGAAGCTTGATCTACGCGATGCAACGAAACGTTACGAATATCTGCGCGATCAGGTATTTCCGAAATTCTCGGTCGGTCTTCTACACGGACGCATGAAGCCCGAAGAAAAAGAAAAAGTGATGCGCGGTTTTGTCAGCGGCCAGATTCAGATTCTGGTTTCCACAACCGTCGTGGAAGTCGGCGTCGATGTGCCGAATGCCTCGGTGATGGTAGTTGAGCACGCCGAGCGCTTTGGACTTTCGCAGCTTCACCAACTGCGCGGGCGCGTCGGTCGCGGCGCGGAACAAAGCTACTGCGTGCTTCTGGCTTCAGAAAAGCGGACTGAAGTAGCCCGCGAACGTCTGGGCATCATGGAAGAGACAAACGACGGATTCAAAATTGCGGAAAAGGATTTAGAGATTCGCGGCCCCGGCGAAATGATGGGAACGCGCCAGGCCGGCCTGCCCGAATTTCGCATCGCCAATCTCGTGCGCGATTTGGACATCCTCCAAGCAGCGCGCAAGGAAGCCGAAGTCTATGTCAGCCAGCGAAGCACATCGCGCGACGCTGCTGAATTGATCAAGCGAGTTCAAAAGGACGCACGGCTGAAACTGGCGGCGGTCGGATAGATCACGATGCGCATCATCGGCGGCAAATACCGCGGACGCAGACTCAAGAGCCCGCCGTCTGCGCAGACGCGCCCGACTTCCGATCGTTTGCGCGAGACGCTGTTCAATGTTCTCGCGCCGCGAATCGAAGGGGCACGTTTTCTTGATCTCTGCGCCGGAACGGGCGCCGTGGGCATCGAAGCGCTCTCGCGTGGCGCGGCGCACGGGACGTTCGTCGATCAGTCACGGAAGATGTGTGCCTTAATTGAAGCGAATGTAAGCACGCTCGGCATCGACAAGTCTGAAATTGGAATCGTGATTGTCGAGGCGTCTGATTTTTTGCGAAAGCGCAAACCGACCGGCCAACCGTTCGATCTAATCTTCTACGACCCGCCCTACGGCGGTGATTACGAGCGGGTGCTCAAATCCATGGGTGAACCTGCAAGACAATTACTCGCTGACGATGGTTTGGTAGTAGTCGAGCATGCGAAGAAGAAAGAGCTTCAGCCGGAATTTGGCGCATTAAAACGTTACCGCGTGTTGAAGCAGGGCGATTCGGTCTTGAGTTTCTACCGAGCAGGCTCGCAATGAAGTCAGTACCGCCTGCGTTAGCGGGCGGGACAAACGCTCTCCTTAATGTTTCCGTCCTTCTCTCACCTGCTTACGCAGGTGGTACTGACCTCATACGTCCGCTAGAATCCAATTTATGCTGGTTCTCGGAATTGAAACCTCCTGCGATGAAACTGCCGCGGCCGTTATCCGTGACGGCTGTGAAATCCTTTCTTCGGTTATTTCATCGCAAATTAAGACCCACGAAAAATTTGGCGGCGTCGTGCCGGAGCTCGCTTCGCGCGAGCACCTTGATAAAATTGTTCCCATCGTCGAAGAGGCATTAGCCCGAGCGCATGTCAGCAAGCAAGACCTTAACGGAATTGCTGTCACGATCGGCCCGGGTTTGATTGGCTCACTCCTCGTCGGCGTGTCGTACGCGAAGGCGATGGCGTACGCGCTGAACAAGCCGCTGGTCGGCGTGAATCATATTGAAGGTCACATCTATTCAGTCTGTTTCGAGAATCCTCCGATCGAATATCCTGCACTGGCGCTGATCGTCTCGGGCGGCCACACGAATCTCTTCTTCGTTCCCGAGCCCGGCAAATACAAGGTTGTCGGCCGCACGCGCGACGATGCCGCGGGCGAGGCGTTTGATAAAGTCGCGAAGCTGCTCGGTCTCGGCTATCCGGGCGGGCCGATAATCGAAAGGCTTGCCAGAGAAGGGAACCCAAACGCCGTGAAGTTTGCGATCCCGCGCATGGGCGACAATCGACCAGACTTCAGTTTCAGCGGCTTGAAGACTGCCGTTCAGAAGTACGTTCGCGAATCTGGCTTGCAACCAGTAAGCAATGGCGAGCCGCCGTCGCAAGGCATCAAGGATCTCGCCGCCAGTTTTCAGAGCACAGTGGTGCGGTCGCTCGTCTCGACGATGGAAAGAGTCTCCAACGAATATCATCCGAAAACTTTGATTGTCGCGGGCGGAGTTGCCTGCAACGGTGCGCTGCGCGAAGCTTGTCGTGAAGCTGCCGCGCGCCTCGGCGTGCCCGTTTATTTTCCTTCGCCGCATCTTTCAACTGACAATGCTGCGATGATCGCCGCGGCGGGCACGGTGAAGTTGCGCGCCGGTGAACGTGATGGCTGGGATTTGAACGCTGACGTGATGCTGCGTCTGCAAAACATCGAGGTCGAGGACGCGGAACTGCGGAAGCGCGTGCGTTATCGTTTGTAAGGTTCGTTTGCAACTTACGTCGCTTGGCGGCGTTCTAATAGACGAAAGTCCATGGTCACTCATTTCTTAACGATTGCCACGATCTTGTCCCTGCTGTTTGGCGGCGGCGCCGGCGGCTGTCGCACGAGCCAGAGCGCAAAATCGCAAGACAACAAATCTCAGGCGTCACCAAAGCAAGAAGACAGCCCTGTTGATAAACAGAATCCGTCAGCGAATGAACTCAAGATCGTGGCCGAAGGTTTCCACTCGTCCATTACGAAGCCGTTTATCGCCGTGATCCGTGACGCGAGTACCTATTCCGAGCTCGCTAAACTCGAACCAAATCTGCCGAAGCTCGATAACGATTTCAAAAACAACATTCTGGTAGCGGCGTTTTGCGGCGAGCGGAACACCAGCGGGTATAGCGTCGAGATTTCGCGCAGCCAAACCGGCGAAATTCAGGTTCAGGAAAAGAAGCCTGGCAAAGACATGATGGTAGCGCAGATGATCACGTCCCCATTCAAAGTGGTGTCAATCGCGGCGAGCCCGGCAATGCCGGTTCGAATCGCCTTCGACGCAGCTTGGGCCAGCAGTGTAAACACCTACACGATTACGAAAGGCGCCTTTACCGTTAGTGGCGGATTTGCAGGGCGAAGAGAAGAGTTCGAGCTTTCCGGCGGCATCGCCATGATGCGTCACAAGCGACTGGTGACTTTTCGTTTCACTTTCAGAAGCAAGGAGAAAGGCGAGAAAGTACTGTTGGAAGACTTTGCTACTGGAACGATCGAATCGGACGCGATCAAGATTGCGGTATTAAGCGATGGAGACTTGATCCCGCCACCGACGAATGGCTTGGAGGCCAACGGCAAGCTAACAAATCACGAACAGAATCTTTCCCTGACTTTTGTTTCGTTGCCGACGATGGTCGCCGATGGCTTTGGCGGCGGCGGGACTATCGAGGCGATGCGAGTTGTTCCTACGCTATGAGGGTTTTACCACCGCACCAACTTGAATGGTTCCTTCGTTCAGAATTTGCGCGCGCAAGCCACCGCGATGAACCAGGCCCGGCAGGACTTTCTCGTGCGATAGCTTCTGCAAATGCGAGCACGGCTCGCATAGCCTCAGCCCGCGCACTTTCACGTCCCCAACCATAAACTCTTTTCCGACCAGATGATTCAACGGCACGTCACGCGTGACGATGTTCCGGCGGCTGTCACTGAGGCCGTAATCAAGGTCGAGTTCGCGCTTCATCGCCTCGATTGCTTCGGCTTCGATTAGCGTCAGCTCGCGATCGGGTTGCGGCTTGTAGAAGGTGCCCTGTTTGTAAAAGTAGCGATCGCCTTCCAGGCCTTTGCCCGGAACAGCGCGCGCTTCATCGACAGATTGCATCGGCGCTTCAGCCGATGCGGCGATGTTGATTGAGATTACTTTGCCTTCGAACATTGTGTTTCCCTCTTATGGTTGCTCCCTCTCCCACTGGGAGAGGGTCGGGGAGAGGGTTGCGAAGCATTACGGAAGAAAAAGAAAATTACTGAATTCTTTTTTCTTGGCGCTAGGCCCTCACCCTGCCCTCTCCCAAAGGGAGAGGGAGGAGGAATCTACACCGACGCCGCGATCGCCTCGTCAAAAATCTCGAGGGCGACGTCCACGTTTTCCTTTGTCAGAATCAACGGTGGCGACCAGCGAATTGAATTGGCGCCGCAGCCGAGCAGAATCAAGCCGCGTTCATAGCTGGCCATCTCAACGCGGTCGCGCAGCTCTGCGTCCTGTCCGCGGCTGGTTTTGTCTTTCACGAATTCGACGCCAATCATTAGGCCCATGCCACGCACGTCGCCGATGCATTCGTGCTTGGCCATCAGCTTCTGCAAACCGCGTTTCAGGTAATCGCCCACTTCCGCTGCGTTGGCGACCATCTCTCGCTCAAGCAGTTCGATTGTTTTCAACGCTGCCGCGATGCAAACCGGGTTGCCGCCAAACGTCGAAGCATGCGCCCCCTTTTTCCAGTCCATCAGGTCGGCGCGCGCAACGCATAGCCCGAGTGGCAGACCCGACGCTACGCCTTTCGCGATGCACACTATGTCGGCTTCGACGCCGTAGTGTTGCGTCGCGAACATTTTACCGGTGCGGCCCATGCCGCTTTGCACTTCATCGACCACCAGGAGGATTCCATGCTCGTCGCATATGCGACGGAGACCTTTCAGAAAGCCTTCCGGCGCCGGCAAGTACCCACCTTCGCCTTGCACGGGTTCAACGACAATCGCCGCGACTTCCTGTGGTGGCGTGGTCGTCTTGAAGAGTAGGTTCTCGATCCAGTTCAGCGCGCCTTCTCCTGCGCCGCCTCGGCCACACATTTCCGCCGTGAATGGATTGCGATACTCGTTTGGAAACGGAACGTGAACGACGTCAAGTGCCTGGCGCTTAAACCCAAGACGCTGGGCAGCTTTTGAAGAAGTCAGCGAAAGCGATCCCAAAGTGCGTCCGTGAAAACTGCCGAAGAAGGAAATGAACTTTTCGCGACCCGTAGCGTGCATCGCCAGTTTCAGCGCGGTCTCGACGGCTTCTGTTCCGCTGTTCGCGAAGTGTGTACGCGTGGGCCGCTTGATCGGAACAATCTCGTCAATCTTCTTCGCCAGCTCAGGCATCAGCGAGTAGTAATAATCAGTGCCGCACATGTGAATCAGTTGCGCGGCTTGATCCTGAATCGCTTTGACAACTTCCGGATGACAGTGGCCAGTCGAGCACACAGCGACGCCGGCGTTGCAATCCAGAAACACGTTTCCATCAACGTCAGTAACCCAAACGCCTTCGCCCTGCTCAGCAACGAGTTTGAAGTCCGGCCGCGGATAGGCTGGATTCACGAACTGCGCATCAGCTTGGATGATTGCGCGAGCTTTCGGGCCCGGCAGTTCGGTTTTGATCTCAGGTCTTTGCGATACGATTGCGGTGGCCATCATCTTCTTGCTCCCTGTCTTGAAATGCTTGTTGCGACACGTGTGACGTGCCGATTCCGAGAAGCGATTTATTGATGGATGCTAGTCCGCGAAGAGATTCGCGCGATCGTCGAGAGGTCTTAGATGTATTGGTTGACTCTCAAACATTTTGCGTGGGCAGATGATAGCACCGCGCCGCAAGCAAGAAAAGATGGGCTGCCTCACGCCGAATACCAAAGCACTGCGAAGAAGTGGCAGACCGTGCCGGCAATCACGAACAGGTGCCAGGCGAAATGACTGTAACGAACTTTGTGGGCTTTGAAGCAGAGCACGCCGGCGGTGTAAGCGAAGCCGCCCGCAAGCAGCCAAATCAGCGCGGGCAAAGGCATACGGAAAAGAATATGCGGCGCGGCTATCACGGCGAGCCAGCCCATCACGAGATAGAGCGGAATGGTCAACCAGCGATGATGCGCGCCGAAAATAGCTTTCATCGTCAGGCCGAACACGGCCATCGACCAAACTAAACCAAAGATGGTCCAACCCCACGGCCCGCGCATTACGCCAAGCGTGAACGGCGTGTACGTGCCGGCGATCAGCAGAAAGATCGCGCCATGATCGAGGACGCGGAAAATGCGTTTCGCGCGATCGTGCGGGATGGCGTGATACAGCGTGGACGCGAGATAAAGCAGAATCATCGACGCCGCAAAGACACTCACACCGACGATGTTCCAAACGGTTCCGGCCCGCGCTGCCGCGATGATCAAAACCGGGGTCGCGGTGATTGCGAGAGCAAGCCCGACGCCATGGCTGACACTGTTAGCGATCTCTTCGCTAACGGTCTGGCCATGTTGGGTGTGGGCTTCCAAGTCCTTCATATGAGCCATTGTACAAGGGAATGCTGCGATTGTGCAGCAAAATTATTTTGAATCGCTAGCGGCCTGGCACGGCGACAAACTCCGGACGCTTATGTGCGTCACATCTTTAGCTCTCCTCAGGCTCATCACGAACCCGATAAAGAATTTGGAGCAGGAGAAGGAGGTTTCATATCTCATGAATCGAGTAAGACTTTGGCCCCATGCCGTTTTGATTTTCCTGGGTGTCGCGATCGTTGCCGCGAGTGCTGTACTGCTTTGGCGGAAGTACGAGCAGACCGCGTCGGCAAAGACCCTGCCGAATGCCGCACGTATCGAGCGTGTCGACGGCCAGGTTGCAGTCAATCACAGTCTCGACAATAACTCGAACCAGCAGTGGTTTGCCGCGACGATGAACGCGCCCGTGTCAGTTGGCGATCGTTTGTACACACAAGCGAACTCGCGGACCGACATTGCGTTCACGGGCCGCAACTTCGCGACCGTCGATCCGAATACGTCTCTGGACATTCTCGATCTGACGAATCAACGGACACAGGTGGCGCTGCGTGAAGGCTCCGCACTCTTCGATGTTGGTTCGCTTGGGTCCGGTCAATTGTTCGAAGTTGCAACGCCGTGCGGCGCAGTCGATCTTCAGCAGCCGGGCATGTATCGCGTCGCGTTGGACGATAACGGCAACGCAACCGTGACGGCGTTCAGCGGGCAAGCGCAAGTCGTCGGCCAGGCAGGCACCGGAACGATTAACAAAGGAGAAGAGCTGATCATACCGTGTGGCGGAGCAGGACAGGCTTCCATCTCGCGGGTCGATTACAATCAAGCAGGTACCTATCTCGACAGTTACTATCGACATCGCTATCCGCGAACGTACGACGGCCGCTATCGCAGCTACTACACTTATCTGGAGGATCCCGATTACTACGATCCTTACAATCGCTACAACAGCTATCGATACGTTTCAGAGTACATGCCTGGATTGTATGACCTGGACGACTATGGCGATTGGAGTTACCTGAACGACTACGGTTACGCATGGCATCCGCGCGTCGATACGGGATGGGCGCCGTATGAATATGGTTACTGGACGATGGATTATCCGTACGGCTTGACGTGGGTTTCCACCGAACCATGGGGTTATGCGCCGTATCACTATGGCCGTTGGACCTATCTGTCGAACCAATGGTTCTGGATTCCTGAATCAACGTATGCATACCCGACATATTCGCCGGCGCTGACGGCTTTCATTCCGTTGGGCGATTCGAGCATTGCCTGGGTGCCGTTGGGGCCGGGCGATCCCTACACGTCCTGGTACTACGATCCGTATTGGCAGCCGGTCTATTACACGAATTCACCGGTCGTCGTTGAGCGGCTCGTGAACGTCTATGTTCCCAACGCCGTGACGGTGATCCCGATTCAGGATTTCGGGCAAGTAGTCGATCCGCGAATCATCACTCGTGTTGATTCGAAGACGATCGTGAAATACAAGCCCGTCCTGGATCCTTTGACTGTCGCATCTTTGCGGCAAGCGGCGTTTCGCACACGCGAACTCGAGCAAAGAGTCGCGGTGTCTGAGGTCGTCAAGCAACGCATCAACAACAAAACGGTGATTACTGCTGCGGCGCCGGCTGCACCGCCGTTCAAACGAGATTTGGCAAGCGCGCTAAAAGTTCAGCAGGCGCCCGGTCGAATGAAAAACCAGACGCTGAAGTTGAATGATAAGAGAGCCGCAACAACTCAAGGGGCACCATCACAAACGCCGAATATCGCGGACGAACAAGCGCGTGAGCGACAGATGGCCGAGTTGGCTCGACAGGTTGCGCGCGGCGATCGCGGGGCGCGTCAGCAGATGCAGGAGTTGCGTCGCCAGCAGGCCGAACAACAGCGCTTAGAGCGGGTTAATGCGCAACGCGCACAAGGGGAGCGTGTGCGCCAGGAGATTCAGCCGCGGAAGATGCGGGCACCATCCTACGTGCCGAAACAACAACCGATGAAGCCACAAGAGCCGCCTCGCCGTTCGCCCGTCGCGCCACCGCCGCAGCGGATTGAACAAAGGGCGGCGCCCGCACCGGCGCGCCGGCCTCCGATATCACAACCACAGCCGCGGCCAACCAAGCCTGAAGTTCACGTCCAACAGCCGACGGCTCAGGCACCTGTGATGACCGCTCCTCGCGCAGTGCAACCGCGACCGCGAATTGAATACAAGGGACCGCCGGTAAAAACGCAACCACAGGCTCAACCGCAGCCGCAGGCGGTACCGCACGCACAACCTAAGGCTGAACAGCAGAAGGCCGGCGGACCTCCTGCCGCAAAGGGCGGACGGAAGAAGCCGTAAGCTGTGAGCAGTGAGCGGTGAGCAGTAAGCGGTTCACTGACGAAAAATCGAGCCAGCAGCCTCAAGTTGCTGGCTCGAATTTTGTGCGCAGACGGTTGCCGAGAGCGCCGGATTTACTTTCTCTTGAGAATCTTCGCGGTAAACGATCCCTTGATCGTGCTGTCGCCGGCGGTGACATCGATGTCTCCCGACGCTGAGTCATCTGAGGCTGAAGTGATTTTCACCTGGCCGTTCAGCGTGCTGCGATCGAACCAATTCTTTACCTCAGTCCCACCCTTCCGAGTGACGATGCCGACGGTCTCAACTTTCATGTACTTGTCGGCTTTGGCGGAATACGTGCCGGCCTTTAGTGGTGAAGCTTCTTTTGTGCCTTCTTCACCAACCAGACTGAACATGACACGAACATTTTCATCTGAAGGCATCGGGTTGTTAAGGCTCGCGCCAAATCTTCCCGCGTCGAGATCGTAGTTTGCCGCATGAAAGTTATAAACAACGGCCGTGCTCATTTTGCCGGTGATGTCGGTGAACGTCTTCGTTACGGGATCGGTGAACGCGGATTTGATGGCGATATCTTTCTCGCCGACAGCGGGAGATTTAACGTGAATGCTGTTGCCGCCAGTCTTGCTGCATGCCAAAAACAGCAACGCGCAAACGGTGGCGGCTAGAAAAATGAAGTTAGCTTTGTGTGATTTGTGCAGGGGCATACGTCGTTTCTCCTGAACGATTTGAAATCTGAACAGAGGGCGCGAGTAATGCGTTGCGCAGCGGGTTTGTACGAGAAAACCATCACAGAGTCAACGGCTGAAAGAAAGGTCGGCAAAAAGCCGCGAGCTAACGGAAGCTATTTCGAATTCCGTCGTACTGGGTGGGCTTCGGTGTTGAAGATGACTCGATCAAAATTCAATGCGCTTTGCGGCGCGAACAGCAAGTAAAAGTACTTGAACGTTTCCGCGAACAGGAAGCTTTGCATCGAGTCGGATTTTTCTTTCGTCACGACGTTCCTCAACGCAGCATAGCCTTCGTCAGTGCGGCAGTACTTAACGAAGTCGCGCCACATCTGCTCACCCATTCGCAGGTAAGCGGGATCGCGCGTGAAGTGATAGAGGTAGTAAGTCGACTCGACAATTTCCGGGCGCAGTGGATATCCAGCATGGACGACTTCATCTTTCACGTAGTCGAATTCTTCAGGCTCGATGCCATACTTGCTCCACATTGCAAACGACGATTCCTGAAGCAGACGCCCGCGGCTCAAATCGCCAGACAACGCCAGCACTGCCGGGAAGAAGGCATCCAACGCGCCGTAAGTCGTCGCCGTCCGCTTACCAAAATACATGTCCGCGTGGCCGTACCAGAGTTCCGGCTTCTGGCGACCCTTCGTTTCATCACGCAGATAGCGATTGATCGCCACGATGCTTTCATTCCACATCTGGCGGCAATCCGGATCACCAAAAAGAATCGCGCACTTCAGAAGATATTCGTAGTAGCTATCGATGGCGCCGCTGATGTGACTGTCACTATCTTTCCATTCACCAGTGTCAACATTTATCCAGGTGCCGACTAATCCAATCGGTGACCGGCGTCTGTAAGTTTCCAGCAGCGCCCGTTTCGCGAAATCATAAAAATGCGGCTTGTGCGTGTATTTGGCGAGCGTGCCGAACTCGATCAGAAGCGTTCCGGCTTCAGCGGGATTCGTTACTTCACCTCGTACTTTTCCTGTCTTGAGATTGACAAAGCGATAAGGCAGCCCGGTTGGTGTGTTGAAAACCGGCAGCAGCCTATTGCCCAGGTCTTCCGCCAAACGCAGCAGACGCTTGTCGCCCGTCAGTTCATAACTCGAGAGCAGTCCGCCCAGCAAACGAATCGTAATCTCAAAATTCTGAACGTAGAAATCTTTATCGAACGAGAGGTGCGTGGCGATGTACTCACGCGTCGTGTTTGCCTCACCCTTCAAGCCCATCAAAATCATCGTGTCGAGCGCATCGACTGGCGTCATCAGCAAAGGCTCTGCATACCAGTCATGACAAGTCTTCGTAAGCGGCTTCAGATCGTCATGTGTCCAGCAGTATTTCCTGTAGCCAGTCCACGCGTGGAGAAATTCCAAGCGGACTTGTGCCGCCAGTTCACGCCGGTGCTTTTGCTGTCCATTGGCTGCGCTCGTCAAGAGCAACAGCAAACAGATGATTATCAACGACTGCTTCATCTCAGAATCCTCGGCTCATTGACTCAGAATGCAGACCTCGGCGCCGGGAAAGCCTTTTTCTGTCGGCACGCGTCTGACCCAGAAAAGTGCTGTGTAAATGCCGGGCTCGGTGCGGAAAGTCTTCACCTTCACGCGAAACCTTCCTTCATGGTTCCAATCGAAATCGCCCGAACTTCCGTCAGTGTATCGCGTGCCGGGCGGTGCCTTCGGACGTAATGTGCGATGCTCCTCCGGCATCGAGACCGAACGCGATGTGTTTAGCCAATCAAACGTAGGCGGCGAGGGCAGTGGTTCGTAAAAGACTTCTACGTGATTCAAAAAGTGTTGCGGATTCAGCAGGCGGCCATCGAGGGCGACAGTGGACTTTGGTTTTGCAAGATTCACAAACGGCGACAGTTGCACGTAACGTGCAAGGTACAATTCGTCGAGTCTAACGCTCCGCTGATGTAGGGCAATGCCAAAACCCACGTGTGTGTGATAAGGATCGAGAATCGTCTTGCGGTGACCATCATTCGGCGGAAGTTCATCGAGCATCGAAAGATGCATATCATGCAGGTCCTTCAAAATGCCATTCGTCGTCAATGACGCGACGTTGTCTGCTGCCGATGCATTTTCCTGAAGCGCGTCAGTGCCGCCCGCAAATGAATATCGGTGGTAGGGCTTACGGCCGTCACTGCCCCAATGACTCAGGAATTGGCCGCTCGCCATGTCGCGCGCGTGTTTGGCGGCCACTTTGCACGCCAGCTCATCAAGCTTCAGCTCGTTTAGGCCCGCACTCCCGCGTTCAGCGTTAACGAGCTTCAGCAACTGTTCACGAGCGTAAGGAACATCCTGTTCTTCAAATCGCCCGCGCTCGACCAGATCTTGTCCGCTGCTGATCATCGGCAGTGCAACACCCGCCACGGTCGCGGCTTTAATGAATGAGCGACGACTCAGTTGGATGCCTGCGAACATGAGAGCAGATCGAAACGGGCGATTCGCTTGCGGCTTGTTTACGTGATTAGTACACTCAAGCGCTGTCTCAAAACCTAAGCGACAACGGAATCATCGGAGAGATCCGTTAACAGTTACTGCACAATCAAAGCGAATGAAGATACACGAATATCAGGGAAAAGAGTTACTGAAAAAATTTGGCGTGCCGGTGCCGCGGGGAATTGTGGCGCACACGGCCGACGAAGCATTTGAAGCCGCGAAGGAATTGGCGACGACGCCAGTTGTGGTGAAGGCGCAGATCCACGCCGGCGGCCGTGGCAAGGGTGGCGGCGTCAAACTTGCGAAGTCTCCGGAAGAGGCATGCGACATCGCGCAAAAAATGCTCGGCATGAAACTGGTGACGCACCAGACTGGACCAGAAGGAAGAGAAGTGCACGTGCTCCTGATTGAAGAAGGCTTGCCCATCGATCGCGAGTTCTATCTCGGCATTGTTTTGGATCGCGCCAGTGGCCGTCCGGTATTCATGGCGTCAGCCGCCGGTGGCATGGACATCGAAGAAGTAGCGGCGAAAACGCCGGAGAAGATTTTCAAGGAGACAATTGATCCCGCGGTCGGTTTTCGGTCGTTTCAGGCGCGCAAGCTGGCTTTTGCGCTCGGACTGCCGAGCGAACTCGTTTCACAAGCGGCGAAATTCATGCAGTCGCTTTACACGGCGTTCGAAGCCATGGACGCGTCGCTCGTCGAGATCAATCCTTTTCTTTTGACGAAAGACAATCGGTTGATCGCGTTGGATGCGAAGGTGAATTTCGACGACAACGCGCTGTTCCGCCATCCTGATTACAAAGAGCTGCGTGATTTGAACGAGGAAGATCCGCTGGAAATTGAAGCGTCGAAATTCGACCTGAACTACATCAAGCTCGACGGCACGATTGGTTGCATGGTCAACGGCGCTGGTCTCGCGATGGCCACGATGGACATCATCAAGCTCGCGGGTGGCGAGCCGGCAAACTTCCTCGACGTTGGCGGCGGCGCTTCGCAGGAACGCGTCGAAGCGGCGTTCAAAATTCTGCTGGCCGACGAACATGTCAGGGCGGTCCTCATAAATATTTTCGGCGGCATCGTGCGCTGCGATATGGTCGCGCGCGGCGTGGTGGGCGCGGCGAAACATCTCGGCATCAAGATTCCGGTCGTCGTGCGGCTCGAGGGCACGAATGTCGAAGAAGGACAGCGCGTGATCCGTGATTCGGGATTGAATTTCACCGTCGCTACCGGAATGAAGGACGCCGCTGAGAAGGTTGTCGCCGCGGCGGCGTAACGTATGGACGCGGAGACACGGGAACACGGTGACGCGGAGAGTGGGTTTGACTCGCATGTCGCGGAGCGCCAAAGCGTCTCCGCGTCTCCCCGTCACCGCGTCGCCGCGTCGGTCTTAAAATGGCTCGTCCATATCTGCCGCTTCGCGCTCGCCGCGCTTTTCCTTTTTGCCGCTGGAGCCAAGCTCACCATCCTGAAACAATTCGTGGGCAACGTAGCTGAGTTGCTCAGCTCGATGCACATCAACTATGAACGCTGGCAGTGGCCGGCCACGATCGCGGTCATCGCAGCGGAAATTGTCGCTGCGTTACTTCTACTGATTCCGAAAACAGTTCGCGCCGGTGCAGCGTGGGCGGCAGTGTTGCTGATTGGCTTCAGCGCGTTTGCGCTTTACTACACTTACGGTTTGCATGGAGAGCCGCTGGAATGCAATTGCTTTGGCGGAATTATCGCGAGCCAGTTGGGAGTATCGACGGCGCTGCGGAATCTGGTGTTGCTGATTCCGGCCGTGATCGTTTTCTTCGGTGCGCGGCGGATAGGTCAGCCACAAAAAGGCGCAAAAGGCACAAAAGGAATCTCAGTCTAGCCGAACAGTTTTTTGCGCTTTTTGTGCCTTTTCGTGGCTAAATCTCCTACCTTCTTTTCATCCGTGCAATCTCGTATCTCGTGTTGTCGATGCGCTCCTGCGCGTCCGGATGATCGGAAAACAGGCTGCCGAGCAAATCGGGATTCTGTCCTTCGACGCGCTGCAACTTCTGAAACATCGTGACCATGCCCTGCGGATCGAATCCGGCTTTGGCCATTCCGCGCACACCGAGAAAATCCGCTTCGCGCTCTTCATCGCGCGAATGAATTGTCAAAAACCCTTCCCCAACAATCTGGCCGATTGTCACGCCCAAATCTCTGCCAATGTCTCCGGCGACGCTGGTAATTTCACCGATTGATTTCGCAAAGTCGTTGTAGTCCTGCCGCGTCTTTAGCGTTTTCAAGCTGTGGCGCGCCGCGACGTGGCCAACTTCATGCGCCAATACCGACGCCAACTCATTGTCGTTCGCTAGCTTCAGCAATGCAGTCGTCACGTAAACGTGCCCGCCCGGCAGCGAGAAGCCGTTGATTTCGCGGCTCTGCACGACATGAAATTTGTAGAGCAGGTTCGGCCGCTGGCTGGCTCGCGCACAACGTTGGCCAATGCGTTCCGTCCGCTCTAATCCGACCTCAGTTAAGTTGTACTTCTTTGTTACCTGCCGATGCAGTTGCGTGCCGAGCTTGATTTCGTCCTTCTCGCTCAAAAGCCCCGCGTTCGAATAGCGGACGTTGCGGAAATCCGAATACGGGTCGTCAAATTGCGCCGCAGGCGTTTTGGCCGCGTTTGACGAACGAACTAGTGCAGAGGTCGTTGGCGCGTTCGTCAGATACCCGATCGCCAGGGTGGTCAAGAGAGAGAGCGTCAGCCGAATGGCAAAGTTTTTCATTGATGATTCTCCGTGGACGCGAATGATAAGCGAGAGAGCGGCGTCTGAAAAGTCCGAAGTGTGCTTGGACCTTTCTGATTCACGCCGTGGCTTTAGCCCGGCGGCCGACGATCGCGCTTGGAAACCGCAACCGTTTGAAGCGGTTTCTGCAGAATCGTCGACGCGCGAGGTCACCGGGCTAAACCCCTTGTGTGAATCAGAAGTGGCAACGCTCGTTTCAACTCAAGTCTATGATGATCGGGTTCGCTACCGCTCGCGGTTCTGACACTCGATCAGCTAAGATCACGCCCATGTCATCTCTTTCATTCTGGGGTGCTGCCGGAAGTGTCACGGGATCTAAATACTTGATCGAGTCCGATCGCGCGCGCGTGTTAATCGACTGCGGTTTGTTTCAGGGACAGCGCGAGTTGCGCGATCGCAATTGGCAGGAACCGCCGTTCGACGCATCGTCAGTGGACGCAGTGCTGCTGACGCACGCGCACATCGATCACACCGGATACCTGCCGCGATTTGTGCGTCATGGGTTTCGCGGCCCGGTTTATTGTTCGCGCGGGACTGCGGACTTGCTGCAAATACTCTTGCCTGATTCCGCGCGGCTTCAGGAAGAGGAAGCCGACTATCGCAATCGTCACAAGATTACCAAACACACGCCGGCCCTCCCGCTTTACACGGAACAGGATGCGCGAGAAGCACTAAAGCTGCTTCAGGTCGTAAGGAACGATGGAACGGCCGTGTCAGTCGCCAAGGGTATCACCGCCGAGTTTCGCCTTGCGGGTCACATCCTCGGTTCGAGCCAGGTCCTCGTGCACATCGATGGCTCGGGTGAAACGCGGCGCGTTCTCTTTTCCGGTGATCTCGGAAAATACGATCAGCCAATCATTCGCGATCCGGTAGCGCCGCCATCTTGCGATTATCTATTGATTGAATCTACCTACGGCGATCGCTTGCACGACACCGAAGAGCCCAAGGCTGCGCTGGAGCGCATCGTCAACGCCGCGGCGCAACATGGTGGCGCGATTTTGATTCCAGCGTTCGCCGTGGGTCGCGCGCAGGAAATCGTTTACCTGATGCGAGAACTAGAAGATGAAAAACGTATTCCGGTGCTGCCGGTGTGCGTCGATTCGCCGATGGCCGCCGCGGCGACCCGCGCTTACGCTAGAGGCAAAGAGGAACAGGACGAAGAATACGCGCTGGCTTTGAAACACACGCCGACTCCGATGCAGACGCACTCGATGCTGGCATGCAGTACGCGCGACGAATCAAAGCGCATCAACAAAATGGAAGGCGCACGCATAATCATCAGCGCCTCGGGAATGATGAATGGCGGGCGCATTCTGCATCACGCGCTGCGTCTGTTGCCGGACGAAAATGCGACGGTGGTGTTTGTCGGCTATCAAGCAGCGGGAACGCTGGGCCGCCGCGTCGCCGATGGCGAAAAGCAAGTCAAAGTTCTCGGTCAATGGATTCCGGTGCGCTGCAAAATCGAAAAGATTGGCGGCTTTTCGGCGCATGCTGATTGGAAAGAAATTGTGCGTTGGCTGGAGGGAATGGCCTTGCCACCAAAGAAAGTTTTCGTCACGCATGGTGAGCCGGAGGCCGCCGATGCGATGGCGCGCCACATTCGCGAACGCTTCGGGTGGGAGATCGAAGTGCCGCAATATGGAGAACGATTTGAACTTGCTTAAATAGCCTCTTGCTGTCTTTGTGCCCTTACGAATCGTCTTGCTATACTTCGCGCTCGTTTCTTAAGTTTCTGATCTCTGACCTCAGATATCTGATCTCTACTTTTTCATGAGTGTACTTGTCGATAAATCCACGCGCCTTGTCGTGCAAGGCATCACCGGAAAAGAAGGCACGTTCCACACCAAGCAGATGGTCGATTATGGAACGAACGTCGTCGCGGGCGTCACTCCGGGGAAAGGCGGCACGTCGCACGAAGGCAATCCGGTTTTCAACACCGTCGCGGATGCAGTGAAAGAAGCGGGCGCGAACGCCTCTGTCATTTACGTGCCACCCGCATTTGCTGCTGATGCGATTATGGAGGCTGCGGACGCGGGAATTCCCGTCGTTGTCTGCATCACCGAAGGGATTCCTACTCTCGACATGGTGAAGGTGAAGGAATACTTGCGCGACAAGCAGACGCGCCTGATTGGGCCCAATTGTCCCGGAATCATCTCGCCTGGCAAATGCAAGATCGGAATCATGCCCGGCCATATTCATCGTGAAGGTCGAGTGGGAGTTGTCTCACGATCGGGAACGCTGACCTACGAAGCGGTTGGGCAACTGACATCGCTCGGCTTGGGACAATCGACCGCAATCGGAATTGGCGGCGATCCGATCGTGGGCACAACTCACGTTGATGCCTTGAGACTGTTTCAGGATGATGAAGAGACTGACGGCATCGTGATGATTGGGGAAATTGGCGGCACTGCCGAAGAAGAAGCGGGGGCGTTCGCGAAAGACCAAGTGACTAAGCCGATCGTCGCCTTCATCGCCGGGCAAACGGCACCGCCCGGCCGGCGCATGGGCCACGCGGGCGCAATCATCGCCGGAGGAAAGGGAACTGCCGCGGAAAAAATGAAAGCCCTGGAAGACGCCGGCATCCACGTCGTGAAATCACCCGCGGACATTGGCGCGGCGATGATGGAGGCGCTGGGAGTCTCGGTTGGTTTCTAGATCTCAACGACAGCGAACCACTTTTCATGAACAATCAAACACTCGCAATCATTAAGCCCGACGCGGTTGGCGCGGGCCACACCGGAAAAATTATCGATCGCATCGTCGGCGGGGGCTTTCTCATTCTCGCGCTGAAGATGATTCACCAAACGCGCAAACAGGCTGAAGGCTTCTACGAAGTTCATCGCGGCAAGCCTTTCTACGAAGGACTGACGGAGTTCATGTCGAGCGGGCCCTGCGTGGTGATGGTTTTGGAAAAAGACGGCGCGGTAAAAGCCTGGCGAGACTTGATGGGCGCGACCGATCCCGCGAAGGCCGACGAAGGAACCATTCGCAAGGAGTTTGGATCGTCAGTCGGCGAGAACGCGACGCATGGATCTGATTCGGACGAGAACGCGGCCATTGAAATCGCGTACTTTTTCAGTCAACTCGAGATCGTTTAGGCAGCAATCATTGACTTACGCAATAACTTAAAGGAGATTTCCGACGTGAGAAAGGTTTTAGTTCCAGTCCTGGCGACAATCGCGTTGTGCTTCGCAACTGTTTTATGCAGCGCGCAGACTCAGCAGGAAAAAGACGCTGCGCGGGTGGCGATGCGTGAGAGGCTGCGCGCCTTCCTCAATGCCTCGGGTCCGAAACGGGACATCAATATTTCTTTTAAGCAGAGTGAGCAGAATCCTTTCAATTTTGTCGGCATAAAACGCGACGGTCTAACGAACGCGGAGTTCTACGAAGTCGTTGTCGGAGTTTCCACAGACAATACGATTAACTTCAAAATCTATCCGCACTACAAAGGCGGCTACGTTAACGTCGATAAGGCGAAAGACCCGATTGGCCTCATGCGTCTAATGCTTAACTTAAATGCACATAACTTTCTCTACTGGGGTGCAGACGATGAGAAGGACATCTTTGCAGGAATGATCTTTACGCTCGAATCCGGTTTTGCTGACAAGTCGATGGAAACGGTACTTTACAGCGTTTTCGCGCTCGATCCGTACTTGGGTCAAATGCGGCCGTTTATTGATGCATCGCACTAAAGTCTCATGAAACGCTGCCCTACTTGCAATCGAACTTTTGACGAAGACTGGCTGGCGTTTTGCACGGAAGACGGCGCCACGCTCGTTGAGGCGCCAGCCGCGTCATCGGCGGGTGAGCCTCCGCCAACGGTTCGCATTCCGCCGGCCATCCACACAGACCCAAGCGCTCAAAAACCTTTCGATTTGCCCGGCAGTTACAATCCGCCGCAGCCGGTCGCGCCTGCGTGGCAACCTCCGCCTCCGCCGCCGTTAATTCCCGTTGCTTCGCAGAAACAAGGTCTCGCGGTGGCTTCGCTGATCATCGGCATCATCAGTCTGACCGTTGGATGGTGTTGTTACTTCGGCGTATTGACGGGCCCGGTGGCAATCGCCCTCGGCATCATTCAGTTGGTGCAAATCAAGAACAAGCCGAGCGAATATACCGGCAAGCCGCTCGCGATTATCGGCATCGTCACAGGAGGAGTTTACTTTGTCGTGCTCGCGCTGATCATCATCATCTATGGCGCCGCGTTTCTTGCCGGCGGGCTCGGTCACACATGAAACGCTGTCCGACCTGCAACCAAACTTTTGATGAAGACTGGCTGAGTTTCTGTACTCAGGATGGGACGACGCTAATCGAGGACGCAGCCCAGCCCGCCGATCCGCCTCCGACAATCCTGTCACCTTCGCCCGCTGAGGCATCAGCGCAGAACCAGCAGGCGACCTGGGATTCTCCGTCCGCACAGCTTCCTCCGTCATCACCGCAATGGGAGCCGCCCCAGCCCATCGCATCGGCATGGCAACCGCCGCCGCCGCCGGCTTACGCTCAACCGCAAAATAAGAGTCTGGCGACAGCCGCGATGGTAGTCGGCATCCTCAGTTTGTTTTGTCTCGGGCCGATTCCGGCAATTGTCGCGATCGTTTTGGGTGCGGTGGCGCTGTCGCAAATGAACAAGATGCCCGCCAAGTTCGGCGGTCGTCAGTCGGCGTGGGTCGGAATCATAGTCGGCGGCGTGACCATTCTCGTCTATATCGCTATCCTGATTTTCTATGTCGTGGTGATCGTCGCCGCGAATTCTTGACCATATGAAGAAGTGCCCAACCTGTCAGCGCAGCTTTGACGACTCGATTACGTATTGTCTTGATGACGGTACACCTCTCGTTTCGGAAGCGACTCCGGACTCTGAGGCAACGCTGGTTAATCCTTCGCCGGCCCAATCCGCTGGCAGTAGCAAATTGCCGCAGTACACACAAATGCCGGGCAAGGCCACCGTCAGTGCGTCGCAGCTTAATGTGCCGGTGATGCCGTCTTACCGCGCCACGCCGCAAACACGTCGGATATGGCCGTGGGTTGTTGCAGGGCTCGCAGTGTTTTTCCTTTTCGCGATCATGATTATTGCCGCGATTGCAATCCCGCAAATCGCAAAGAAGTCGCGCAACTCAAACAGACCTGTCGTGTTGGAGACGCCTCTACCGTCCGAGACATCGACGCCTGCTCCGAAAGAATCGACCTCGGATACGGAAGCACCCACTGACGAAGATATAGTTTTGGCCCAACTCACAGACCTCGAGAAACAGTGGACGCAAGCGAACATTAATGCGGACAAGAACGCGCTCGACCGCATCCTTGCCGAGGAATACAGTGGCGGCAATCCACCGCACACCAAACAACAATACATTGACGAGCTAAAACCGGACGCGACAGTTAAGTCGTGGGAATTGCAGGATCTGCGCGTCGATCTCGATGGTGAACGCGCGACGATCGATGGTTACCTGCGACAGGAAACGACGCGCGGCACCGAGGTCTACAGTTTCACTGACGAGTTCGTCTGGCGCGACGGCCGCTGGCAGGCTACGGGGTCGCGAACTGTTCGTGTAAAATAGTCTCAAATTGCGAAGTTCGAATTGCGAATTGCGAATTTAGATGGATAAGGTTGAACTGGAAAAGCGGACCAAGCAGTTTGCGATCAGAATCATTAAATTTCCTACAACTCTGCCATACGGCAAAACTGGTGACATAATCAGATATCAACTTGTTAAAGCGGGTACATCGGTCGGAGCGAATTACCGCGAAGCGAATAGAGCAGAATCGCGAAATGATTTCATTCATAAAATCGGCATAGTTGAAAAAGAAGCTTCAGAAAGTCAATACTGGCTTGAAATCTGTGATGAGACGAAATTGGGCGACAAGCATCAACGCGACTGGTTGCTGGCGGAATCCGCCGAGTTAGTCGCAATCTTCACCAGCGCGGGGAGAACAGCGAAGGCAGCCCGGGTCTGACAATTCGCAATTCGAAATTCGCAATTCGAAATCTAGACTATGTCATTACTTTCGGAAGTGATCGATTCAACCCGCGCCATCATTCAAGGCATGGGCGTCACCCTCTCGTACATTCCCAAGCGCAAACAGACGGTTGAGTATCCCGACGAACCGGTCACCGTCCAGCCGCGTTATCGCGGACAACACTTGCTGCACGTTGATGAACTGGGTCGCGAGAAATGCGTGGCTTGTTTTTTGTGCGCGGCAGCGTGTCCATCCGAGTGCATATACATCGAAGCCGCCGACGATCCGCGCCCGGCCGAAGAGCGCATCGGCGTCGATGAACGCTACGCGAAGGTCTACAACATCGATTACGGCCGCTGCATCTTCTGCGGCTTCTGCGTCGAGGCTTGTCCTAAAGACGCCATCACGCATGGCTACAATTTCGAGTTGTCAGTTTACAACCGCGCCGACCTCCTGAAGACAAAAGACGACCTGCTGATTACCAAACAAGTGCAGTCGAAAAATTACCGCGTGGCATTTTCGGATGAGGATGTGGATTCGGAGTACAAGGTAGTGTAACAACAGACATCAGAAGTCAGAAGTCAGATGTCAGAAGTCAGATGTCAAAGATCTTAGCCCCCACTGAGAGAGGTGAACAATGCCTGTCGAAGCTACTGCGAAACAGCCTATCAGGATAAACTCCGCCAAAGATTTGCAGGTGTACAAGGTTGCTTACGAGCTGGCGATGAAAATCTTTGAAATTAGCAAGAGATTTCCGCCTGAAGAACGATTCGCGTTAACAAGTCAGATTCGACGATCCTCGCGGTCCGTTTGCCTGAATCTTCGGGAAGCGTGGGCAAAACGGCGATATGAGGCACACTTTGTCAGCAAGCTTACCGATTGTGATGGCGAAAACAGTGAAACCGACTCATCACTAGACTTCGCGCGCGACTGTGGCTATATAACGACTGAACAGCATGCTCGTTTGGCAGCCTGGTGCGAAGAGGTCGGCAAGATGCTCGGAAGTATGATCAAACATCCCGCTTCGTTTTTGATATCCTTTCACTGACCAGCACGCCGCGTTGTTCTGACGTCTGATATCTGACGTCTGATGTCTATGCCTTTTCGCCAATTCCATTATCGCTGGGAGTTCGATCTTGACTCTCCCCCCGAAAAACTCTGGCCTTTGGTCGCCGACACTAATCGCTTTAATCGCGACACCGGCGTCCCGGCGGTGGAAGCGGTCGGCGAAAAGACCGGAACTGCTCGTCGTTTGACGTTGTCAAGTTTTGGAATTCCTGTCGAATGGGAGGAGCAGCCGTTCGAGTGGGTGCGGCCGCAGCGCTTCGGCGTGGTCCGTCGTTACACCAAAGGCCCGATCGCTGAGTTGCGCGTACTCGCACAGTTGACGCCTGTCGAAAACGAAGCCGGCGGCTCATCTCGAGAACCTCGCACCAACCGTTCGGTTGGGACGAAGCTCATCTATGAAGTTTGGGCTAAGCCCAAAAATTTTCTCGGGACGTTGGCCATTCCCATTCAAATCGGCATTATCAGCGCACGAAATTTCGCGCGTACTTTCCGGCAGTACGATGAGCTGGCGCAAAGCGAATCTGCGGTCGCGACGACTCCGGCGGCCGAAGTTGAATTCACTCCCGGAGGTCGCTCGCGGCTCGTGGAACTCGGTGAGCGCCTCATTGCAAACACCTGCGACGAAGAGTTGGTTGCCCTGCTTGTCGATCACATCGAGAACGCTGACGATTTTGCGTTGTCGCGTATCCGGCCTTATCGACTTGCGAAGCACTGGCAGAAGCCGCGCCGCGATGTCTTGGAGCTTTGCTTTCAGGCCACCCGCGTGGGCATGCTCGACCTGCAATGGAATCTCGTCTGTCCGATGTGCCGCGGCGGCGACGCAAAGGATTCGCTCAACGAGCTGTCGACGAATGTGCACTGCGCCGGCTGCAACATAGATTTCAATGTGAACTTTGAGCAATCAGTCGAACTCACGTTTCGTCCCAATCCGTCGATTCGGAATATAGACGTGGAAACGTTCTGCATCGGCGGTCCGCAGGTCACGCCGCACATCGTCGCACAACAGTTGCTTGCGCCGCAGTCGCAAAGATCGGTCAGCATTCAACTCGAGGAAGGTCGTTATCGTTTGCGGACGTCTGGCCTGTCAGGCCGCCAACATCTGCGCGTGACAGAGGATGGTCCGTGCGGAACGGTTTTGCGGGCGTGTCCGGATGGTTGGTCAAACAGCGAAGTGGAGATCTCCAGAACTTGTAAACTGGAACTCGAGAACGCCACGACTGATGAGCAACTCTTCATTCTCGAGCGCACCGAATTCTCGGACGAAGCGGCGACGGCGGCGGAAGTAACCGCGGTCCAGATGTTTCGTGATCTGTTCGCGCGCGAGGCTCTGCGTCCGGGTGAACAGATTTCAGTTGGGACGCTCACGGTGCTTTTTACTGATTTGAAAAACTCGACCAGGTTGTATCGCGAAATAGGCGACGCGACGGCCTTCGGCCGCGTAATGAATCACTTCGACGTTTTGAAGCAGACCATCGCTTCGGAAGACGGCGCGCTGGTTAAGACAATTGGCGATGCCGTGATGGCTGTGTTCCGCCGGCCCGCAAATGCTTTGCGAGCGATGCTTGAAGCACAACAAAAGCTCGCGAATCCACCTGACGGAATGTTGCCGCTGACGTTGAAAGCCGGCCTGCACACCGGCCCATGCATCGCGGTGACGCTGAATGATCGACTGGATTATTTCGGCTCGACCGTAAATTTGGCCGCGCGTCTGGAAGGCCAATCGACCGGTGATGACGTCATTATTTCTAACGTCGTCTATTCTGATCCCGAAGTACGCGAGCTATTGAGCGAGTGCCCGGCTGGTCTTGCTGCGACGCGATTCACGATTCCGTTGAAGGGATTCGACGATGAGCAATTCGAGTTGTGGCGCGTCGCGCGCGCCGCCGAACAGCGTATCAGAACCGCGAGCGGTAGCGACCGGATCGGAGAATCGACTTGAGTGTTGATCCCATCGCTACCGCTCCGGGTTCTGATACGACTCGTATGCTAATCGAAACCCGCCGAGTCACTCGTATCTACCAAATGGGAGCCAACCAGGTTGCGGCGCTGGACGGCGTCAGCATGGGCGCTGACGAGGGCGAGTTCGTCGCGATTCAGGGGACTTCCGGTTCCGGCAAGTCTACACTTTTGAATGTTCTCGGCGGACTTGATCGGCCGACAAGCGGCGATGTTCTATTTGACTCGCAGCTGCTCGGGCCGCGCACCAAAAAGCAAATGGCGCGCTATCGCCGCTTCTCAGTCGGGATGATCTTTCAAAATTTCAACTTGATCCCGACGATGACGGCGGCTGAGAACGTGCGACTGGCGCTGGCATTTGGCGGCGTGCGCGGAGTTGAGCGGCGCCAGCGTGCGGCCGAGTTGCTCGAACGCGTCGGCTTGTCCGATCGAAGGGAACATCGTCCAGGCGAGTTGTCTGGCGGCGAGCAGCAGCGCGTGGCGATCGCGCGAGCATTGGCGAACCGGCCGCGCGTTTTGCTTGCCGATGAGCCGACAGGAAATTTAGACTCGACGCGCGCTCACGAACTCTTGTCACTTCTGCGCGAGATGGTCGACCGCGATCGTTTGACTGTGCTGTTGGTCACGCACGATCGCGAACTGGCGAGCAGCTTCGCTGACAGAATCATCACGATGAAAGACGGACGAGTAGCGTAGCGCAAGTTGTTAACTTGCGTTCACATTCGCAAATTAACAATTTGCGCTACATTCATGAGGTAAATCCCATGTCAACACCGATTCCCCAAGGCATGACCATCGAAGCGATTCGATCCGTGCCGCTTTTTGCTTCGCTGACTAATGAAGACGCGCAGGAACTGCTCACGCTTTTGCAGAGTCGCGCTATCACAGCCGGCACGTCATTATTCCACGCGGGCGAACTGGGCGACGCGATGTATCTGATTCAGAGTGGTCGCGTGCGCATCGCGGTGAAGGACGCGGAAGGAAAGCAGATCGTTTTGGCCGAGCTGGCGCAGGGCGATTTCTTCGGCGAAATGGCGATCATCGATGGCAAGCAGCGTTCAGCCAACGCAGACGTAATCGAAGACGCGCATCTTTCTGTTTTGTCGCGCGAAGATTTCCTGCGGTTCATCAACACCAATCCGGGCGTCGCGCTCGAAATGTTGAGCGCTGTCTTCCAGCGTCTGCGGCATACCGACAAGATGTTGCAGCAGCGCGTGTCGCGCAATGTTAATGAAGAGCAAGACAAGCGGATGACTATCGCGGATCGCGCTGCGGATGCCATCGCCGAATTTGGCGGTAGCTGGAAGTTCATTATCACTGCCATCGGAATCATCATCGCTTGGATCATCTTCAACTCTTACGTGCTGGTTAGAGGATTCGACCCCGTGCCTTACCAGATGCTGAACCTCGTCATGGGCATCATTGCCGGGTTGCAAGCGCCGATCATCATGATGTCGCAGAACCGCCAGGGCTCGAAAGATCGTCTCCGCGCCGATCTGGATTATCAAGTGAACCTAAAGAATGAAATCGCGCTTTCCGAAGTGCTGCGACGGCTCGATGTGCTTGAGAGCGAGCGCCTGCCGCTTTTGTTTGCGCAGCAGAACGAGCGATTGGTGGAAGTGAAAACTACGGCAGCTGCTGGTCCGCAATCCTAAAAGTGATCCAGGCAATCTTTTTCGATTTCAATGGTGTCATCATCAACGATGAGCAAATTCATCTGCGCGCGTATCGCGAAGTGTTGCAAGAGCATGCAGTTGAGCTGACGGACAATGACTACTTCGCCTCCCTCGGCATGGATGACGTGGCGTTCACGCGCGCCGCATTCGCGCGCGCGGGACGCGAGGTGGATGACGAAACGGCGCGGGCGATTATAGATCGCGAACATGGACTGCATCGTTCGATCATCGAAGCTGAAGTGCCGTTTGCTCCCGGCGTCATCACGTTCATCAAGGAAGCCGCACGGAAATACGAACTTGGCATTGTCAGCATGGCCGAACTTTCGGAGATCGAGCACGTGCTCATTCCGCCGAATCTGCTTCAGTGCTTTGCGGTGATAGTGACCGCCGAACCAGGTCTCAATCACAAGCCTGCGCCTGATTGTTACCGCCGCGCGCTGGAGCTTCTGAACTCGAAGCGCCGCACCAATCGAAAATTGCCGCTGGTCCCAAATGAATGTCTGGTGATTGAAGACGCCCCGCCAGGAGTCGGGGCCGCGCGGGCTGCCGGTATGCGAACACTGGCTGTAACGAACACGGTCGCAGAAGAGTTGTTGCGAGCGGCAGGCGCTGAGGTGGTGACTGCAAGTCTCGCCGACTGGAACACGGATGCCGTGCGTTTGGTATTTAGATAACCGGCTCACCAAGCTTCGTGTTCGGGAGTGCTGCCGCACGGCCCTGACAAATGCAATCTTGCCCCACACTTATTTCTCAAGTTTTACTTCGCCGCAGTTCAAAACCGCTCGGTCTGCTGCTGCAAAATCGTACGATTTAATTACACCGATTTTGTGACTCCCTTGTTCTTTCGTGATTCACTTCCAAATGAACAACGATTCGCGCGATGATCGCCTCTGAACTTTGTCCATTGGAATACGAGTTGCTCGATCACTGGCCGTTGCTGTCAATCGAATTGCACAGACTTGGTCATTGGTGACTTCAGTAATCAGCTCTCCCCAGCACTAATTATGCAAACACTTTGGAACGCATCGCTTAAGGATCGACTGTCTGCTGCCGAGCCCGTGCGCGCCAAGCTCACGGTGGCCCCGGCGCCAGAGCGGCGGCTGCTGAATCGCGAGATCAGCCTGATCGAATTCTTTCGTCACGTGCTGGATGAAGCGCGCGATGAGAGCAATCCGCTGCTCGAACGGCTGCGATTTCTAACTATTTTCTCCAGCATCGTGGACGAGTTCTTCATGGTCCGCGTTTCCGGCCTGAAGGAAGAAGTCGAGCACGGATACACGCAGCCTTCGCCGGATGGCCTGACGGCTGCTGAACAGTTGCGGGAAATTCGCAGCCGGCTTGAACCGATGTTCGCCGAACAGATGCGCTGTTTGCAGGAA
>DASXTE010000126.1:0-5948 GCA_036505595.1 Pyrinomonadaceae bacterium
GGTTACTTCACTTCAATTGAAGTCCGACGCCGAAGAAAAGCCGACGGTCGTTCGTCTCGGCTCGCTGAGTTTTCAGATCATCAAGCGCGGCGAAAAACTCGGCTTGCGCGTTAAGGACAGAGACAATCCCGCGCGCGCGAACTTTCAGGGACTCGAATATTTTCCCGCGAACGTCAAGTGGCGCATCGATGCTCGTTTTGAGGCTTACAATCCGCCAAAGCCCGTGCCGATTCTCAATGTGCTGAACATGGAAAGCGATGAAGCGTCGCCGGGCGCGATCGCGTTTGAAGTTGACGGCAAGACTTATCGGCTGGACGCGATCACCGAAAGGGACGAGCCACGGTTGTTCATGATTTTTGCTGACACCACGCGAGGCAAAGAAACCTACGGCGCCGGGCGTTATCTCTACGTCGATCCACCAGACAAAAACGGCCGCGTCATCATTGATTTCAATAAAGCCTACAGTCCGCCTTGCGCATTCACTAATTTTGCGACCTGTCCGCTGCCGCCGAAACAGAACATCCTGCCGTTTCCCGTTGACGCGGGCGAGAAGTACAAACCGCGCAACGATGTGCACTCCCACTAGTGAAGGTCAAATTGATTTGGCTCGACCGAGGAATCTTCCTCGTGCGGGGTTGCCGCCGCGAGCGCTTCCCGTTTGTAAAAACTTGTGAATTCTCCGCAACGAACAGGTCGGTCTCTTGCGGTAAGCTTGTCGCGCGTTACATAATGCGCGCCAAATTTTTGATCCAAGGAGTGCCGAGATGATTTCTACCAAACGACTTTCAATGTTCACTTTCGCGTTACTGTTTGCGATGACATGCGTCGGTTACGTGGCT
This sequence comes from Pyrinomonadaceae bacterium, assembly GCA_036505595.1. Lineage (GTDB taxonomy): Bacteria > Acidobacteriota > Blastocatellia > Pyrinomonadales > Pyrinomonadaceae > UBA11740. The sequence continues at coordinate 840 of DASXTE010000126.1, forward strand.
GCGCAACAGCCACCAGTGCAGGTCAAACCCATTCGTCCCAGCCAAAAAGCGAGCGTGATGCAAACCATCGGTGTCACCGACATCACGATCACCTACAGTCGTCCGGGCGTGCAGGGACGAACAATTTTCGCTGATGCCCCGCCGTCGATGGTTTCCCGAGCGCAAGGCGAAGCGACGCTGGATGATCAAACGAAGCGACAGAAGGGCGAACCAATTACTCCTTACGGCCATGTCTGGCGTGCGGGGGCAAATGAAGCAACTCTGTTTCAGGTAACGGATGACGTCCTCATTAATGGTCAACCGCTGAAAGCCGGAAGCTACAGCCTTCAGACCATACCCGGCAAAGACGAATGGACGATCATCTTCAATAACGATCCCGGCCAGTGGGGGGCGTTTAGCTATGACGAGAAGAAGGATGCGCTGCGCGTGAAGGCGAAACCGCAAACCGTCAACGAGAACCAGGAATGGCTCGTGTACAGTTTTGATCCGATTACGCCGAACGCCGCAACGGTTAATCTTCGCTGGGAGAAAGTTCGCGTGCCGTTTACCGTCGAAGTGAAAGATGTGAAGGCCGCGTGGCGCGCGCACGCTGACGCGTTGATTGCCGCCAATCCGGCGAACGAGGAGCTTCCGCGGCAAGTCGCGGTGACGTATCTCAACGACAAGAACTATGACGAAGCTCTCAAGTTCATCGATCAGTCAATCAAGATCAAACAAACTTTCCGTAACCTCTCGGCCAAGGCCAACATCCTTTGGGCTATGGGCAAAAAGGAAGAAGCCGTGGCGGCGGGCGATGCAGCTATCGCCAAGGGCAAAGCCGATAAAGCTGACACCGCGAATTTTGAAAAGCGCGTCGCCGACTGGAAAGCGGGAAAGATGTAGGCTTCTCCAAACTTGTCATTCACACCTCGCTTTAGCGAGGTGTATCAGACGCGATTGGTATTTGACAGCCGTTTCAACGGCTTCCTATTGGAAAACCGTTGAAACGGTTTCTTTGTCTGCGCTCAGTCTGGACGTGGAAAGCGGCGCTGAATCCAACCGAGGCGCTGCGGTTTGAATAGCTGTGCTGCCAACAAAATCTTAGAGACACATGAAAAATAAAAAATTCCGACGCGGGTTACCGGTGGTGACGCTGCTCGCTCTGCTTGCTTCGCATTTGACGTTGGGGCAGGCGCCCTCTCCGACAACAAAACCGTTCGAGCTCACCGTTGACAGCATCATGCGGGGACCGCGTTTGGTTGGCTATCCACCGAGCGGCGTCTACTGGTCGCAGGACAGTCAACGCGTCTACTTTCGTTGGAAACAGGCGGGCGAGCCGCGTTTGAAAGAGATGAGCTTGTACGTCGTCAATCGCGACGGCACTGGCTTGCGTCGTTTGACTGATGAGGAAGCGAAGCAAGCGCCACCGGCAAATGGTGAATTGTCAAAGGACAAGACCATGACGGTCTTCACGGACGAAGGCGACCTCTTCATCTACGATCACGCAAAAGGCGCGCGCCGCCAGATTACAAAAACTGTAGATGCGGAAACGAATGCGCACTTCACTTTCGATCAGAAACGGATGTACTTCACGCGCGCGAACAATTTGTACGTGATGACCCTGGACGGTGGAATTTTGGAACAGCTCACAGACATTCGCATCGGGGCGGCTGCGCCGACCGGAACGCCGAAGGGAACTGACAACCAGGAATATCTGAAGAAGGAAGAGCGCGCGCTGCTCGATGCGGTGCGCGAGCGCGCTGAACACCGCGAAGAGCAGGAGAAGAAGCGCAAGGAACGTGAGAAGCGAAAGCCTTTCGCGATTCCGACAGGTCAAAACGTCGTCAATCTCAATCTTTCGCCCGACGCGAAATATGTGATCGCCACAATCAGCGAGCCCGGCACTGGCAGCAAGAACGTCATCGTGCCGAATTACGTGACTGAGTCGGCTTACACGGAAGACATTCCTGGCCGCACCAAAGTTGGCGACACGCAGAACCGCACGCGGCTGGTAATCATCAACGTCGAAACGGGCGAGACGAAGAATGTCGATCACGGGCAGAAACTTCCGGGGAATCCTCCGCCGCAGCGCACGGAGATGAACGCCACAGAACAGGCTGTCAGTACCGGGAGCGGTAGCGACCGGATCGACTCTCAAGCAAAAGCACCGATGGTAAAAGATCGCGATGTGCAACTTTCGCAGCTTCAATGGTCCGACGACGGGAAGAATGCCGTCTTAATGGCACGCGCGGCCGACAACAAGGATCGTTGGGTGATGCTGCTTGATCCGGCAAGCGGAAAAACGAAGGTGCTCGCGACCGTACATGACGATGCGTGGGTCGATGGCCCTGGTGCGAATACGCTCGGGTGGTTGCCTGATAACACTCATGTCTACTTCGAATCAGAACGCGATGGCTGGGCGCAGCTTTATTCAGTTTCGATCAGTGGTGGCGAGGCTAAGCAGCTAACGTCCGGTCCGTTTGAAGTTTCCGATGTTCGTCTGTCGCAGGACAAAACCAAATTCTTTTTCAGTTCGAGCGAAGGCAGCCTGTTTCAGCGACATCTTTGGTCGATGCCGATTGACGGCGGAGCGCGTACCCAAATCACCGGCCTGCCCGGCCTGAATCAAGTTGATATCTCACCTGACGAGACGATGCTTGCCGACGTGCGGTCGTACAGCAACAAGCCGCCTGAGCTTTATCTGTTTGCGAACAAGCCGGGGGACGAGAAAACGGCGGCGACGATCAAGCCCGTGACTAACTCACCCATTCCTGAGTTCTTCACCAACGATTGGATCGATCCACGGCTGGTAAGTTTCAAGGCGCGCGATGGCGCGACCGTGTGGGGACGTTTGTACATCGCCTCAAATTACAAGCCGGGCGGTCCGGCAGTGCTGTTCGTTCACGGCGCCGGCTATTTGCAGAACGTGCATCGTTGGTGGTCGCAGTATTATCGCGAGTACATGTTCAATCATCTTTTGATGGAGCGCGGTTTCGTGGTGCTCGACATCGATTATCGCGGTTCCGCAGGTTACGGCCGCGACTGGCGCGCCGGAATCTATCGCCACATGGGCGGCAAAGACTTAACCGATCATGTCGACGCGGTGAATTATCTCGTCAAAGAACACGGCGTCGATCCCAAACGCATAGGCATCTACGGCGGCAGCTACGGCGGGTTCATCACTTTGATGGCGATGTTCACGCAACCGGACGTTTTTGCCGCGGGCGCCGCGTTACGCCCCGTTACCGATTGGGCGCACTACAACAATGGCTACACCGGCAACATTCTGAACCTGCCGCAAAACGATGCCGAAAGCTACAAACAGAGTTCACCGATATATTTTGCAAACGGACTGAAAGGCGCGCTGCTGATCTGTCACGGCATGGTTGACTTGAACGTGAACTTTCAGGACACGGTGCGGCTGGCGGAAAAGTTGATCGAGTTGCGGAAAGAGAATTGGGAAGTCGCGCCCTATCCGGTTGAAGATCACGGCTTCGAGCGCGAAGAAAGTTGGGCGGACGAGTACAAGCGCATTCTGAAATTGTTCGTAGACAATTTGAAACCTGATGTGCGCGCCAAGTCGAGCCGTGGTGGCCATGCGCGCGGATGATCTTTACTTGGCGATTCTTTGCGACTTTGCGTCTTTGCGTGAAATTGTTTTCCACAATCGTGATAGTTCTTGCGGTCATTTCGTTTGGTCGCGCGCAAGAGGTTCTTCGCGACTCGCGTTATCCCGCACACTGGTGGACGCCGATTGAGGATTCGAAGAAGCCTGACTGGGAAATCCTGCCGCAGGAAGCCGGCCCCGGCGAAGTAATTCTTTCCAAGCGAAACGAACTTGGTTTGCTTTCCAACTTTGCCGCGACGCCATTTGTCTTTCACGGCAAGCGATACGCAAGCCTGGAAGGTTTCTGGCAGGCAATGCTATATCCCGAAGGCCCGAACGATCCGCGCGCGAAGTTTCCGGGTCTCGAATGGAAGTACACGCGCGACGAAGTAACAAAAATGACCAGCTTCGAGGCGAAGCATGCGGGCGATCTGGCGGAAGAAACCATGCGCAAGATGAAGATCGGCTGGGTCAGCTTTGAAGGCAAGCGTTTCGCTTACCGGCCTAAGCAGCCCGGACGTCACTACCGGCTGATCGTCGCCGCGACCTGGGCGAAGGTTTTGCAGAATCCAGACGTGAAGAAGGTCCTATTAGAGACTGGCGATTTGATTTTGAAGCCTGATCATCATCAGGAGCCAAACGCTCCGGCGGCGTGGCGATACTTTGAGATTCTGACGAGGATTCGTACAAAGTTGAGCCAATCCCGAAAATGAATTCACCACAGAGGGAACAGAGAAGCACAACAAAATATTAAAACGGGTCGAGTGTCTTGCGTGGTGGCTTCGGGAACTACAAATCGCTGAACCTATTTTAGACTGTCTTCCTCTGTGTCCTCTGTGGTGAAATCCCGATCTCCTCAAACTTCACGTTCCCGATCCGATACTTCTGCCAATCCTTGTAATCGAAGTGCCACCACTCGGGCGGATAAACGGCGAAGCCTTCCGCTTCCATCGCATCTCGCAGAAGCTTTCGGTTCCAGCGCTGCAAAGAAGTGCCGCCGGGATAATCAGCATGCGCACGGTCGGTCGTTTCGTCGTAAGTACTCACCATCTCGACGGCTCGTCCGGTCTTGAGATCGTAAAGCGTTAGATCGACGGCGCAACCACGATTGTGACGCGAGCCCTTCGACGGATCGGCGACGAACACGTGCTTGTCTTCCGGCGTCGCGTCCCAAAAAACTTTCGTCACGTACCACGGCCGGTAAGCATCGTGAACCAATAAGCCGTAGCCGAATTGTTTTAGCTTTTTGCTCACGCGCACGAGCGCTTCCGCTGCCGGTCTCTGCATGAACGCGCGCGCCTGCGAATAGAACCTCGTGCCAAGAAAGTTGTTCGTCGTCGCGTAACGAATCTCGAGATGAATGGTGGGATCGAGTTTTCGCAATTCCAACAGATCCGTTGGCAGAAAATCACCGTTCTCCTGTGGTGGTTGCGCGGCGAGCGCTTCTTTCATCAACTCCGCGACCGGACGAACCGGCTTGATGCGGAGTTGATTGCCGGACTCGGGTTCGATCTGGCGGCGTT
>DASXTE010000127.1:0-7420 GCA_036505595.1 Pyrinomonadaceae bacterium
CTTTGAGAGTGGCGATTACCTGGCGATCGAGATAATTGATGGTCGCAGCAAAGAAAAGCAACGCGCAGATGGTCCAACGGAAGCGGCCAACGCGAGGTTTTATTCCCAGCGCAGCATCAGCGGCGCCGATCACGCTCGCGCCGGCGGATTGCGGCGGCGCAACTTCGGATTCAGATTTTGGTAACGCGGTGGCTTCTACTGATTCGCTGATTTCGTCCATATTTGGAGTGCGCCGACCTCGGCGGCGCTTTGGATTCTTTCGTTCGTTCAGTGCGCCGGCGATCCAAAGCGGCGTCGCCGCTTCGCTCGGCCGCCGCACTCCACATTACTGATTCACACCACTCGCCAAAAATCCGCCATCGACGACTAATATTTCACCGGTGACAAAACTCGCGGCATCTGATGCCAGAAACACCGCGGCGCCGGCCAGCTCGTCAACTTTTCCAAAACGCTTCATCGGAGTGCGCATGAGGAATTCGCGACCTCTTTCGGTCTCGTCCAGAAGTTTCTGGTTAAGCGCGGTGCGAAAAACGCCGGGCGCGATCGCGTTCACACATATCCCGTGCGGCGCCCACTCTATTGCCAGCGACTTCGTCAGCGAAGCCACGGCGGCTTTGCTGGCTGAGTACGCCGCCACTTCGAATAGCGCGACAAAGGTTGAGAGCGACGCAATGTTGATGATGCGGCCATAACGGCGCTCGATCATGTGACGTCCGAAGACCTGGCATGCTCGCAGCGTGCCCGTCAGATTCGTTGCGAAAATGTCGTTCCAATCCTCTTCCGGAAAGTCGAGCGTTGGCGCGCGCTTTGTTCGTCCGGCGCAATTGACGAGGATGTCGATTTTCCCAAACGCTGCGATTGTCTCGTCGCGTACATTCTCAAGCGATGCTTTATCCGCAACGTCCGAGGTGATTCGCAACGTTCTCCGACCACGCTGTTCGATCTCGTTCGCCGTCGCCCCAACCTGTTCGCTGCGGCGCGAAGTCGGGATCACATCCGCACCCGCTTCTGCCAGACCATGCGTAAGAGCCCGACCGATGCCGGAAGTTCCGCCGATGACGACAGCAACTCTGCCGGTCAGATCCAAAGGCGCATAGCCCATGCATTCACCTTCCAGGATTCGCGAGTCGATCATTGCATCAAGTTCAGTCCGCGAGATAGCACATTCCAATCGTCAGGGTCGCCTTTTTAGCGGCTCTGCGTAAATCTTTACCAGAAGCATCGTGAAATCCTTACTGGCCGTACTGCGTTGATGCGGCGTGCCGCGCGGCACGATCACGAGGTCGCCTTTTTTTATTTCAAAAGTCTTGCCATCGATAATCCGCGGGCTACGCCACTCACCCGGATCGGTTTCTTTCGGCGCATCGAGTTTTCCGCCCAGAACCAACGTTGCTGTTCCATCCAAGACATAATAGACATCGTCCGACGCATCGTGCAGCTCGGCTGCTGCGCCAGTCTTGTTTCTTTCGTGCTGCACCGCGACCCGCAACTGCATGCCGCCACTATCGATGAGTTCGGATGTTTTGTTTTCAGGTTGGAGGGTCTTCTGTAAATCATCGAGCGATTGCGACGACATCACGACATAGGGACGAGTAGCCTCGCTCGGTTTACGTTGCGCAGATCCTGTCGTCGCTGCGATCAATACGACGATTGAGACGAACGCGATGCGATGAAGATTCATGACAGCCTCCCTATTTCCGGCTTGCTTCCAATCCGCTGCCGCCTTTATCGAATCCCGGCTGAACAGTCACGACGCCGAACTGGCGATCTTCCACTTCGCGATGCGCGGCCATCATCCAGACGAAGTTGATCGGATGGCCCGGCACCGAGACGTTCGGATGAAAACCCTTCGGCATGATCACCGCATCGCCATCGCGAACGACGCCGATGAATTCCGGCTCGTCCGGGTCGGTGTAAACGAACTGGACGCCGAACGAAGGTGGCGGCATATCGTAATAGACATAAAGCTCTTCGAGCATCGCGGCGTGTTCATGCGGAGGCCAACTGGTCCAATGGCCTGGTTCAGAAGTGGTAAAGCCCGCGAGAATCCGTCCCGCCTCCACATTCTTGCCGAGTGTGATGTTCACGGTGCGCGAGTTCGACGCGCCGCCTGTCTTGAATTTCAACGAGCCGTTCTTTTCCACATCGGCATAGCGCACCACCTGCAGCGGATACTTCTTTTCCACTTCGGCTGAGCACTCGACGAGATCGACTGAGCTACCGGTGGTGATCTCAACGTCGCTGCCGCGCGGAATGTAAATCGAATCGTATTGATTGATCTTGTTGGTCTGACCATCAGCCTCGATGGTGCATTCGCCTGAGAGACAGATTAAACCCGTCTCCAACGCTCCGGTTGAGAACTTTTCGCGCGGATTCTCAGCGTCAAGAATGATGCGTCCGTAAACAAGATGCTTCATCGCGCTGTTCTCAGGCGTGATTGAAACGCTTCGACCCTTCCGTGAATTGGTATGACGGAAGATTAGCTGATCTTTTTTCTCTTTCATTTGTGTGCTCATGTTTTGTGTTTCCCTTTCCTTTTATTAAGACGCCCTCCCTTACGGTCGGGCTACTGCCCCGTTTGTCCTGTTTCCTGCCTACTGCCTACGGGCTTTTCGCTCGTCCAGCCATAAAAGATCTTCGAGCAAATAATAATTGCCATAGACTAGCGCAACGTCGCTTGGGCGTGTGCTTGACCCGTGACGCAAGACTCCCGTGGACGTCTTGTCATCTGCCGAAACCGGCGTCAGATATCGATCGATGAGTGATTGCACGATTCGTTCGCCTTCGCGACGATATGTGGCCGCTCGTGTTCGATCCGATGTAGACTCAGACAGGCGCAGTAACCCGCCTGCGATAATTGCCGCAGCGGAAGTATCACGGTTGCGAAAGTGCACGCCCTCGTCAGTGAAGTCATACCACGGAACGCCGTCTTCCGGCAGATGCTCAATGACATAGCCCCCGATTCTTTCCGCCGTTTGCAGCAGGCGCGGATCTTTCGTTTCGTTATATCCGACAGTGAAACCATACAGCGCCCACGCGGCGCCGCGCGACCAGGTAGTGTCGGCAGCGAAGCCTTGATGAGTATGTGTAAAAACTCTTTCGCCCGGCTTAGCATTGTTCGGAAAAGTCAGATTCGTTGTCGAGGCCATTGAAGAATGGAACTCCTGGCGATTGTCGCCAGGATTGTAATGAACCGATTGCGCGACTGAGCCATCGCGACGGACGAGCCAGTCAGCGGACCTCAGCGCATGCTTTAAACCCAGTTCGAGCCATTGTGGATCATTCGTTTCGCGCGACGCCCACCACCAGATTTGCAGGTTCATCATCGTGTCGATGATTGTGTCGTCGCCATTCACGCTCCACGCCGCCACCAGTTCGGTCGTCGGATTGTAAAGCTGCTTCAAACGTTCCGCCGCGCGCAGTCCGCCTTCACGATATTTCGCTTCCTTCGTCTGCTGATAGGCGAGCACCGAGGAGTAATAATTTATGAAGCCTGTATCGTGATTCTCCGTCGTTTCCTTCCCGAGCAGGCGTGCGTTCCAAACCTCGGCCCAACGATGAAATCGTTGATCTTTGGTCTTGGCGTAAAGCTGCCAGAGTGTTCCGACCCAAAAATTACCGGTCCAGAAAAATCCCTTCTGCGCTTTCCATTCACCGGTTTGGTTGTCGCCTTCGGTAAAAAAGCCTTCGCCTTTGTCGCGCGTGGCTTCGTCAGGCGGCGTCTTTGAGATCATTGCTTCCCATTTTCGCGCCGTGCGTTCGGCTGATTGTCTTAACAAGGCAATAGCTTCGTCGTAAGTTTTCTTGCGGGCCGGTTCAAGAGTATCAGGTGGCGCCGACTGAGGCGTTGCTACCGAAGAAAGCATTACCACTCGGGCGGGGTGAGTAAGACGGCTGCGGATTGCCCTGACTGCGTTTACGAAATCGTCGAGATTTTTTGGCGGCGTCGCGGGCACTACCAGCGAGCCATAACGAAATTTCGCATCGGCGGACGCCGCCTTTACCGTCAAGTCGTCGCGGTTCTCTTGATCCCAAAGGCCAGTGACATACCACGTAGCCTTTCCATTTTCGAATTGAGGCTGCACCAACAGGTTGAGCGGATCATCGGGAATGACTTTGCTTTGATTGCCCGGCGCGATAATCGCCAAGCCGAGATCTTGATCCGGCAGCATGTGAATCGCTGTCGCGGGCGGACCTTCCTCTTCGACCTGATGTCCCCACCACGCACGCACCAGCGCCGGTTCTGTCGTCGTCGGCTCGAAAACGTTTTCTTGCAAGCCGGGTTGGCGGACGATTCCGGTTACCAACTTCAAATCATCCGCGCCCTCGGCAGTAACGCGATGCTCAAAGCCATGCTCGCCGGCCCACTGTGTCATTCGACTGGTGAGGTTCACTTCCCGACCGGCAACCTTCCATCCTTTGTAAGTGAGTTCGACGATGACTCGCACGGCTCCGGCGCTGATGATGCGCCATTTGCGTTCGGCAACGTCGGAGACTTTAACAACCTTGCCATCGACCAATGCCGCGACGGCGCCAATGCCGATCGCGTCACCGATGCGATAGATATCGCGGCCGAGCGGCGACTCCCAGTGATAGACGTATTCCGGCGCGCCGAACATTTCGAGATATAAACCCGGCCGCCGCTTGCCCCAAATATCAATCGCATTGCGTTTGTCAAAATAAATTCGCCAGGCGCTTGCTTCGGACTCCCAACCCAGCCCGTCGAACTTCATCGTGAACTTGGCCGCGGTGCGCTTTGGATAGTTGGTGCGCAAGCGTTGGATCGTCGCCGTATCACCGTAAGCGATTGTGACTATCCGGGTCTGTTTCGGTTTGAGGTCGATCTGAAAAGCAAGTTCATCGAACTTGTTGTCGCCGTCGAGATCGTCTGCTTGTGAAGGCAGTTCGATCGTTTGCAGCGTCTGTGCGTCTTCTTTGACAGTTGTGGCGTCGCTGGCTGTGACGATCGCGTCGCCGGCTTTGAAGTCCGGTGCGATCTTTTTCAATTCAGTCACACTAACGACGACATCCTCTGCAAGTCGTAATTCGTTTGTCGGGTTAGTGATCGAGAGCTTGAGAACCTTAATTCGCGGCGCCGCCGAGACGGATCCAATCCCACACAGCAAGGAGGCTGACACGAAGACGAACGCCCTAAGTCGGTTTGCTTTACCGTTGACCATTACGGAATGCGCATATTCTGAACGATGGCTAGATTCGTTCGTTACCGGTAACAATACCAGTAAAAGCAGTCTTCCTCAAGGATTTCTTAGGTTCGCAAAGGAAATCGCGGACTGCTTAGAACAGTAGGAATCGTTGCGACGGAATAGCGAGGCGCTAAACAGCCACGGCTTTGGTCGCGCCGCAGGACTCTCGCACGACCAATTCAGGTTCGACGACGATGTGTTGCTCCTTTGGACGCTTCTTGCCTTCCACCAACTCTATTAAGAGTCGTCCGGCAGCCTGGCCCATTTCAGATGTTGACCAGGCAACGGTCGTCAAAGGCACCTTGAGCATGTCAACGTAATGGATGTTTCCGCCGCCAACGATCGCAACGTCCTCCGGGATTCGCAAACTAGCTTTAGTGATCGCACTCATCGCTCCGATGGCCGCGGGGTCATTCGCAGCGAAGATTGCCGGTGGCACATCACCTTCTTCCAACCATTGGCTCATCGATCGGTAGCCATCGTTTTCGGTAAAGCCGCATTCGCGCACCAGTGATGAATCAAAAGGCAGCTCATGTTGTGCGAGCGCCTTTTTGTAACCTTCAAATCGCAGCGCGGCAGTTGACGCAACTGTCCCTTTTAAATGACCAACCCGGCGATGGCCCAGACTGATTAAATGGTTGGTTGCCAGCAGCCCCACCTTGACATCATCGGTCGTCACGGTGCTGCAACGCAGTCCTTCCAACTGGCGATCAATCAGCACGAGCTTCGCGCGTTCGCGGACAATGCGCCGCAGGAACTTTGTATCGTCTGGTGAAGCCGCGGAGGCTAAAATCAGGCCATCAGTTCGGGGCAGTAGTGCTGCGATTTCCGATTCTTCATTGGCGGCGTTTTCATCTGTGCTACAAATCAGATTCTGATAGCCGACCGGCTTGGCCACCGTTTCGATGCCGCGACAGATTTCCGCAAAGTAAGAGTGCATGAGGTCAGGCACAACTACGCCCAGCAAGTAAGACCGATTCGTTGTCAGTGCGCGCGCGAACTGGTTGGGCCGATAATTCATACGCTGCGCTGCTTCAAGTATGCGCGCCCGGGTTTCCGGACTGATTTCCGGATGATTGTTAATGGCGCGCGAAACGGTCATCTTTGAGACGCCAAGCGCGCGTGCGATGTCAGCTAAAGTTGTTGGCATTCGCCTTTGTTAACTCGATTCAGTTTCTGCTCTTTAAAGATTTTGCTATCGCCTCTTCGGCCAGCGGAGCCATTACCATATAGCCCTTCGCATTGGGATGAAGCCCATCCTCGCTCAACTCATCTTTCAAGAAATCCTTCTCGTCTATCATAGCCGAATAGTAATCCAGATAGGTCAATTTATTCTCGGCAACGTAATTTTTCATCCACTCGTTCAGAGCTTTAATCCTTTCCGGCGATCGCTGCGCGGTGCGAACGATCGCCTTGCCATCACGAGATTCGTAATCGCTGACTGGAAGTAACGAGGCGAGCACCACGCGAATGTGATTGGCTTTTGCCAGCTCAGTCATCGACACCAAATTGTCTTCGATAGCTCCCAAAGTCATCGGTCCAGTATTGCCCGCGAGATCGTTCGTTCCCGCAAGAATAACAACCACCGCTGGGCGCAGAGCGATCACGTCGGCGCGAAAGCGCACGAGCATCTGCGGAGTCGTTTGGCCGCTAATCCCGCGATCGATGTAAGGCTTGCCGGAAAAGAAGCCACCGTACTTTGGATCATCCCAGGAATCCGTGATCGAATCGCCCATGAAGACGACGCGCTTTTCGTTCTTTTTCACTGGCGTGATCCTGGCATTTGCATCGCGGTAGCGCGCCAGGACCGGCCAATCATTCAACTTTTTTTGCGCCGTGCTCAACTGCGCTTTCGTATCCGCGCAATCGGTTGAAACCGGCTGCGCACGAGCATCTCCAAAAGCAAACATTAAGACCGTCAGAACTAAAATCAGCGTCGTCGTTTTCATGTCGTCATCCTCGGTCTTATTCACCACCTTCACCTCCAATTGCCGCTTGCATCACGGATTCAGGAGTCCAATCGTCAATCGGGCGGGCGGGCGATAGGCGTCCCCGACTCATGACAGCCAGCCGATCACACATGCCGAAGAGTTCCGGCAGATACGAGCTCACCATCAGGACGGCCTTTCCTTTTTCTGCGCATCGCGCGATGGTTTCGTAAACGACGGCTTTGCTGCCGATGTCGATGCCGCGCGTTGGCTCATCGAGCAACAGAA
>DASXTE010000128.1:0-10469 GCA_036505595.1 Pyrinomonadaceae bacterium
GACAACAACGCCACGACCCAAGTCGCGCCGGAAGTGTTCGATGCGATGCAGCCGTATCTCACGACGCACTATGGCAATCCATCGTCGGCGCACGCCCTGGGCCGAAGTTCGCGTGCCGCCATCGAACAGGCGCGCCAGGAAGTCGCTGATCTGTTGGGCGCTCGCGATGCAAGCGAAGTCGTGTTTACCTCATGCGGTTCAGAATCAAACAACTGGGCCATCGGCGGTTTTCTCGAGCAGAACCCAAATCGCCGTCACATCATCACGACACGTGTCGAACACGAAGCGGTGCGGAAGCTTTGCGAGCACCTTTCGCAAATTGGCTGCGAAGTGACCTGGCTGGACGTAGACGAGCACGGCGAGCTCGACCTCGACAATTTGCGGAAAGTGCTGCGTCGCGACACAGGAGTCGTCTCAATCATGCTGGCGAACAACGAAACGGGCGTGCTGTTTCCGATCGAAGAAATTGGAAACATTGTTCGCGAACATTCCGACGCCATCTTTCATGTGGACGGCGTGCAAGCAGTTGGCAAGATTCCGATCAGTTTGCGCGACTGCCCCGTCGATCTCTTTTCAATTTCGGGTCACAAGTTTCATGCGCCGAAAGGCGTAGGCGCGTTATACATTCGCGACGGCGTGATCCTACCACCATTTATCATCGGCGGCGGGCAGGAACGCGACCGCCGCTCGGGAACTGAAGCGGTTCCGAACATCGTTGCTCTCGGTCGCGCGAGTAAGTTGGCAACACAGTCTGTGGCTCGCGAGAAGATGAAACAGCTTAGAGATCGACTGGAAGACTCAATTCTGAACTCGATTCCGGACACACGCGTCAACGGCCCGAGCGAATCAAACAAACGCTTGCCGAACACGAGCAATATTTCTTTTGAAGGAATTCTCGGTCCGGAACTGGTGGCCACGAGGTTGGGATTTGCGTTTCAACGGGTTCAGCCTGCCATGCGGATTCTGCTGATGTATCGCCGGTGCTGGCGGCCATGAAGGTTCCGCGGTCGCTCGCGCTCGGTTCGATTCGCTTTTCGGTCGGCCGCTACAACACGGAAAGTGAGATCGACCGTGTGTTAAGTCTGCTCCCCGAAGTCGGCGAACGGCTGCGCAGAAAAGGAACCTTTGCCGCGGCAATTTAGCTCGAAATTCCGCCCACAAATTCGGATAGAATCATTCAAATCCGAGCGGTTAGAATGTCCTCAGAAATCGAACTCTGACGCACAAAAAAGCGTATAATTAACAACATCTTTTCTCGTAGAAGAGCAGCAGAGAAAAACCATCTCGAGGGGACAAAAAATGAGCGCCGTCATGCAAGCCACAATTCCTGATCTTCGGACTGAACTGATCAACTGGCAACAGCGATTGGAAACGACCGCCAACAGTTCCGATGGAAGATTTCAACTGAGCGGCCTGCTGCGCGAAGTTCAGGCGGCCATAGAGAATCTGACGCGCGCCGAGTCTTACGGGGTCTGCCAGGTCTGTCACGATCTGATCGGCCAAACGGCCATGAACGCCGACCCTTTGGCGCGATTCTGTCTGAGCTGCCTGACGCCGCAACAGTTGTCAGAACTCGAGCAGGATCTCGACCGCGCGTGGCTAATCCAGGGTGAGACCCTGCCGAAGCAGAACCTGAAATTCAACGGTTGGGAAGTCGCACACCATTATCAACCGGCCGGACCGGTTAGTGGCGACTACTGCGATCTCGTCGTGACCGACTCAGGCGATCTCTACTTCATGATTGGCGATGTTTCCGGAAAAGGTATCGCGGCTTCTTTTCTGATGAGCCGTCTGCACGCAATCTTTCGCAGCTTGATCGGCACTGGCTTGACGGTCAGCGAACTCGTCGAGCGTGCCAATGGCGTTTTTGCCGAGACGACGATGCGTCCCTACTACGCGACGCTGGTCTGTGGAAAAGCGGCGCCGAACGGCGATATCGAGATTTGCAATGCGGGCCACCTCGCGCCACTGCATCTGCACGACGGCAAAGTTACTTCGGTGCCTGCTACCGGCCTGCCGCTTGGCATGTTCTGCAATGAACGCTATTCGGCGACGCAAATCTCGGCCAAAAAAGGCGACCGGCTGTTGCTGTATACGGATGGTTTGTCTGAACGGCGAAATACGGCGGACGTTGAGTACGGGAAAGATCGGCTGCAACTAACGCTGAATCAGTTGCACGACTTACCGACGGAGGTCCTGGTCAAGCAAGTCCTCGATGACGCGCAGGAGTTCGCCGAGGGCATGCCGGTGACCGATGACCTAACCTTGATGGCAATCGAGATGGTCGGTCATTAAGGTCGCGCTCAGGTGCTGGATCCGTGTCGCCGATCACATCGCCAACCTCTGTTCCTGTGATAAGATGTCCCGCTTTTCCGGCCAAAGCACCGGTTAAGTTACAATTACGTACGGATGCAGGACGACGATCAGCAAACTGAAGAATTAGACCTGCGAAAGCGCAGCTCCCAAGCCGACCAACTCCCGAAGGCGCGCAGTCAACGTGTGCGCGTGCTGCCAACGGATGATTACGTTGCGGTGTCTCCTTTCACACCTTTGGCGCAAGCGATCGAAGCAATGAGAAACGACGAAGGCGGCTGCGTCATCGTCTCTGATGACGGGCGGGTCGCCGGCATATTTACCGAGCGCGACCTGCTTACCAAAATTGTCGGGCAGGAAGTTGACTTCGACAGCCCAATTTCAAAATGGATGCAGCCGGCGGTGGAAACACTTTCACCGTACGCGACGATCGGCGATGCCGTGCGGCTGATGAACGAGAAGAGTTTCCGCAATATCCCGCTCGTCAAGAATGGCGAGCTGGCCGGCTCGATCTCTGTCTTCGACATCATTACTTATTTGGCCGAGTGCTATCCGAAAGCCACCATGAACCTGCCGCCGATTTCGGCGCAGGTCATGGATACGGTTGACGGAGGATGAAGCGTTTTTGCTTTTTTTGATTTCCGATTGTTGATTGAAGGCAAACGGCAATCGCAAATCAAAAGTCAAAATCAAATATACGGAGCATTCATGAGCGCAGTTTTAGAGCCACCAGTCGAAACAATCGACAAACACCTCGAGGAACTCGACACCGTCACCATTCGCTTCGCCGGAGATTCCGGCGACGGTATGCAGTTGACGGGCACCCAATTCACCAACACGTCGGCGATTGTCGGTAACGACATTTCGACGCTGCCGGACTTTCCGGCTGAGATTCGCGCGCCCGCCGGTAGCTTACCGGGCGTCAGCGGTTTTCAGTTGAATTTTTCCAGTCACGACATTCGCACTCCCGGCGATCAGCCAAACGTGCTGGTGGCGATGAATCCGGCCGCCCTGAAGGTCAACCTGCCGGACCTGGAAGAGGGGGGCACTCTGATCATCAACACTGACGAGTTCACAAAAGACAACCTCGAGCATGCGGCGTACAAATCAAACCCACTCGAGGATGGCTCGCTCGCCGGCTATCGCGTTCATCAATTGCCGATTTCAACCTTGAATCGGAATGCTTTGAAGGGCAACGTGCAGCTCTCGCGCAAAGAGATCGATCGCAGTAAGAACTTCTTCGCGCTCGGTGTTCTTTATTGGCTGTACGATCGCCCGCTTGATCCGACGTTGAATTGGATCAATGCGAAGTTCAAAAAGAACCCGGAACTCGTCAAAGCAAATGAAGTTGCCTTGAAGACCGGATACAACTTTGCCGAGACCACGGAAGTCTTCACCACGCACTACACGGTGAAGAAAGCCGTCATCGCGCCGGGCCGTTATCGGAAGATCACCGGGAACGAAGCGACCGCGATCGGTTTTGTCACCGCGGCGGAATTGGCCGGCCGGCAACTCTTTTATGGCTCATATCCGATCACGCCCGCGTCAGACATCCTGCACGAGCTGGCGCGTCACAAGAATTTTGGCGTGAAAACTTTCCAGGCTGAAGACGAGATCGCCGCCGTTTGCGCGGCCATCGGCGCCAGTTTCACGGGCCATGTTGGACTAACGGGCACGTCAGGTCCGGGCGTCGCTTTGAAACAGGAAGCGATTGGCTTAGCGGTGATGACTGAGCTGCCGCTGGTCATCATCAACGTGCAGCGTGGCGGTCCATCAACCGGCTTGCCGACAAAAACTGAACAGGCCGATCTATTTCAAGCGGTGTGGGGACGCAACGGCGAATGTCCGGCGATCGTGATTGCACCTGCAACGCCTGCCGACTGCTTCAACATGGCAATTGAAGCGGTACGCCTCGCGTTCAAATACATGGTGCCGGTGTTTTATCTCTCTGACGGTTATCTCGCGAATGGCGCGGAGCCCTGGGCCGTTCCGGCAATCGACAAGCTACCCAAAATTCCCGTGCAGTTCGCAACTGATCCGACCAACTTTATGCCGTACGCACGCGATGAGCAGACGCTGGCGAGACCGTTCGCGTTGCCGGGCACGCCTGGTCTCGAACACCGCATCGGCGGCATCGAGAAACAACACATCACCGGCAACGTTAATTACGATCCCGAGAATCACCACCTGATGGTGCGCTTGCGTCAGGAAAAAGTTGATCGCGCAGTTGCTGACGTTCCTCTGGTCCAGGTCTTCGGCGAAGAAACCGGAAAAGTCCTGGTGCTTGGCTGGGGATCGACTTACGGCTCGATCACTTCGGCGGTTGAGAAGATGCGCGATGAGGGTAAATCGGTTTCGAGCGCGCACCTGCGCCACTTGAATCCTTTTCCGAAAAATCTCGGGCAAGTCCTCTCCGGATTCGAAACTGTGATTATTCCCGAAATGAATCTCGGTCAACTTTGCACGATGATTCGCGCGCGCTATTTGATCGACGCAGTTCCCTTCTCGAAGGTGAAGGGCCGGCCCTTCCAGATTCGGGAGATTATTCGAAAGGTTGAGGAGTATTTGTAGGAGCAATTATGACGACACAAGGTAACGGTTCAGGCGGTAACGGACATCATGTTGACGCTTCAGTCTCGGCTGAGAGCGAAGGCAGCGCGTCGCTATTTCATATTGCGCCTCCTCCCGGTGAACTAACGAAGAAAGATTTTGTTTCGAATCAGGAAGTCCGGTGGTGTCCGGGCTGTGGCGATTATGCCATTCTCAACAACGTGCAGAAGGTCATGCCTGAGCTCGGCATCCCTCGAGAAAAGATCGTTTTCGTTTCCGGCATCGGCTGCTCGTCGCGCTTTCCGTATTACATGAACACATACGGCTTTCACAGTATTCACGGACGCGCGCCGGCGATTGCCACTGGCATCAAGGCCGCCAATCCTGAACTCAGCGTATGGGTCATTACCGGCGACGGCGATGCGCTTTCGATTGGCGGAAATCACTTCATGCACGTGCTGCGGAGAAATCTGGACATCAACTACATTCTTTTCAACAACCGCATTTATGGCCTGACCAAAGGCCAGTACAGCCCAACTTCCGTGTTCGGACAGAGAACCAAATCAACGCCCATGGGCGTGATTGATTACCCTGTCAATCCGCTGTCGCTGGCGATTGCCAGTGAAGCTACTTTTGTCGCTCGGTCGATCGATATTGACGTGAAGCATCTCGGCACGATGGTCGAAACCGCCGCCAAACACAAAGGCGTTTCGTTCCTCGAGGTCTACCAGAACTGCAACATCTTTAACGACGGCGCGTTCGATTATTTCGCTGAACGCAGTGTGCGGCAGGACAAAGTTCTTTATCTCGAACATGGCAAGCCGATGATCTTCGGCAAGGATCGCAATCAGGGCATTCGCATGAGTGGCGCGCACCCCGAAGTTGTGACCATTGGTGAAAATGGAATCACCGAAGCAGACATTCTGGTGCACGATATTCATTTGCAGGATCCATCGGTCGCATTCATGCTGGCGCGTATGGAGCAACCTGATTTCCCGCAACCCGTCGGAATCTTCCGCGCGGTGGAACGACCGAGTTACGATCAAATGATGGCCGAACAGATCGAAACAGCGATCGCCAAATCCGGCCCCGGCAGTCTCGACAAGCTGATCTACAGCGGCGACATGTGGACCGTTGAATAACGATAAGGGCGAAGAGCAAAGCGCTAAGAGCTCGTCTTCTTCCTTCGCCCTTTGCTCTTCGCCCTTTGCAAACTCTTATGCTTTGTCCCTCTTGCGGTTACGACAACATCGAAGGCGCTGATCGTTGCGATGAGTGTCTTACGAGTTTGCGTCACCTCGATGTGCCGGGTGCCAGGTCACAGGGCCTCGCGCGCTCAGTCATGGAAGACGATCTTCGCGAACTCGATCAGGAGTTTCTGGGTGTGACTTCCAACACTTCAGCCCTCGATGTCATCGATCAGATGAAGCGCGCTCGCGTCGGTTGCGCGCTGGTAATCGACAACGGCAAGCTGCTCGGCATCTTCACTGAACGTGACGTGCTCAACAAGTTAACCGGCAAGCGCGCCCTTGACCCAGGTACTCCGGTCAAAGAACTGATGAGCCCCAATCCTGAAACCTTGCGCGAGACAGATTCGGTCGCGACGGCGCTCAACAAAATGTCGCTCGGGCGCTATCGCCATATTCCAATTCTCAAAGCCGATGGCACGTATGCGGTCGCGTCAATAAAACACGTCCTCAGATACATTGCGAAAGAAGACTGGTAAGGTGGGCATTCGCGTTTGCCATTTAGCTTTCCGGGAATCCTTCGCCTGATTCCACGGCTTGAGTTATAATGCGCGGCGCATAACCCCAAGTTCTAGAGGAGGTTCCCCATGATCACCTCGAAAATAGCAAGACCAGTTCTCGTTTTCTTAGTTTTGCTTCTGGCTTTTTCTTCCACGTCGTTCGCCCAGAAAAAGAAGAAAAAGCCGGCGCCGACGGGTACACCCGTCCTTTGGCGCGAACCCGGCGAGATCTCAGCGCGCGATCTGACGTTCGGCCCGGGAGCGGAGCATCTCGCGCCCGTTGCTCCTTTCACTTTCGTGAAAGAGGATCCGACCGGCGCGTCGCCGAAGTTCCGCGTCAAAGACGCGAATGGCGTCAGTTGGACTGTAAAGCTCGGTCCCGAAGCGCAGTCGGAGACTGTCGCCACGCGGTTGGTTTGGGCGATGGGCTATTTCGCGGAAGAGTCGTATTACTACGACCGCGTCGAGATAAAAAACCTGCCGCGGCTGGCACGCGGCCAGGAATTCGTCAGTGGCTCAAACGTCCGCGGAGTGCGCTTCGAACCGCGTCGCTCGGGCGTGGTGCGTGGCGCGATTTGGGACTGGCTGAAAAATCCCTTTGTTGGCACGCGCGAGTTGGACGGTTTGAAGGTGCTGATGGTGCTGCTTGCGAACTACGACACGCGGCTCGACAATAATCGGGTGCTTCATCGGAAACACCCTGAGACGGGTGAATGGGAAGCGCATTACGTCGTCACAGACATTGGGGCAACGCTCGGCAAGGTAGGCGGACTCGGCGGCAAACGCATCAAGAACTCTTTGCCTGATTTTCAGGCCAGTAAGTTTATCCTCAGCGTCGAAAACGGAATCGTCGAATTCGATTACAGCACGAAGCCACAGGGCGGCGGCAAGTTCGCGTCGTTCTTCAATCCGGGTTACGGAAAACGCCAGGCCAACAAAGAGAAAGCCATGCGTCGCATTCCGGTCGAGAACGCGCGCTGGATTGGCGAAATGCTTTCGCGACTGTCTGACGAGCAACTTCACGATGCTTTCCGCGCTGCCGGTTACGACGACTCCACCCGTGAAGGCTTCGTGAAAGTGCTGCGTGAGCGGATCAATGCATTGGCGTCTTTGGGATGATTCTGGTGCTGCGGGCATCCAGCCCGCTTTTGAAGTAATCAAAGCACAGGTATCCCGCTCTTATTGAATGTCATGAACCAATACCGGACTCATTTTCGCTACGCTCTTCTCGTCATTGCCGTTTTCGCTCTCGCCATCGCGACGACCTCCGCTCCCGCGCGCGTCTCGACCATTCCCGGCGTCACGATCGACAACTTCGGCAAGGTTGACGAGCGCTACTACCGCGGGTCACAACCGAATCAGGAAGAGGTCGCGCAGCTGAAGCGGCTGGGAATCAAGACTGTCATTGATCTGCGCGAAGACTACAAAAAAGGCGAAGAAGATTGGGTCCGTGGCTTGGGAATGCAATACTTCAGAATTCCGCTGAGAACGAGCAAGGCGGCGACCGATGAACAGGCTAACTATTTCTTGGGCCTCGTCAACGATTCCGCGAACTGGCCTGTTTACGTGCACTGCAAAGGCGGGCGCCACCGCACCGGTGCGATGACCGCGATTTATCGGATCACTCACCACGGCTGGACCGCCGATCAGGCGTTCGCCGAGATGAAAGAATACGAATTCGAACACGGCTTCCTCGGCGGGCCGTCCGCGCAGAAGAAATTCGTTTACGCGTTCTATCAGACGCACCAGACGGCTGCAATAACTGTTCAGAAGTAACTCCGCGAAGACGCGGGGCCGCTCAACCCGCCTTGCCCGTCCCAAAGCAAACTAGCCGCTTTACTTTTGGCCGTTTCCTCTCTACCTTGCCTCCGCATGACGGAAACCGCGGATGTCGTCATCGTCGGCAGCGGCATTGTCGGATCGAGTGTCGCCTATCATCTCGCGCAAGCGGGTTGCACGAATGTGCTGGTGATCGAGCGCGAGGCGCATCAGGGCAAGGGCTCGACCGGCAAGAGCATGGGCGGCGTGCGCGCACAGTTCTCAACTCCCGTAAACATTCAGATGTCGAAATATTCGATCGACTTCTTTTCGAAGTTCGATGAAGTGGTCGGTCACCCCGCCGATTACCGCGCGCACGGTTATTTGTTCTGCGCCACAAATGAAAACCATCTGGCGTACCTGAAAGCAAATCGTGAGCGGCAAAATGCGCTGGGCGTGACGAACGTCGAGTGGGTTTCGCCGGAAGACATTGTGAAGATGGTGCCGCAACTTCGCGTGGACGACATTCTCGGCGGCACATTCTGTCCGACTGACGGTTTCGTCGATCCGCACAGCGTGATGATGGGGTTCATGCTGGCTGCGCGTGAGAAAGGCGTGCGGCTGTGGCTGGATACGACTGTCACGGGAATTCAACTTGGTTCTGGGAGCGCGGACGCCTCGTCCGCATTCGGCGGAAAGGATGCGTCTTCGAAAGTAATAGCGGGCAGGGTGCCCGCGCTCCCAGCCCAGGAAGCACGCCGAGTCTCAGGAGTTCGCACTACTCGAGGCTTCATTTCCACGCACGTCGTCGTCAACGCCGCCGGCGCCTGGGCGGCGGAAATTGCAAAGATGGCGAGCGCCGAGTTGCCGGTTGAGCCTCTGCGGCGTCAACTCGTTCCGACTGAGCCGTTCGATCGATTGCCGCAGCGTTTCCCGATGGTGATCGACATGTCCACTGGGTTTCACTTTCGCCGCGAAGGCAAAGGCATTCTCCTGGCCTGGAACGATCCAAACGAAACGCCCGGCTTCAAGACCGAATTCGATCCCACGTTCGTCGAAAAGATTCTCACGCACGCGGCTTCACGCGTACCGGTGCTCGCCGAAGCGGAAGTTAATCCGCGCCGCGCATGGGCCGGGCTTTACGAAATGACGCCCGATCATCATGCGATCATCGGTCCGTCACCGCACGTCGAAGGCCTGTACTTCGTCAATGGTTTCAGCGGTCACGGGGTGATGCATTCGCCCGCGTCCGGCAAAGTCGCCGCCGATCTGATTTTGCAAGGCCACTCGGATCTGATCGACGCGAAACAACTCAGCGTGGAACGCTTCGCCGCCGGTAGACTGTTGGAAGAGACCGCAGTATTGTAGCTGCGCTTTTCGCCGCGTTTGGAGGTACCCATGAAACATTTTCTTGCTCTCGCTTGTCTGGTGCTGTCACTTTGTTTCGGAGCGTTCGTTACGAGCCCCGCGAAGGAAAAAGTGCGGAGTTCGATGATCGTCTCGACCGATTGGCTGGCAAAGCACCTGAATGACAAGTCTCTGGTGCTGCTTCAGGTCGGTGACAAAAAGGAATACGAGGCCGCGCACATTCCCGGCGCGCAGTACATTCAGACCGCAGACATCTCGACGCCGCGCGGACAGGGTTTGATTCTTGAGTTGCCGCCGGTCGAGCAGTTGAAGGCAGCTTTTGAGAAGCTCGGTGTTACCGATGAATCACGCATCATCGTTTACTTCAGCAAAGACTGGGTGACGCCTACTGCGCGCGTCTACTTCACGCTGGATTATCTTGGGCTTGGCGATCGCGCCTCGCTTTTGGATGGCGGATTGCCGGCATGGATCGCGGAACACCGGCCAGTCGCTGCCGAGGTGAAGACAGCGAATCCGGGACACTTCACACCGCGCGCGAACCGCAATCCCGTGGTTGACGCGACGTGGGTGAGCGCGAACCTGAACAAACCGGGTGTGGCGATTCTCGATGCGCGTGACGCGAAATTCTACACCGGCGCCGAAGCCGGCATGATGCCACGCGCCGGACACATCCCAAGCGCGAAGAGCATTCCGTTCAGCAGTTTGGTCGAAGACGCAAATAACAAATTCAAGA
>DASXTE010000129.1:0-4108 GCA_036505595.1 Pyrinomonadaceae bacterium
ACCGGAGATGAACTTCACGTCTGCAACCGTGGCCTTGCGATTTGGACCGGGAACCAGCGCGACAAAGAAGCGCGCCTCAGTTGCTCCCTTCACGTTGGTGATCGCCGGGCCGAGATTGATCGTGCGCGTGTCTTTTGATTCTTGCACCGCCTTGGTAATCAAGCTTTCAGTTTTTCCCTTGCCCACTAATCTCTCGAGACTCTCCACTGCTTCCGGCACCGTCCGCATCGCCCCCGTCGCATGCGCGTACAGCCTGATTGCTTCATCAGTCTTGCCGCGCTTTTCGTAAATCTGCCCGAGGTGGTAACCGACTTCGCCATGCTCCGCCACTCGCCAGGCCGCGGCGATGTACGGTTCGGCGCCATCCACATCGCCTTTCTGGAACAACACCCAACCGAGAGTGTCCCAGTTTGCGGCCAGCGCGTTCACATTTTGCAGGTCGTCCTGGGTCAGCCGTTCCAACTCGGCATTACGCAAGTCAGTCGCCAGTTCGGTCACGGCCGACTCAGCGTATTGCAACGCCTTGTCGAGCTGCACCTTGCTGAGCGAGAGAAAATAGGCGATGTCGTTCCAGGTCCGCTGCCCCGGATCGAGTTTGACGGCGCGGTCGAACGCGGTCATCGCCTTGTCCGTTTCATTCAGATTCAGATACGCGCGGCCGAGGCTGATCTGGTATTGCGCCTCCGCTTCAGGATTCAGCGAGATGGCCTGTTCGAGTTCCGGCACTGCTTCTTTGTACTTGCGCCATTCAACCAACATCATCCCAAGATTTCCGTGCGCATATTGATCGAGCGGCGTAATTTCGAGTTGCTTGCGGAACGCCGTGGCGGCTTCCTCATACTTCTGCTGCTGCCAGTAAGCGCTGCCGATCAGACCATAAGAATAATTGTCGAAGGCATTAATCCTGGTCTGCTCGCGCAAGACTGAAATTGCCTCGTCGAATTTTTGCTGAGCGTACAAAGTGCTCGCCAGATTGCGACGGACAGTCTTGTGCTTGGGATCCTTTTCCACGATGCGCTTGAAGAGTTGCTCGGCCAGCGCGTAATTCTGGCTTTCCGCGGCAGCTTCCGCCGCTTGCATTAGCTCTTCAACAGTTGCCGACTCGGGAATCGTGGGCGTGCCGGCCACATCGGACTCCAATGAAACTGTCTGCGCCTCGTCCGAACGCGTCGCGGAAACAAACGCGATGTAGTCTTCGACCCGTTCGGGCGGCAACTCATGTTTGCGGACACTCAGCGTGCGCTCAACTGTCAGAATGTTGCCGTCGAGTTTGTAAGTCGACTCGTATGCGGCGTAGTCCCTGGTCACCGCGAGCGGCACCGGCAAGCGAAACCGATACTTCGCCGGCAGCGTTAGCTTCAGCGTGTAAGAAACATCGATCGGGACGCCGATCGGGAATGGCTTCAAGCTTTCCGCTCGTTCGGTATCAACCATCGACAAGTTCACCGAAGGCAAAGGCACCGCAAGTTTCACTTTCTTGCTCGACCAATCAAGAAAGTCGGCCTGCGAAAAGTTATATTCAACTTCAAACGGTTTGTCCGTAGCGGCAACATCGCCGGGCTTGATATCTGTGGCTTCTCCGCCGCGGATACCCGTGATGGCGGTCAAAAGATAGCCGAGCTGCTTCCATTGGCTTTGAGCTGTGCGCCGGAACATCAGGCGCAGATACATCTCTGAGTCGCCACGCGACGAAAGGTGCGCATGGCCACTCAATTTGCCGAGCTCGCTTACTTCTCCCGTAACTTCGACCACGTCGCGCGAGAGAAATGGCGGTTCGGCGGGTGTCGTTTCGAGGTGCGCAGGTCCATTCGACGGAATCAGCAAGGCTTTCTTGTCACGCAACGGAGGTGACAACAGCCGGAATGGAGCGATTTCCGCGGTCGTGTCCGCCCACCATGTCTCATTGCCCAACGGAATTGCGCTGATGACGTGATCGAATTGTCCGGGCGAAGGCACGTCCGGATCGATCTTGCGCGCCGAGTTCATCAGCGCGGGATAAGCGCGCAATCCGGCGGCGATCAGCATCGACGTGAACAGCGTGTGCTTGTCTTTACAGTCGCCGTACTGATTCGCGAGCACTTCGGGAGCGGAATGAGGTTGATAACGCCCCTGGCCAAGAGACAAACTCACATAACGAAAATTCTTGCCCACAAACTCATAAAGCGCTTCGATCTTTTCCTGATCGGTTTTGCGATCGCGAATCAGCTCGGCTACTTTGGCGCGAATCCGGTCGTCCGGAGTAATCCGGTCACGCTCAAGCCCGGCATACCACTGGCCAACTTCGTCCCAACTTTTGAATGTCGTCATCTGCACCATCGGCGGCGGCGGATCTTCCAACTCCTGGCGCCGGCGGCGCGCGGCTTCCTTGTCACCTTCTTTCTCTTCTTCGCGTTTGAGAATGCTGTGCTTCCAGTTATAGAAACGACGCCCGTCCTGGTCTTTGATAGTTGGATCGAAATCTTTTTCAGTTTTCAATTTCACGACGCTGTCCGCCGGAATGTTCACTTCCAACTGTTCGTCCAGCACGATCAGATCGCGCTTGATGAAGTCGTGATTCAACCAAAAATGATTTGCGGCAAGCGGCGTGTGCAATTTCCAAACGATGTGATACTCGAGCGTGTCGCCCGGACGCAGCCCGGGCACCGTCACGTGCTTCTGCCGAAGGTCGGTGTAGACCGGCGCTTCGCGCGAAATCGGCGCGCTCAGATCCTGAACGTCATTCGCTGACGCGGCCACAGTTGTGCCGTCAGTTTTCTTCACGCGCACGTAGTCGATTTCCAGGTTCTCGTTGGCTGAGACATACGGAAAGACGAGTTGCCCGAACTGATTCAGCGCCGCCTCGCTCTGCACCTTCACGCGTACCGTCAGTTCGCGCTGACCCGTACCATCCTTTTCAAAACGATAGCTGGTCTTCATCTGCTCGATGACCAGCGCTTCCTGTGAATAGTCGGGCGGAGGTTCAGGTGTTGGCGACGCTTTTGGCGCAGTCGCTTGCGGCTTCGGTGGCGTGCGTGGCTGACCCAGCAGGATGGGACTAGACAATGACAGGGCAAGGGATAGAACCGATGGAGCGAAGACGGCTCGGAGTGGGAAAGTCATGAATAAACTCCTCAGGGCAAAAGTCACGCGGCGTTACGCGCGTCAGTTTAGCGGCTGGCAGGAGACTCTGCAAAGCGTAATTTCCACAGTCGCCGTTTGTATTTCGCCCGGCGCCTCTTCAACGCCTCTTTCTCCTGCCATGCTCAATCACCAAAGGGTTGCTCGCGCTGCGGATTAACGGTAAGCTTTGCGGCTTGCCGCGGGTTCTTAGAGTTCCAAGTTTCGAGTTTCAAGTCATGTATCTTTAGACGCGGCTTAGTTTTGGAGGTTCCGCAGAAGTTTTGTCCCCTGCAATTCCAACCGTCACCGCTGGATTAAGGCCTGATTTATTCGCGCAAGTCGGAACGCGCTCGTTGAGCCGCATGTTGCTGGCGACGATGCTCAGCATGTTCGTGCTCGCGGGGCTGGGCTTCCGCACGGTTGGATTGAGCAAAGAAGCACTCAGCGAAGACGAGCTGAACAAGCTGAACGCCGTCACCGAATATCGCGCGCGCGGATTGACAGCGGCGAATGGCGAGCATCCTTTGCTGATGAAAGCGGCACTGACCGTCAGCGTCATTGCCTGCGAACGCTGGAATGCCACGTCTTTGGTCGCTTCGCATCCTGAACTGAACATACCCGTCGAGACTTCTCTGCGCATTCCGGGAGCGATTCTCGGCGCGCTGTCGGCAGTGCTCGTGTTTCTAATCGCGATGGAGTTGTTCGGTTTGGAAGTTGGATTAATCTCCGCGGCGCTGTGGTCGTTCGATCCGCTGACAATCAGTTTCAATCGCATCGCCAAAGAAGACACGTTCCTGGTTTTCTTCTTTTTGCTGATGAACGTCTTCTGGCTGCGCGGGCAACGCGTGGCCGAGAGTCAGCCCCATCGCAGTCCCGATCGATTCTACTGGGCTGCGG
Source organism: Pyrinomonadaceae bacterium (assembly GCA_036505595.1). GTDB lineage: Bacteria > Acidobacteriota > Blastocatellia > Pyrinomonadales > Pyrinomonadaceae > UBA11740. The sequence continues at coordinate 3,997 of DASXTE010000129.1, forward strand.
CGGCGTCATTTGGAGCAATGATGGCGTCGAAATACGTGCCACAGATGCTCGCGATTCCCGTCGCCTACTACTACGCGTTTCAGGGCATGGCACCCACGCGCTGGCGTCTGGG
>DASXTE010000130.1:0-4944 GCA_036505595.1 Pyrinomonadaceae bacterium
TTTCCGTGGCCGAATCGAAGTGTTCGCGAACCGCCGCGGGTCGCTGACGGTCGTGAACGTGATCGGCCTCGAAGATTACGTGCGCGGCGTCGTGCCGAACGAGTTGTCGTTCCCTGCCCTCGAAGCCTTGAAGGCGCAAGCAATCGCCGCGCGCACCTATGCCTTGAAGAATCGCGGTCAGTTCGCGCCCGAAGGTTTTGACCTGTTGCCGACGACGCGCTCGCAGGTCTACCGCGGATTGTCGAGCGAAACGCCTTTGACGACACGCGCCGTCAACGAGACGCGCGGCATCATTGCCACTTACAACGGCGAGCCAATTAACGCGCTCTACACTTCCACGTGCGGCGGTCGCACCGAAGACGCGGAAAACATTTTCAACGAAGCAGTTCCCTACTTGCGCGGACGTGAATGCGCCGCCGAAATCAAAGCGCCGTTCGCGCCGTTCATGATCAAAAGCTCGCGCGACCTTTTTGAAATCAAGGACGAAAAAGACCTTGAATACGCCAGGGATGTCGCGCTGCTCGAAGTAAACGGTTTCAAGTTGCCGATTGGCAAAATATCGAGTTCATGGCTGGCAGATGACCTGGAAAACGACGAGGCAAGAGATTGGCTGACCGCGACCGCTCGGGTCGCCCGCAACGTTGATTACAGATCGTTAGACAACTTGATCAAGCCGCCGTCGTTCAGCACCGCGCTGATTGGCGCAGTGTATGGAGAGTCCAGGGCTGACACGCTTTTGAATTCTGCCGATATTGATTACCTGCTCAGCTTTCATGACGGCGAGGAGGTGCCGCCGGCGAATCGCGCCGACGTGGCCATGCTGATTCGCGAAGGCGCACTGACTTTATTCGCGGACGCGACGCTTCGTCCGAAACAGGACATGTCGCGGGGACGCGCGCTGCACGCCATCGCCAGAATGCTTGAACAACGCGGCACGTTAGCTTTGCAGAAAGGAACGACGCGGCCGACGATCAATGGCGCGCTGATTCTCCGCGTTAGCAAAGGGAAGGAGCAACCCATCGTCGTCAGCCGTGACGCGTTTTTGTTTCGGCAGTTCGGCGAAAACTTGTATCAGATGAAGTCGGTCGCGCTGGTCGGTGGCGAACCGGTAACTTTTCACGTGAGCGCGAAGGGCGAAGTTGACTATCTGGAAGTGAAGCCCGCAACGGATGGCGCATCAGCCGAACGCTTCTCGCCGTTTACAAACTGGACGACCGACTTGTCGCTCGGACAAGTGCAGGCCCGTCTGTCGCGATCCGTGCGCGGCATCGGTGCTATCACGGACCTGCGTGTGGCTGCGCGAGGAACCTCGCGCCGTGTAATCGACCTTGAAGTGATCGGAACGCAAGGTGTAGGTCATGTGCGCGGCGGCCGCATTCGCTCTGCGCTCGGATTGCGCGAGCAGTTATTCGTGATTGATCGCGTCTATGCGAACGATCGCGTCGCGGGCTTTGTCTTCATCGGCCGCGGTTGGGGTCACGGTGTAGGTATGTGCCAATACGGCGCTTACGGTTTGGCCAGGCAAGGCCTGAACGTCGAACAAATTCTGAAAACTTATTACACCGGAATTGATCTAACGAAGCTCTACAACTAATCGCCCTAAAGGAGCGCGCGCAATGTCCCAACAGCCCCCCGACCCGAACCAACCCTTCGTTCCCCCACCACCACCATCGCCATACGGCAACTCGTTGTATCCGCCGAACGTCTTGGCGAGCAAAGCCGCAGCCGTCGCGAGCGAAGTAAAGACAGCGCTGATTCTGAGTATCATCGGCCTGTTCTGTTTCGGCTTCATCTTCGGCTATCTCGCGTTTCGCAAAGCCAACGAAGCGCTCGAGACAATTCAGATTTACGAAGTCGCACAAGACAAGAAGAGCCTGGCGATGACCGCGAAGATCATCGCCATCGTCGATATCGTAGGCTGGATTATTGGATTGGTTCTTCGATTCACCGTCCTCAGCCGGTAATGCGCTTCTCTCGCAACCAAATCATCGGTGCGCTGGTGTTGCTCGCCGTCATCTGGCTGGTGATTATGATTCGGCTTATCATCGCTCGCGGGTGAACGTACAACCGATCATTGCGATCGTCGGTCCAACAGCGTCGGGCAAGAGCGAGCTCGGGATTCAGGTCGCCCTGCAACTCGGCGGCGAAGTCATCAATTGCGATTCGGTCCAGGTTTATCGAGACATTCAGATTGCCACGGCGAAAATTCCTGTTGCAGAGCGTCGCGGAATTCCACATCACCTGATCGATTTCGTATCGCCTTGGATCAATTTCACCGCGGCCGATTGGGCGCGTGCAGCAACCAGGAAGATCGAAGAGATTGAGGCTCGCGGAAATGTCGCGCTGCTCGTGGGTGGCACGGGCTTTTACCTTCGTGCCCTGCGTGCGCCTTTCTTTCCAAGCCCGCCAACCGATGAAGATTTGCGCCGGCGGCTGACGAAGATTCGCGAGCGCCACGGTTCAGAACGACTTCATAGGATTCTGCGACGATTCGACGCGGTGGAAGCTGAGAAGCTAAGCCCGCGGGACTGGCCGCGGGTGCAGCGTGCGATCGAGTTTTATTTGCAGACGGGCGAACGCATCTCGGCGCAGCGTCCATTGCGTGAGCAGCCACCTGGCTTTGCCGATCGAATCAAAGTCTTTGCGTTAAATCCGCCTCGTGAAGAGCTGTACAGACGCATCAACGCTCGCACTGAGACGCATTTCGCTAACGGCCTGGTTGATGAAGTGCGGCGATTACTCGAGGAAGGCGTGCCTGCAAACTCGAACGCGCTTGGCGCACATGGCTATCGACGCGTAGTCGAATACCTGCGCGATGAGCGCGACCTCGCGAGCGCAATCGAACAGACGAAGCTCGACGTGCGTCACTACGCGAAGCGCCAACTGACGTGGTTTCGTCGTGAACCAGGCGTCGAATGGATCGAAGCCTTCGGAGACAATCCGGAAGCAGAACACTTGTTGCTGGCGCGGCTGCGCCGGTGATCCGCCCGAACATAAAACAGCTTGTCACGTTCAGCCTCGTGATATACTCTGAGCCTCTTTTGGCGCCAAAGCATTTCGCCGGACTGGAACGGTAATGGACTCCAAGACTGCTCCGCAAAACATCCAGGATGGATTTCTGAATCTCGCACGACGCGAGAAGCTGACGGTCACCATCTATCTTGTTAACGGCGCGAAACTATTGGGACGCATCAAGAGCTTCGACAAATTTTCGCTGATTTTGGAATCAAGCACGCAAGAGCAACTAATTTTCAAGCATGCAATCTCGACTATTTCTCAGGCGCGACGATCTACCGGTGAGCTTCGTCATCAAGCGGTCGCTGTTGCCGAGCATCCTGCTGAATCACCTGCGGCCGAAGAGACTTCCGCCTCTTGAAATCAGTTGACGGCTCGCGTCAACCGGAAACATGGCCGGCGCTTTCATTACTTTCGAGGGAATCGATGGCTGCGGAAAATCGACGCAGCTAAGACTGTTGGCCAGCCAGCTGCGCGTGCGTGGTGTGCCGGTCATCGCCACGCGAGAGCCGGGGGGAACGCCGCTGGGGCAGAAGCTGCGCGCCGCCCTTCTGGACGTGCAGGAGCAAGTCGATCCGCTCACGGAGTTGCTGGTGTTCGCGGCAGATCGTGCGCAGCATGTGCGCAAACATCTGTTGCCGGCGCTTGAACAGAATCAGGTGGTGCTTTCGGATCGTTATGCGGACGCGACCGTTGCTTATCAGGGCGCGGGCCGCGGTTTTGATCCGAAACTCATCGAGGAAATCGTCGAGCTGGCAACCGGAGGATTGAAACCGGACCTCACGCTGCTGTTTGATTTATCTGTCGCCGAGTCAGCAGTTCGCACGCGCAAGCGCGTGCAAAACAAACGCACCGATCGTTTGGATATTGAGGACGCCGAGTTTCACACGCGCGTGCGTGACGCGTACGTGGCAATGGCCAAAGCTGCGCCGGAACGATTTCGGATCATCGATGCGCGCGGCTCGGTTGATCAGACGCACCGCATTGTGATGGATATCGTAGTGCCCTTTTTGACGGAGCGAGGACTCTTGAGGCAGACGGGGCAGTAGCCCGACCGTCAGGGAGGGCTCAAATGGGTTGAAAATGAGCCCTCCCTGACGGTCGGGCTACTGCCCCGAGTGCGATCATGTTTGCAGAACTTATTGGCAACGACGAAGCAAAAGAAACGCTCCGGCGGCTGTTGTCGAGCGGACGCCTTCCGGGATCGCTTCTCTTCACCGGCGAAGCAGGCATCGGCAAAAAGCTCTTCGCACTCGAACTAGCAAAGACGCTGAACTGTCGCAATCGTCAGGGCATGGAAGCCTGTGACGAATGCTCCTCGTGTAAGAGAATCTCGCGATCAACTTTTCCGCCGTTCGGTGACGATGACGAGGACAAGGCGCGCCTGATTTGGAGCGAGCACGCGGACGTCGCGATGGCGCGACCGTACAAACAGATCATCCGCATCGGACCAATTCGCGAATTGGAGCGCGAAGCCAACTTCCGGCCGTTTGAAGGCGCGGCGCGAATCTTCATCGTCGAAGACGCGGATTACATGAACGATTCGGCAGCGAATTCGCTGTTGAAGACACTGGAAGAACCTGAACCGACCACTCATCTCATCCTGACGACAACAAATCCGACGGCGCTGCCGGCGACTATTCGATCGCGGTGTCAGACAATTCAATTCGCGCCTATTCCAGTCGAGCAAATCGAAAAATTTCTGATTGAAAAGAAAGACGTCGGGAAAAAAGACGCGGAATTGCTGGCGCGGACTTCTCGCGGCAGTCTGGGCCGCGCGTGTGCCGGCGACATTGACACATATCGTGACCGGCGGGAAGCGGTTATGAATCTGCTGAAAGCTTTAACGCTAACGGGTGATCGCGTTGAGCTACTGCGGTCGGCGGAAGGACTGGCCGCAGCCAAAGACCGCGATGAATACGAACAACT
>DASXTE010000131.1:0-4922 GCA_036505595.1 Pyrinomonadaceae bacterium
TTGCGATCACGACGCTTACCACGTCATTTCGAAGCACGTTGGCCAGCCGGTTGATTTCATTTGGCATCGCGAGACAGATTTGTCTGCTTACGACGCGCTGATTATTCCCGGCGGATTCTCGTACGGCGACTACTTGCGCGCGGGCGCACTCGCGAGCTTTTCGCCGGTGATGAATTCAGTGAGGAAATTCGCGGCGCAGGACAAGCTCGTGCTGGGCATCTGCAACGGATTTCAAATTCTCTGCGAGGCAGGCCTGCTGCCGGGCGCATTGATTCGCAATCGCGAGTTGCACTTTGTCTGTGAGCATGTAAACGTGCGCGTCGAAACCATCGACACGCCTTTCACGCACGAGCTCAGGCGCGGCCAAGTCCTGAAGATGCCGATCGCTCATGCGGAAGGCAACTACGTTTGCGACGACGCGACGTTTCAAGAACTGAAGAGCGAAGAAAGGATTGTCTTCCGTTATTGCGATCCACAAGGCAACGTCACGGATGAAACAAACGTAAACGGATCGCGCGACAACATCGCCGGTATTTGCAGTCCCGGCCGAAATGTCATGGGCCTGATGCCGCATCCCGAGCGCGCTTGCGAAGACGCGCTCGGCTCGAGCGATGGTCGCGCTCTATTTCATTCTTTGGTGGGAGCACTTGCAGCAGCCGCGTGAAACCACAATCAACAAAAGCGCAGCAGATTGGGACGACGCTGAGATGAAGCGAGCTCTTCCTTTCATCATTATCGCCATTGTCGGCCTCATGGCCATCTTTCTGATGTTCTCTGCAGGCGGCGTTTGGCTGTTCTCGAAAAGACCGCAACCGGCAACGCCGGCGAGTGGGCCTTCACCGCAGCCGGGCTCGGAACCGCCGGGCGCGGTTCCGCCACACGTGCGCGGCAACTCGAACGCTCCGGTGACGGTGGAAGAATTTGCAGATTTTCAGTGCCCGTCATGTGGCGCTTATTACCCGGAGCTGAAGAAAATCGAGAGCGAATACGGCGAGCGTTTGCGCGTGATATTCCGCGAGAACCCCCTGTATCCGAATCATCAGTATTCCGTGATTGCCGCACAGGCTGCGGAAGCCGCCGGCCTGCAAGGCGAAGCGCAATTCTGGGCGATGCACGACAAGTTGTACGAGAACCAGAAGACCTGGAGCGAAGCCAAAGACGTGACCCCGATTTTTGTGGATTACGCCAGACAGATCGGATTGAATGTCGATCAATTCATGCGCGACATAAACGGTGAAGCCGTGGCGCAGCGAATTTTTCAGGATGGCAAACGCGCCCACGCTCTGGGCATTCAGTCCACGCCAACGTTCTTTGTAAATGGCAAAGAAGCATCCGGCGATTCATGGAAGCCGGAAGGATTGCGGCAAATGATTAGTGAAGCGCTGCGCGCGGCGGGACAATGATTCTGACGAACCGATAGCGCTCATGACACCCGCAAACTCGCCGTCTCGCACGAGCATCTCCTGGACCTACCTGATCGCTGCGCTGATCTCACTCATCGGCCTGACCGACGCGATATATCTCACCGTTCAGCACATCACTGGCGAAAGTCTTCGTTGCACGATTATCTCAGGATGCTCGGAAGTTCTGAGCAGTCCGTATGCGCAAGTCGGCCCGGTGCCACTCGCAGCAATCGGCGCGGCCGCCTACTTCATCGTGTTTAGTATGGCGATCCTCGCGGCGTTCGGTTATCCATTCGCGAAGCCGCTGCTGAGAATCATCGTCTCCCTCATGTTCGTGATGACGCTTTGGCTGCTGTATTTACAGGCTTTTGTGATTCATCACTTTTGCCAATACTGTCTGCTGTCGGCCGCCGTGACGACCGCGTTGACTTTGATCGTCTTGTTGTCGGCATTGCGGAAGAAAGCAGCGTGACCTGCTCCCCTCGCGCAAACCAAGCGGCGGCTTGCCACGTCTAACTAACGCTTGCTAATCTCTGACTTCAACATAACCGTCCGAAAGGAGTTCGCCGCATGAAAAAGCATTACCCGTTATTTGTTCTCCTCGCTTCTCTTTTGGTGATTGCGCTGGCCGCAGTTGCCGGCAGCGGTCGCGGCGACAATGACTTGCCCGCGCCGCCGGCAATCGGCACCGTGATTGACGATTTCAAACTGCCGGATGCGGACGGCAAAGAGCATTCGCTTAAGTCGCTGGCCGGATCGAAAGGCGTGGTTGTGATTTTCATCGCTACCAAGTGTCCAGTCTCGAACGCCTACAACGAGCGCATGGAACAGCTCGCAAAAGATTACCAAGCGAAGGGCATCAATGTCGTGGGGATTAATTCGAATGTCACTGAGCCCGCGGCGGAAGTGAAGTCGCACGCAACTGAGAAGGGCCTGACCTTCGCGATTCTGAAGGACGAAGGCAACAAGATCGCCGATCGGCTTGGCGCGACGCGCACGCCGGAAGCCTACGTGCTCGACACAAGCATGAAACTTCTTTATCACGGCCGCATCGACAATTCGCAGAATCCCGCGAATATCACCGCAAGTGATTTGCGCGGGGCGCTCGATGAAATGCTGGCAGGCAAAGCAGTCAGCAAGACGGGCGGCGCGGCGTTCGGCTGCTCGATTAAGCGAGTATCGTAGATGCGTCTGTCAATTCTAAGCGTCTTACTCGTGCTCGCGTTGTTTGCGGGCATCACGGCGCCTGGCCAGTCTAATGGCACAGGCGCCGCAAGCGCGCCTGAGATTCGCCTGATTGACCTCGACGGACTCAAGAAACTGCTGCAACGCGATCCCAAAGACGCGCGACCGCTGCTGGTAAACTTCTGGGCCTCCTGGTGCGATGGGTGTCGCGAAGAGTTTCCGGACCTGGTGAAGATCGATGATGACTATCGAACGAAGGGTCTGAATTTCCTGTCGGTCACAGTTGACGAGGTCGAAGACAAGGCGGTGGCGGCGAAGTTTCTGGTAGAAATGAAAGCGTCCATGCCGGTGGTGCTATTGAACGTTCCGGACAAAGAACCGGCGATTCATGCGGTTGACGTAAATTGGGATGGCGCGCTGCCGGCAACTTTTTTGTTCGACGCCCAGGGAAACGTGATTTACCGACACTTCGGCAAGATCAAGCCGGAAGAACTGCGCGCCATAATTGAAAAGCAAGTGATGAGCGCAAAGTGATGAGTAACAACCCCGCGCTCCAGCTCATCACTCATTACTCATCACTCATCACTCGAAAATGATCACTCCTGAACTTATCGCCGCACATAACCTTACCCCTGACGAATTCACACGAATAAAAGAACTGCTCGGACGCGAGCCGAACCTTGTCGAGCTCGGTGTCTTTTCCGTCATGTGGTCCGAGCATTGTTCGTACAAGTCTTCGCGCCTTCATCTGAAGCGTCTGCCGACCACGGGCGAGCGCGTAATCGTCCCGCCCGGCGAGAACGCCGGTGTGGTCGACGTCGGCGATGGCTGGTGCGCCGCTTTCAAGATCGAATCGCACAACCATCCTTCGTTCATCGAACCGTTTCAGGGCGCGGCGACTGGCGTCGGCGGCATTCTGCGCGACATTTTCACGATGGGCGCGCGGCCGGTGGCCGCGCTGAACAGTTTGCGCTTCGGCTCGCTCGACGATCCAAAGAATGGCCGGCGCAATCGCTCGCTACTCGCCGGAGTAGTCGCCGGAATCGCGCATTACGGCAATGCGTTCGGCGTGCCCACCGTCGGCGGCGAAGTCGCGTTCGACGATGCGTACGCGCTGAATCCTTTGGTGAATGCGTTCGCGCTCGGACTCGTGCGCAAGGATCAAATCTTTTTTGGCAAAGCGACCGGCGTTGGCAATCCGGTTCTTTACGTCGGCGCGAAAACGGGGCGCGACGGAATTCACGGCGCGACCATGGCGTCCGCCGAATTCGACGAAGAGGCTTTGGAGAAGCGTCCGACCGTGCAGGTGGGCGATCCTTTTCTCGAAAAGCTTTTGTTGGAAGCTTGCCTCGAAGCGATGCGCAGCGGCGCAATCGCCGGCATACAGGACATGGGCGCGGCCGGTTTGACTTGTTCGACATGCGAGATGGCCGCGCGCGCCGATACCGGCATCGAGATTGACCTGTCATTAGTCCCGCAACGCGAAACCGGCATGACGGCTTACGAGATGCTGCTGTCGGAATCGCAGGAGCGGATGCTGATCGTGGCGCACAAAGGCCGGTCGAAAGAAGTCGTCGAAATTTTCGCCAAGTGGGATTTGGACGCAGTCGTTATCGGCCACGTCCGCGACGACGGCCGGATGCGTGTGATGCACGAAGGCGAACTGGTTTGCGATGTGCCGGTGAAGGCGTTGACTGATGAAGCGCCGGTGTATGAGCGCGAAAGGCGCGCTCCGGTTTCGAGTTCCGAGTTTCGAGTTTCGAGTTCGACAACCCAACGCCAGGAATCAACGGCTGACGTTTGGAAAGACGCTGAAGAGACAAACTCGAAACTCGAAACTCGAAACTCGAAACTTAACGACGCACTGCTTCGATTACTAAGTTCACCAAACCTCGCTTCCAAAGAATGGGTCTATCGCCAATACGATCACATGGTGCGCACGAATACGGCCGTGCTGCCGGGCGCGGACGCGGCGGTCGTGCGGATCAAAGAAACGCGACGTGCTTTGGCGATTGCACTCGATGGTAATGGCCGATATTGCGCGGTCAACCCGCGTGAAGGCGCAAAGCTCGTCGTGGCGGAAGCCGCGCGCAACGTTGTGTGTGTCGGCGCGCAGCCGATCGCAATTACGAATTGCTTGAACTTTGCTTCACCCGAACGCCCGGAGGTGATGTGGTCGTTCTCAGAAGTAATCGACGGCATGGCTGAAATGTGCCGTCTCATAAACACGCCGGTCGTGTCCGGAAACGTTTCGTTCTACAACGAGACGGAAGGTCGCGGCGTTTTGCCCACGCCGGTCATCGGAATGATTGGTTTAATCGAAGACGTCAAGCG
>DASXTE010000132.1:0-4550 GCA_036505595.1 Pyrinomonadaceae bacterium
GCAGACCGATCAAAGAAGAGAATCGCACGCAAGATGAAAAAGCGCCGATGAAATCCCCTGAATCAGGGGAAGCCGCCGGAGGCTTGGACGCGGCTAAACAGCGCAGTGTACGCCCGTACCCGCCTCCGGACGATGAATCAGCCGCCACTGGCATCGGGCGCACCGTTCGCAACGACGTGCAGTGGATCAAAATGGATTTGGATTCGCGGCCCGCGGGCGAGGTTGCGATTCGCTACGAGTATCGGGCGGCCCTGGTGCGGTTGGGGATTATTCCGCGAGACTATCCACGGCAGGATGTGCTCGATCGCCGCGAACGGGCCGAAGGATTTGAGCCGAGGTATTGTCCACAGCCGTAACGCGCAGAATGCGGTTTAAGTGCAATTAGATCCATTTTCCATTTGTCATTTGACATTTTTCATCAGTCATTTGGGCGCCGACCAGTCCGCTTGTTTCGCAGAGTTTTGCCTACAAGGCTCTATTGAAGCATTCAACTGTTCGAAATGGTCTGATAATTGAAGAGAAAATGAACAACTGAAAAATGGTAAATGACAAATGGAAAATGGTCTTAGCGTCGTTTAAGATCCGACGAGTATAACTGGCGATAAGCCCGATAGTTAGCCATGACTTTGAAAACGTAGTTCTTCGATTCCGTAAAGCCAACTTCGGCTGCGAAGACGCCCTGGTCGCGCTGGTTCGACCGCGCCAGCCAACGCACTACGTTGTCTTCTCCGCCGTTGTAAGCGGCGGCGATGGCCTCAGGCAAGCCGGCAAACATGCGCGACAGATCCGCTAGGTATTCCGAACCGATGGCGATCGAAACTTCCGGACAGTAGAGCGAATCCTCTGTGACGCGGTCGACTCCGGCTCGTCTGGCATATTTCCTCGCCGCATCAATCGTTAACTGCAACAGACCGCGTGCGGCGGATGGCGATCTGGCACTCGACTTAAACTGGCTTTCCTGTTTCATGATCGCCAGTACCAAACGTGGATCAATACCCCGCCTGGCTGCCTCTTTCACAATTTGGAAGCGATAAGGCGCCGGATAATCGGCCGCCGCGTTTGCAATCGTCGTTCTGGTTGATGCAGCGCGTTCGTTCGCGAATTGACTTGCTGAACTATCATTCATCGTCCGCAATCGCCCGGTGGCGAGTTCGCCGTAATAAGAGTTCCCGTTGTCCGGAATCAAAAGGTAGACGCGGATCGCCTCCTCTAAACGATTGGCGCGTTCAAGGGCATGCGCCTTCAGGTAAAGCACCTCGTCAGGAGTCGTATTTGATCCCGACGGTAAGGCCTTCTGCAACAGGTCGTCCGCGGTCTGCACCGCATGTTGCCAATCGCCAACGGCGAGATCGAGCCGAAGTCGCGCGAAAACAGCGCCCCTTTCGGTGGCAGTGCCGGCAAATTTTTGCCTTGTGCGCTCGATCCAATCTATCGCGTCCGGCATTCGCCCGCCTTCGCGATAGCCGTCGATGATATTCAGGTGGGCGGTGTCGATGCGCTCGCCGGCAGGATATTTCTGCACGTATTCAGCATACCGCACGGCAGCTTCGGCACCGCGACCCATACGCAAGAGCGCCGACGCCGAGAAATTCAATCCTTCGCGACCTTCTTTGGTTTGAGGGTAGTCGTGCGCCAGTCGTTCATAAACCTGGCGCGCCTCTTCATAACGCCTCTCCTGGTAATAGGAACGCGCGATGCCGAAAAGCGCGGCCGGTACGGCTGAGTCGTTTGGATAGGTGTTTACGACCGCCTGCCAATGCTCGCGCGCTTCCGCAAACAGACGGTTCGCCAAATAAACTCCCGCCCGTCGCAAATGTTCGGTTACGGGTAACTGAGTGTTGCTTTTGGTGGACCGATCGGCTCGGTCGCTTAGGCGGATGGCGCTGAGCGCTCCATCACCGGTTGCCTGCGAATAAACGTTCGAAGCAAAAGCGATAATGACAAAAACAAGGGCCGTGTGTTTATTCCGTCTCATCATCTTCGACTATTTCATAACTGGTGACTATTTCGGCGCTCCCGCGCAGCGTTGCGGCAACACTGCAATACTTTTTATCTGACAGCTCGACGGCCTGCGCCACAGCCTGCTCAGACACGCCATGCCCGCGCACAAAGTGCTTGACCTCAAGCCGCGTGTAGCTGCGCGGAAACTCTTCGCGGCGTTCGCCGCTCACTTCGATGCGGTAATCGGTAACATGCTGCCTTTTCTTTTTGAGGATCGAGATCACATCGACGCCGGTGCAGCTGCCCAGCGCAAGTAGCAGCAATTCCATCGGAGTCGCAGCGCTGTTGCGCGTTGAGTTGGTTTCAATCGTTTGTGCGTGTCCCGAAGGCGTAATTCCGACGAAAAACTCATTGTCGGCAAAATGAATTGTGGCCTTGTTATTCTTAGCTTCCATCATCCGCGACCTCACAAATTCAATGAAAGAATAACACGCCTGTTTTCAAAACGCTGATGACCGATGTTCATACTCAGCTTCGCAAGAGAATCGCCATTTTCACGTTGATATGAAGCCCTAACTTGCTACAACCATCCGTCCTGCATCTGAATCCCATCAACGTCCCCTCAAGAATCTCTTGCTGATTCTCTCGTCCAAACTCTCCCCGAATCTTGATTGGTATGGGATTTGATTACGGAAAGCTCTGCTTCAACCCTTCATCATGAGAATTAAGGAGGAAGTAAGATGAGAAGAAGCCTAATTTCAACAGCCTTATGGATGATTTGCCTGCTGCTCGTGAGCACGGTGGCGCAGGCACAAACGCGAGCCTATCGCGGCACGTTTCAGTCGGTGAGGCGCCTAATCCTGCGGATTGAAAATCGCTCGGATGTCTTTCGAAGCGACTTGCAAGCCTGGACGAATCGCAATCCGAATGAAACGAATTCGGCAACCGCAAATGAGGATATCAACCTTTTCGTGCGCGATTTTGATGATAGCGTGCGCCGGCTGCATGAGCGGTTCGACGCGCGACAATCGACGGATGCGGACGTTCAAGAAGTATTAAACCACGCATCGCGCATCGACCAGTTCGCACGACAGCACACGCTTGACATGCGAACGCGAAGCGATTGGTCGAGCATGCGCGTGGACCTGAATCAGCTGGCGAACGCTTACAACGTTCGCTGGTCGCGAGTGACCACCGGCTACCCGCCGTATGGCAACCAGCCCAATCAGTTTACCAGTCGCCTGACCGGGACTTATCGCCTGGATTCCTCGCGCAGTGACGATGCCCGCCGCATGGCCGAGAGAGCAACGCGAGATCTGGCGCCCAGCGAGCGCAGACGCGTGCTGGATTCGGTGACACAGCGACTGGAAGCGCCGCAGCAACTTGCGCTTGACGTTCGCGGGCGAACAGTGACGATCGCTTCGACGCGGGCCTCGCAGATTTCGTTTGTCGCTGACGGTCGCGAGAGGTTCGAAACGAACGCAACCGGTCGCACGATTCGATCGCGCGCGACGCTTACCGGCGACCAGCTTCTGGTCAGCACGACAGGAGACAGCGGGAACGACTTCAGTGTCACGTTCGATTCGATTGACAACGGGCAAAGACTGAACGTCATTCGTCGCGTTTATGTGCAGGGCCTAACCAGTCCGGTGGTTGTGCAAAGCGTGTACGACAAGACTTCGGATGTGGCGCAGTTCAACATCTACAACCCGCAAAGCTATCCCACGTCGAACGCGGCGTTCATCGTACCTGATGGCACGCGCGTCATTGGGGTGCTGGACGACAGCTTGTCGACGCGCACAGCGGCCGTGGGTGATCGTTTCACTTTGCGTGTGACTGACCCTTCGGAATTCGACGGGGCCACGATTGAAGGACACGTTTCGCATGTCGAACGGAGTGGGCGTCTGACAGGAAGGTCGGTGATGACGCTCGACTTTGACAGCATTCGAATGCGTGATGGTCGCAGTTATCGCTTTGCCGGTCTTGTAGAAGGCGTGCGCACAGCCAGCGGCGACGTTGTGCGTGTCGATACTGAAGGCACAGTGCGCGATGAGAGCCAAACCAGGAAAACTGGGGAACGAGCGGCCATCGGCACTGCGGTAGGCGCAATCATTGGCGCGATTGCCGGCGGCGGCAAGGGCGCAGCGATTGGCGCGATCCTCGGTGCCGGCGGAGGCGCTGGATCTGTCTACGTGCAAGGCCGGAACGATCTGGAGCTTGCGCGCGGAACAGAAATCACCATTCGATCCGGCGCGCCAGCCAGCACGCCGAGGTAAGCAAACCCTTTAAGGGTCAATAAGGGAAACAACCTGGCGAGGCTTAGCTTCGTCAGGTTGTTTAGTCTTGTTAAGTTGTTGCCGGAAGGGCAAGCCTCATCGCACATCAAGCCGCGAAGCCGCAGTAATCTAAGGTGCTAATTCTTTGCGCAGTTCGCGTTCGCTATCTTCGCGAATCTGTTGCCGTGCCCGCTCTGTTTCCAGCCCCAGCGGCACGTGCCTGCGGCCCTCATCCAACCGTTGGAGCATGAAGTTTGTTTCGGCCCAACTTGCACCGCGGCTTGCCGCCGCTTCGATCATCTGTAAGCGTGCCTCCGCTTCGGCCCGTCGTGA
>DASXTE010000133.1:0-4827 GCA_036505595.1 Pyrinomonadaceae bacterium
CGGTAACCGTAAGCATCCCCAATCGTGTTCAGCTCATTGCGAATCTGCGACCACAACGAGGACACCCGATAATTATCGAAGTGGTGGCGGGTCGCGCGCTCGGTGATGTTCGCCTGGCGCATGACACGCTGTGCTTCATCCGCGCTGCGATTCAAGTCGCGACCATTGCCGAACGCCGATTTCAAATTACCAACAGCATTGCGAAAATCGTGCGCTTCATTGTTCACTCGATCTTCGTGACGCGAGCCGTTTTCACGGCGGTCTCGATCCAGGTCGCGATCAAGTTCGCGCTCAAAATCTTTCGCCAGACGATCCAATCGCTGAATGCTGTCGCGTAAATAGCGGTTGTCATAGCGACCGTAGTCGCGATCGCGGTCGCGCCGATAATCCGGCCACCCCCACGGATCGTTGCGGCTTTGCGCCGATGCTACCGCCGGAATAAACAAGGCCAACAACGCGGCCAAAAACGTAAGTCTGATCAGTTGTCTTTTCATTTCAATTCTCCTTACCAAGTTCCAATACGCGCTCCGCGCTAGAACCATCCCAGGACTCGGCAACCGCCGTGCCGCTGACGTTCTGAGACATCGCAATCGTGAAAATGTCTGTTGAGGAACCAGGATTCGGCGTCGCGACCAAGCTAGGCGTCGCATACCGTGCAGCAATTGGCGGAAATCGTTTGGACTACAACGCTCGTTGACGGGACAAAACAAAGGCCTCGTTCGCCTGGGAGGAAGCGACGAGGCCTTGTCCAACTTCACCGCAAGTTAGTCGAACTTAACGGTTAGCTGAGTTAGTAGCGCATGCTTATGTCATACGCATCGGCAATGACGTGAAGATTCGATCTGATTTCACTCAGCTCCTGATCCACGTCTGCCCTGCCGGTCCGCAGTCTCAGGTATCGATCAAGACGCAAGCCCTGATCGATCACGTCCCGCGCCTCGTCATAGCTGTTGCTAAGATCGCGACCACCAGCCGATGCTCGTCTGAGCTGGCGCACCGCGATACGGAAATCGCGCACCTCGGCGATCGCGTTATTATCGGTGGGATTGGTTACCCAGAAAAGACCGCCGAAAACTCGGCGTCCGCGCGTCGTGCTCAAGTCGCTTTCCAGTCGCGCGCTTGAGTTTTCCAGCCGCGCAAGCGCGTTACGCAACTCGGATCGATCATAACGATCGCTGCGGTCATAACGGTTGCGCTCGTAAATCTGGATCTGCGCTGAGGCCACTACCGGTATCGCAAACATTAGAAGAGCGATTGCCAATAACAGTCTAACTAAAATGTTCTTCCGCATCGTTCTTCACCTCCTCTTTATAACTATTTGCAGGCAATTACCGTGATGAGACGAGCCCAGCTGTGAGTCTGGCGCGCATCAGAAGGCAAATGCGCAGTCATCGCAACAAAGACCGCGAACTCTTTAGATAGATGTAAGAGAGAACTAAGGGAGTTTCAAGATTGGGTAAGAACGGCGATGTGGCGCTGAAGATCGAATTCAGTAAGCCGTGCCCGCTGATCCTCTTTCAGGACGAACCATTCGGGTGAGCCTTTGGCTGAACGAATCAAAAGCAGCTCTTCGTTCAATCGTGGCCGGCCAAGGTGTTTGATGTTTGCGCAAGCCAAACCACCGCCGCGGACGACCCCATCTTTTGGTGTTCGTGGCCAGCCGCTTTCAATCGTCATCGCGCGAACGCCTCTTCGCAGCCTAACCCGTTTGCCCACCATGCTCGCGGTGCCGCGCGCGAACCGGTATTCATCGTGCTGCTCGAGCTGAATGCCTGCTCCCGAGCGGTTCGCTTCGCCGGCCAGCAAAATGAACTCATTCATTAACCATTCGGTGCCTGTGCGACGTAACAGATCGTGACGTCGTCGTAGACTCAGGTAATCAGCGATGTCGCGGCGGCCAGCCGCCCGTGCGCGGCTTTGCGCTTCTTTCAGCGCCCATTCCCAGGCTTCTTCAAGTTCGCTCATTAAGTGATTCAGATGTTATCATGCCGAACCGAATCAAACTCTTCCGAATTTTGCGCGTATCGCCGTACCCCCGGGCCAACTCTCGAATGAAAACGTCCAACTACAATCCACGCGTTGCCGTTCTTTCATTGCTGCTGGCGGCACTTTCACTGACGCACGTGTTCGCGGTTGGTCTGGCGCAGGAAAAGTTGCCGGCGCCGACCGGTCACATCAACGACTTTGCGGGAGTACTGGCATCAGGAAACAAACAAAGACTCGAAGCGATTTTGGAAAATCTGAAGACTCGCGCTGATGTCGATCTGGTGGTCGCGCTGGTGAAGACGGCAAGCGGCGAAGACCTTTACGACTATTCCCTGCGCCTGGCTAACGATTGGAACGTCGGCTCGCGGGTGTCGCCGCGCAAGACTCTGCTGCTGGTGATCTCGACCGACAACGGAAGGCTCTTCACGCAATTCAGCCGCGCCGCGCAATCAATTCTTCCCGACGGATTGATCGGCGAAATGGGCCGCCGCATGCGACCGAAATTTGAGGCGAGCGACTATGACCGCGGGCTGCTGACGGGCATACAGACATTCGTCACGGGCCTTGGCGAGATTCATAACTTCACGTTTGCGGAGTTGGACACCCAAGCTGGGCAAACACAGATCGCACAAACTCGCCCGCGAACAGTCGAAGCCGCGCCAACGCCATCGGATACGCCAACGCCACCACCGACGGAATCGCCGACGCCCGAGCCTTCGCCCGTTTCGACGCCGAGTGAAACGCCAACGCAAACTCCCGTTGCAACTCCGACAGCAGAAGCGACGGCAACGCCTGAAGCGACACCCGTTCCTTCAATTCCCGAACCGCCGCCTCAGCCTTCGGAATCGCCTTCGCCCACTACTGACGTGGCGAAGAACTCGACGAAACCAGCGCGACCGGCGCGCTCGCCGGTCGTCACGCGCGCGAATCCTGACGACGAAAAAGAGGAAGTCGAATTAACCCTAACAAAGCCCGTGGCTGAGCGGATTGATTTGCTGAAAGCATTTATTGCGTCGCATCCGAAATCTGTAGCGATCGCGCGCGCGCAAGAACTTATTGTGTCGGCGCACGCGACTCTCGGCGATCAAAAGTTGGCTGAGGGTGACGTCGACGGCGGGCTCGCCCAGTTCAAGCTCGCATTTTCGGAAGCGCCGGCGGAAATGTCCGATCGATTGTTCACCGAAGTCGTCTCGCGCATTCCCATGAACTTGTTCCTGCGCGGACAACGCGATGCGGCGCTCGAAGCTGCCCATCAAGCCGAGGCGCTCGCCAAGCTAAACCCTGCTCGGTTGCTCGCCGTGACTCAATTCTATTTAGGAATAGAAGACGCCAGAGAAGCCAATCGTCTCGCGGAACTCGCTGTGCAAAATGCACCCGAGGTTGCCGCTGCGCATCAGGTGTTGGGCGCGGCACGTCACATCGCTCTGCGGCTTGATGATGCCGAAGGTGAATATGCGAAGGCCGTCGCGCTGAATCCAAAGTTGCTGTCGGCGAAACTTGCGCTGGCGGATTTGCAGCGCGCTTCCGACAAAAGTGAAGCAGCGCTTGCGCTTTATCGCGAAGTTGTCCAAGCCGATCCCAAGAACAATTCGGCGCGCGCCGGAATAGTTTTGTCGCTGCTCGAACTCGGCCGAAAAGACGAGGCCGAACAAGAGTTGAGCGCCGCGCTGCAAGACGCTGAAAAAGCTCGCAACCTTCCTTTGCTGGTGGGTGCTGCGTATTGGTTCATGGCGCACGGTGACGCGGCCCGTGCTCTCGATTTGGCGCAGAAGGCCGTCCCGATAGAGCCGCGCTATTCGTGGGCCCAGATTGCGTACGCGCGGGCGCTGGTTGCCGACAAAAGGCCGCTCGACGCCGAGCGCGCGCTGCGGTTCGCGCGCAGCTATGGCCGGTTCCCGACGCTTGATTACGAATTGGCTTCGGTGCTCGCCTCGGTCGGGTTGTACGATGAAGCGCTCGCCGAGCTGTCGAAAACTTTCTCGCTGAAGGACGGCCAGATTGAGACCAGGCTCGCCGGCCGGATTGCCGCGCGCGCACCAACGTTCACTGAGCTGCTTGCGCCCGAACGTCGCGCGGCGATCTTTCAAACCAAGTCAGCTGACACAGAAGCCAACGCAAAGATGATGAAGGGTCTGGTGGCTTTTGGTGCGGCACTGAACACGTCAGGCCGCAGCCCGAGTGATGACGATCTGCTGACCATCGCTCAGGAGTTTATCGGTGGCGATGATCCGATGCGGACCTACCGACAGACCTACGTCGCGGGGAAGCTGTTAAGAAAAGGCGTCGCGCTGGCGAGTGTCGTTGATTTGATGGACAACGCGACGTCCGGCGTCGAAGCGGCGTTGAATGTTCCCGCCGCGACGGTCGCGGTGCAGGCGGAAGAACTCGCCGACGCGCGCGCGCGTGCTCTCTCGCAGGGCGGGACGCCCGACATTCCGACGGCTCCGCGCGCGGCCTTATCGGGCCTGTTGCGCGCGCGTATCGAAGATACCGCCGGCATGGCGCTCTTAAATTTGGACAAGCCCCTGGACGCGGTAGCGCGTTTGCGCAGAGCGGTCAGCGTTGCGCCGCAAGGCACGCCGTTGTGGCGCTCGTCGATGTGGCATTTGGGTACGGCGCTCGAAGCGAACAACAAGCACGACCAGGCTTTGCTGTATTACATCAAGAGCTATCTCGCCGGCACTCCCGATCCCGCGCGGCGATCGGTAATCGAGAACGTTTACAAGAAAGTGAACGGGACGCTCGACGGACTCGACGACAAGATCGGGCCCGCGTATTCATCCTCGGCCCCGTCGCCCACGGCTTCGCCAACTCCAAACCAAAAATAAAAGAGCAATCCGG
>DASXTE010000134.1:0-5548 GCA_036505595.1 Pyrinomonadaceae bacterium
CGCGTTGTGGACCTGCGAAAGATTCGCGCCGGGCTTGATGACTCTCGCGGCCGCTTCCTGCGCGTCGTAAACGATTTGATAAATCTCAGCCTGCTCTTTCGTGAACTTGCCGCTCACGGGAAATGTTCGTGTGACGTCAGCTGAGTAATGACCGTATTCAGCGCCGACGTCCATCAACATAAGCTGCCCCGGCTTCACCGGCCCTTGCGACTCTTCGTAGTGCAAAGTCGTCGCATTCGGTCCGCACCCGACAATATCCGGATAACCCCAGTTGTCCGCGTTGCGCAGCTTGAACGTGTACGCGACCTGCGCATCGACTTCGTATTCCCACTTGGTCTGAACAGCAAAAGCCTGCGCGCGTTGATGGGCTTCGATGCTGATGTCGATCGCGTGCTGCATGATTTCCAGTTCCATAGGCGATTTGCGCACGCGCATCTGCGAGAAGATTGGAAATGCACTCTGGATTGTGAACCCCTTGTCTTTCGGCCAGTTTGCGGCCAAGCGCTGCTCCTGACGATATTCACGGCTTTCGAGCTGGGGATTGGCTTGCGTGTTCACGAGCAAATAAAGCGCAGCTTGGTTTTGCTCGGCCGATCGAAAAAGAGGACTGAACGACGGGATCGTTTCGTCGATGAGACCCGGTGGAGGGCTCGGTCGATTCGATAACAAAACATTTTCCGCCTTGGGCTTGTATGCCTCATGCTTATGCACGGCTTGAATGAAGGGCGCAAATTCACTCGCTTCCCAAATCTCTGCGATGCCCGAAAGCTGGGCCGCCTCTTGCGGACTATACATATGGCCGGTCCAGGTTTCCGCGCGCGCATCGCGGCGTGGCAGAAACAGAATCTCCGACGGATTATGAGCCGGTATCAACACCAGTGTTGCGCGCTTTTGATTTAGATTCGTCAGATAGTAGAGATTGTTTTCCTGCCGAAAAGGAAAATCGACGTCGTTCGTATAAACGCGCGGCTCGGCGCTGAACATAATCAAGAGCGACTTTGGCCCAATCGTGTCGGCAACACGTTTCCGCCGGCTGGCCAACTCGGCTAAACGCTTCGCATCGTCGAACACGGGCGCGGGCGGAGTGATGCGAATCGCCGGCGGCTCAGCAGTGCTCACTGCGGCTGTGGTGTACGAGAGTGGCGAGCCCACGATCAGCACGGCCGCGATCGCGATCAAAGCAAACAAGACCCTACGAGTTTTATTGTTCATCTTGAGATCCTTGGAGTGTTTTCTTTCGATTTTGGTGCGCATTGGAAACGGCGGGCTACAAAGGGCCCCATTACTCAGGCCGCGGTCGGCGCCGATTGGGCGGCATCATCCCCGGCGGAATGACTCGGGTGCGACCATCAGGAAAAGTTACAATAGTGGTGCCGTCAGGCCGGCGTTCCATGCGAGTTCCATTTGGAAAAGTGCGGATGCGCGGCTCTTCCGGCGAGCGTTGTGTGTTGGGCGGATGGCCAAACGGATCGGTGGCCGGCGGTTCAGGAACGCGCGGTCGATCGGGAGTCCGGTTTTGGTCGCGAGTGGCCGCGTCTGTTGCCGGTGTCGGCTTACTCGTCGCAGCCTCCGACTGTTTCGCGGTGTGTTTTGTGACCTCAGTCTTCGGGGTCGCGCTTTTCACTTCAGGGGTCGCCGTCTGTCCCATCGTGTCACTGGCCGGCGTCGGAACGGACGGCCCCACAGGGCTTTCTGCCGGCGGAGTTACAGTCACAGCCGCCTGCGACTTTCGCGCGCGATAGATAAAGAAGCCGCCGGCGCCGCCCGCAATCACAAGCAGCACCAGCGCCGCTGCGATCCATGTGCGCGAGCTTTTCCGTTCCGCGGATGCCGCGCGCAAGACTGTCGCGGTTTCCGGAGCGACTGTACCGCCACGGACCTTCGTTGCATCATCCGCCAGCAGGGTCTGCGCTTCATTCGCGAAGCCTCTTGTTTGCTGTCCGGCGATCTGTGTACCGGCTGCGGGTGAGCTCGTCTTCGGAGTGGTAGTCGTGCCAGTTGAAGTGATCATGGTCGCCGCTTCGGCAAGCGCTCCGGTTGCGGCAGAGCGCAGAGCGTCACGCATCGCCTGCGCTGACTCATACCGATCGTCGCGCTTCTGTGACATCGCGATCTGTAAGACTTGCGCGATCGATGGACTGACCTGCGGAGAAACTGAATCGGCCGGCGCCAACGGATCATCCATGCCGTTGACAATGGCTCCGGCGCGGCTCAAAGCATCCGGCGGTTTCACGTTCGTTAGCAAGTGATAGAGCGTTGCCCCCAACGAATAGATGTCGCTGCGCGCGTCTGTGCCCAGGCCCTGCACCTGTTCAAGCGGCGCGTAGTTCGGTGTGTAACCGAAGATGCTTGCCGATGTCGTCACGACTGACATCTGTCCGCCGGAACCCTTCGCTAAACCAAAATCAAGCAAAACAATCTGTCCGCGCGCCGTCAGCTTCAAATTCTGGGGCTTGATGTCGCGATGAATTATTTGCGGCTCTTGCGTGTGCAGGTAATCCAGCGCGTCGCAAAGCTGATCGGCCCAGCGCAGAACTTCAGATGGCGGAAAGCCGCTTTGACGTCGCGTCTGCATCTCGAACAAATCTTCCCCGGGAATGTACTGCATTATCAGAAATTGCCCGTCGCCTTCCGTGAAGTGATCGCTGACGCGCGGTAAAGCCTGATGATGAAGCCGCGCCAGGAGTCGTGCCTCGCGCTCGAACTGTTTGCGCAATTTCTCATCAGTAAACAGCGTCTCTTTCAGCGCCACAACGGTGTCGAGACGCAGATCGACCGCTTCGTAAACCGCGCCCATGCCGCCCTGGCCAAGTTGGCGGACGATTCGATAGCGCCCTTGTAAAATTGTTTCCGGTGACAACATTAGTTACTCAATAACTGCGAGAATTCTCGACGAGTTTATCATTGCCGCATCAGGCAAGGCTATCCTCACCAGCTTTGTGCGACTAATTACACGACCGGCCGCCGCAGTCGGTTCTGTTTTGACGCGTAACTGCGAACATTGGTCTTTTGGATCTGTTAAAAGTATGCTAGCCGTGCTTGAGCCAGCCCATTCAATTCAACCACGACGATGATGTCATCGACGTCACGCCCGAACGGCCACGCCGGCGACGACGACGTTGGTGGATTTGGATTGCCATTGCGGCACTTCTGTTATTGTTCGTCAGCTCCCGCGCGTTGTCGATTTACATGTCCGCGCTGTGGTTCGGATCGCTCGGCTACTCGTCAGTCTACTGGTACATCTTCAAACTCAAGCTCGAGCTGTTTCTCGTCTTTTTCGTTCTGACGGCGCTTATCTTGCGCAGCGGTTTCTGGCTGATCGAAAAGGCCTTTGCTTCGTTTGATATCGGGCCGCGCACCGTCTTTATCAATCAGCAGCCGGTCAGTATTTCACCGGGCCGCTTTCTCCGGCCGATTGCGTGGATTGTCGCGCTTGTGGCCGGTCTGATCTTCGGATTCGGAATGCGGGAAGAATGGCGCGATTTTGCTTTGTACTTTCATGCGCCGCACACGACTCTTGCCGATCCGATCTTCAATAAACCGATAAGTTTTTATCTCTTCACGCTGCCCATCTATGACGCGATAAGTTCTTGGCTGCTGTATCTGGCCGTGATCATTCTCATCGCAGCGATCGCATATGCGGCGCTCGCCGCGACCCAGGAAACTGTCCTCGCAAGTGCGAGGGACAAGAAACCGTGGCGAGTCGGCATCGCAGTTGTTTCATATCCGCTGGCTGTATGTTTGTTGGTAATTGCGTGGCGAACTCTGCTGTCGCGTTACCCTTACCTTTGGGAGGACCACCAAATCTTTTCCGGCGTGACGTACATGGAAGCGAATCACCTGCTTCCCGCGCTTCGCTGGGTCGCCGTTGCGTTGTTAATCGCTGCGATCATTTGTCTCATTAACGCTTTCAGTCTCCGCCGGACCAGAATCCTGGTCGGCGCGGTTGCTTTGCCGGCGGTTGTCTACCTGATCGCGGCCATAATAATCCCCGCGTACGTCACCAATTTCATCGTGAAGCCCAATGAGTTAGGCCGTGAGACTCCTTACATCGAACAGAACATCGTCTGGACACGCCGCGCGTTCGGCATCGACAAGATCGAACAGAGAAATTTCGAGGCTGAGACTTCAGTCGAATCGTTCAACCTGCAAGATAACCGCGCCACTCTGGACAACATTCGTCTCTGGGATTGGCGCGCCTTGCAGGACACGCTGAAACAGATGCAGGCAATCCGCATTTACTACGACTTCCCTGATGTCGATGTGGATCGATATCAAACGGGCGGACAGGTGCGGCAGATGATGATTGCAGCGCGCGAATTGAATGTAAACAAGCTGCCGGAAACTTCCCGGAACTGGATCAACCAGCGCTTGATTTACACGCATGGCTACGGCGTGACGATGAATACGTCGAACGAATTCACGGCTGAGGGCCGGCCGCGGTTCATTCTGTCGAACATGCCGATCGAATCCTCGGTTCAAGACATTCAGGTTAAACAGCCGCAAATCTATTTTGGGCAGGAGACCAGCACCGACGTCTACGTCGACACGAAACAAAAGGAGTTCGATTTTCCGCAGGGCGAGTCGGACAACTACACGATCTACGAAGGCTCTGGCGGCATCAGGATCGGAAGCGGTCTGCGGCGCTTGATGATCGCTTGGGCGGAAGGCGACTTGAGCAAAGTTCCTTTCTCTGACGCCATCACGCCCGACAGCCGTTTGCTGATTAATCGGAACATTCGAGAGATAGTAAACGGCCTGGCGCCGTTCTTGATCTACGACCGCGATCCATACGTCGTCGCGGGCGCTGATGGAAGTCTCTATTGGATCATCGATGGCTTCACGGAAACCGCGAGCTACCCGTATTCGCGGCATCACAAGGTGGATGAAAACGACGTTAACTACATTCGCAACAGCGTCAAAGTAGTAATCGACGCCTACAACGGGACGACGAACTTTTACGTATTCGACCCCGAAGATCCGTTGATTGCAGCTTACCGCGCCACGTTCCCGTCGCTGTTCAAAGACGCGAGCCAAATGCCCGCCGACCTCCGCGCGCACGTCCGATATCCCGAGACCTTGCTGCGCGCACAGGGCGATGTGTTCGGGCTGTATCACGTGCAGAACGCGCGGGTCTTTTTTCAACAAGAAGACGCCTGGAACGTAGCGCAACAAGTCGTTTTGGACGAGCAAAACCGGAAACAGGTTCAGGCGATTGACCCCTATTTCGTGCTAATGCAACTGCCGGGAGAGCAGAAGAAAACCGAGTTTGCGTTAATTCTGCCGTTCACGCCGGCGAATCGAAACAACATGATCGGCTGGATGGCGGGACGTTCGGACGGCGAGGACTATGGAAAGCTGCTCGCCTACAACTTTCCCAAATCACGCCTGATCGATGGGCCGCTGCAAATCGAAGCCCGCATTGATCAGAACGCTCAGCTCTCGGCGCAATTCTCGCTTTGGAACCAGCAAGGCTCGCGCGTGGTGCGCGGACATCTGCTCGTGATCCCAATCGGGAAATCGCTGCTGTACGTCGAGCCGGTTTATC
>DASXTE010000135.1:0-9295 GCA_036505595.1 Pyrinomonadaceae bacterium
TGCCGTCGGCGTCTAATCGCTGCACGACGCCAAACGTGCCGCGATCAATCGTCGAGCGGAAGAAACGCGTAATCGTCGAGTCGCGCAGATACTGAAGCGAAAGAGCCAGCGGCGCGAACTGGTCCTTTCGGTAACGCGCAAATCGCGGGTCGAGAAACTCAAAACGGACCAGTTGCTGACGTTGGCTGCCACGCAGGCGAATCCCGGCCGTGCGCAGCTTGTTCATGAAATTGACGTTCGTCAGTTCCATCAATCCCAGCGCGCCCGTGTCCGTAGAATAGCCGCCGCCGTATTCGATCACCCGCGGCCTCTTTTCCTCGACATCGATCACGACGTCGTACTTCTTTTCGCCTGTGAGAGTTTCGCCCGCCGGCTGCTGACTGATGACCACCTGCCGGAAAGCATCGGTAACGTAAAGCGCGCGCTCGGCATCAGTAATTCGATCGGCGCGGAGCGGATCGCCCGGCATCAGCGGAATCGCGCGCTTGATCGCGTCACGTCTTGTGCGCTGCGTGCCGGCATCGCCGGTGACCCCGTTAATGACGATTTCGTTGACGATGGCCTTGGCGCCTTCTTTTGTCACATTGAAAACGACGCGCACCTGTTCGTCTTCTCCCTGCTTCGCCAACTCATCAACGGCTGGTCGCACTTCCGCCTCGATGTAGCCTTCATGTGCGTACAGGTTGAGCAATCGATCGGTGTCACCTCGCACCTGCGAGCGTGAATACGGCTCGCCTTTGATGATCGTGATTTCTTTGAGCAGACGAGCCTGAGCGAAAACGGTCGCGCCGCGAATCTCAACCTCCGCAACACGTGTCAGCGGTCCCTCGTCAACATTGAAGGTGATGATCAGATTGTCACCGGTTAACGCGATGCCCTGCACGACATTCACTTTCGCATGTCGATAGCCGAGTTCGCGCATGTGCGCTTCGACGGTGCGGCGGTCTTCTTCGAGCAGAGTGTTGCTCGTATATCCGCGGCCGAGGCCGCCGATGAACGGGAGAAACGAAAATCCGCGGGCCTTCCGCGATTTCAATTCGCCAAGAATGTCGTCCGGGGCGAGCTTGTTGGTGCCGGTGATGCGAATGTCCGTCAACGTCAACTGCCGTTTTAGATCGACGTCGTAAGTGACCGTCACCGTGTGATCGGTGAGCGCTTCCGGCACCAGATTGCGGCACGTCTCGTTCGAACCGTTCTCGACCGTGTTCGGCGTCGAGGGCGTGACGGTGCATAGCGGAGTAATCTCAGCGAAAAAATAACCGTTCTCCTGGAGACGATTACGCACCCGGCGCGCGCCTTCTTCGATCACGGAATAATCCAGGTTGCCTTCGCGCTTCAAAGGCAGTAGCTCGCGCTGCTTTCTCTCGCTGAGTGTGTAGTTCTTGAAAACAATATTCACGAGCGGCCCACGATTACCGGTCACGTCAATCTTGATTTCGTTCGTGTCCGGATTTCGTTCGACGCGAGGATCGTTCAGCGTGGGCGACAGATAGCCCTTCGCGAGCAGCGCCTGGCGAATTCGATTCAGGTCTTCACCCAGCACGTCGCGAGTGAATAGCGCGCCTGGTTGAAGTTTCAATGTCGGTCGAACACCTTCAATGTCGAGTTTGGGATCGATGGTAAACGATGCAACATGCGCTGGTGTCCCGGGCGTGACTGCATAAATCACTCGCACGCGAGTTCCGGTTGCGTCGGTCGGATCCGGCTCTTCGGTGTGTTCTACATTGGCGTTGAAATACCCGCGATCGCGCAGGTATGCCTGAATCTCGTCAGCATTTCGCTCGATGGCCAGCACCGAAAGACGACGTCCCGGTTCGAGCAGATTCAATCGCGCGCGGATTTCGTCAGTCGCGATCGGAACGCCGATCGCCTCGCCCACGCGCAGCGTGACGCCCGCGATGACAAGCTGTCGCCGTACCACGAACCGCACGCGGATCGGACCGCCGGTCGCGCCGGGCCCTTCGGTGACTTCGATGCGCGCGGAGGCGACGCGATCTGAAGCGAAGAGATCCTGTAGAGACTGTCGCGCTGCCACGGCTGTGTACTCGCCACCGGCCCTGATGCGCACGAGCGATTGGAATTCAGCTACCGCGGATGCGTCTGCAGGCGTGCCTTCGAGCACGACTTCTACAGCAGTGACTGAACGGTGTTCGTAAGCGCCGACCTGCGCGCGGGCCACTGCGAAACTCAGGCAGCAGACTACAGACAGCAGACAGCAGGAAAAGAGCAAACGTTTTCCGCCTCCTGCCGTCTGCGGTCTGCCTCCTGCCGTCTGCGGTCTGCCGTCTGCGGTCTGTCTTCTCAAAATCTTTTCCTGAACCTGATTTCAAAACTGTAGTTGTTGTTGCGCGTGCTCAGGTTTCGCTGCGAGCCCTGTTCGTACTGCGCGATGACTGACAAACGATTCGAGACACGATACTCGACCAAAAACACCATGTTCGGATCTGAGGCAATATTGGTCGAATAGGTCACGGTGACGTCCTTGCTGACTCGCTGCGAAGCGGTCAGTCGCGCCGTCGGTGTCGAGCCCGTGCCGGCGATCACGGGATTGATTTCCAGACGGCTCAAACCGAACAACTTGTTAGTGGCACGCGACACCGGCGCGTTTATCAGCGCATCCGTCAGAAGGCTGGCGGCGGTGCCCAATCCCGATTGCGCCAGAACCGAAGTGCTTTGGTCGGTGGAAGACAACGAGCCGGTAAGAATCAGAGACACCACATCGGCCTGCGGCAGAGCGGGTTCAGAACTCACCGTCGTTTGCGGATGCGACAGCGGACCGGTGATGGCGACCGTCACGCGATATCCGCGAATGACCGATTCTCCTTCGATATTCAAAATCGGGTCAGCGCTGAGGCGGCCGGGATAATCGATCAACCCGCGCGTAATTTCGTATGGACTGTTTCGGAAATTGAGCGTGCCACGCGTCGCGGTAATTCTTCCGCGAATGAGCGGATCGCCGACGGGCCCGTCAAGTTGCAGATTTACCGAAGCGACTACATCGCCGAGGTTGTTGTGCAGCACCAGCGCGTTGCGTCCTTCCACGCGCAACTTATCTAGCACCGCAGTCTCAGCAAAGCTGAACTGGCCGCCTTCTTCGATCGTCGTTTCGGGACGCTGATTGATCAGATCGGCGAGTTCAATGTCTTTCGTATATTCCGTCCGCTTCACATTGACATAGCCGGTGATGAACTGGTTCTTCATGTCACCGCTCAACGAGAGATCCGCCGTCACCGTCGAGCGAAAGTCTTTCGGATAATTGAGCGTGACGTTGTCGCCGTGCAGGTTGATTACAAAACGTCCGCGCGCAGAGCCGGTGAGAAGCGCGCCGCCGGACGCCGTGACTTTACCGCCGCCGAGCGTGCCCGTCAGCCGTTCAATCTGCGCCTGGTTCGAATTGAACCTAATCAGCCCCGTCAGGTTCGCGACCGTAATCGTTTGGTCACCTGAGAAGACCGAAACCGAAGCGCCGGTCACTTCCGCGGTTCCCAACGCGCGCGGATTCTCGTGAGTGCCGGTGATTCGCAGATAGAGTTTTGCCACGCCCGACGAAAACACATCCGGCGAGAGGCCGCTGAAGATTCGCAGGTTGACGTCGCCGTTCACGTCCAGGTTTTCGCGGCCGCCTGGCCCGGTCGCAACCGTCCCCGCGATCGTGACGTTGGTACCGGGCCCCGTGAAGCGCGTCTCGTGAAAATTCACTTCACCTGGGGCGAAATCGATGACGAGTGGACCGGTTGGAGCAAGCTGCACGTCAGCGACGTTTATCGTCAGTTCTGTGAAGGTTGCTGAACCTGTCAGGCCGCGCCACGAAAATACTTCTTCTCCCTGATCGTTTTCGGTCATCAGGTTGCCGGCGAGTTTCAGCGTTCCCGTCGCGCGACCGCTGACTGCAACTTCGGTTTCCGGCAGAAGAAGCTTCAAGACTTGTGTTAAATCCGCGCCAGTAATCGTTGATTCAACCACGGCGGGAAGTTTTTCGTTTGAGAGGTCGATCTGCGCAGTGACGAGTTGCGGATTTGCGCCGAGTAAGCCGGTGGTGGTGAAGGTTATGTTGAGCTGCCGGTTTTCCGTGACGCCGACCAGTTTTACCGCGCCTGCCTGGCGGCCATCGATCGTCACATCATTGCTCTCGCCGTTGAAGTTGATGTTGTAAGTCGACTGATCGACGCCAACACCCGAAACGCTGGCGGTGAGATTCGCGGTGCCCCGGAGCTGCGGCAATCCCGGGCGATTCGCCAACGCCGTCAGCCTCTCAATCTGCACGCGATCGCCGCTGAACTTAGCCTCGAAGGCTTTTGTTTTCGTGTCGTACTTGCCGCTGCCGATGATGTGACCCGCGTCAAAATTCGCATCGATGTTTTCGACGTCAACTCTAGAGCCTGCGAAGGTGGCGTGTGCAGTCAAGCTTTGCAGCGGCTCGCCTGCGAGACGACCTTTGCCGAAACGCAGGTCGGCAACGCCCGACATGTTGTTCGGGATGCCGGTGATCTTCACAGAGCCGGAGGCTTCACCTGACGTGTCGCCGATTTGTTCGCGGGTTGATCGCGTCATCGGCAAAGCAGCAATCAGATTGCCCGTGTTCATTCGATCGAGCGTGGCGTCAATCGAGATGTTGTTTTCACCGGCGCGCGGAATCAGCAGCGCGAACTGCGCACCACCGCCGCTCGCCTGCACCAGGCGGCCGTTCTCGACGCGAGTTTCCGTCGCACTCGACTGAATGTCCGCCGTCACCGAGCCGAGGTCGCGGCCGTTCATAACAAGCGATCCGAGTTCGGCGTGGCCATTAACCATCGGATCCTTCAACGCGCCCGCGACGGTGCCGTTGAAATTGAGTTTGCCGGCGAGATCGATACCGTACGTGTGGAACTGTTCTTCGATTTCGGGCAGCGCGCCGGAGGTAATTAGCAGACGCTGAATTTCTGCGGCATCGGTGGACGCGACATCGACGCGCAAATTTGAAACCGCTTCGTCAATTGAGAATTGGCCGCTCGCGTTTAGTTTCGTCGCGGCGGTTTGCAGATTTGCACGTTGAATTCGAAATGTGCCGTGGTCGGCGGTGACGGCAACGTCGCCTGATAGCGGCGTGAGATCGGTGGCTGTCGCGTCGCTTTGCAGTCGTGCGTTGACAGTGCCGTTGGCGGTCGCAATATCGGTGTCCTTGAATGTCAGATCGGCGCGGCCCGTCGCGCGGCTGGAAACCGGCACGGCGCGGCCCGACGCGATTGCGATAATTGCCGCGAGATCGAAATTGTCGAAGTCGGTGGCAACACGCGAAGTCCCGGACTTCGTCAGCGCGATCGTTGCATTGCCGCTGGCGCGGCCGTTCAGGGCTTCAGCGACGAAATTGTTGAGTTGGATTTGATCGCTCGACGCGACGACTGACGCGTGCGCGGGGCCGAGTTTCATTTCGCCGAGTACGCCGCCGCCCAAACTCAAGTCTGCGCTGGCGCGATAACGGCCGGAAGGCTCGAGCGCAAACGCCGGCCGCGCCAGCTTCACATTTTCGACCTGGCCGTTTTCAAGCTTCACCGTGCCCGCATTGATGTCATTCGTCGTTCCCTGAACCCGCCCGTTGCGAATTGCCAAACGTACGCCGGCAATGTTGATGCTACCGGTCTGCGCGCCGGAAAAGTTTGCAGCGCCGACTTGAACCCCCTTTATCGTCACGTTCGTCACACCGCCCCGGCTGGTCGCGTCGATGTTGTTTGCCGTGACGCCATCGACCGTGGCTTTCGCTGCCTGAATCTTGCCGGCTTTGACAGACGCAATCGTCGCTGTCGTTACGTCGTTCGCGGATTTCACGCGAATGTTCGTCGCCTTAATGCCGCCCGCGACTCGCGCGGTTGAAGTTGTGAGGGCGCTGCCGGTCAGTTGCGGCGCATACGCGGTGAGAACTCCATCGCGGTATTCCGCAACCGCATCGCGCAGGATCAGCCCGGTAATCGTAGTGCCGTAACTCTTTTCGGCTGCGGCGCGCAGTTCTCCAACCCAACGAAAGTCCGAGCCGGTGCCCATCACGCCGCCGGTGAGTTGCACGGCGTTCAATTGAAAATCGCCGGCGCTGAGAAGTTGCGCGACCGCGCGCCCATTGAAATCGTAGCTCTTGCCCTGTCCCGAACCTTTTGCGGTGACGTTCAAGCCTTGCAGGCGCACGCCACCGGCAGCGAGCACGTCGGACTTCACGCCGCCAATAATTTGGTACTTGTCGCCGTCGCCCGTGATAGTGCCGGAAAAGTCTCCGACGCCGCGCAACGCAGTGCCCGTCGCGAGAACGTCCGAGAGTTGAGTGAGATCGACTGTGGAAGTGACGTTGAACTCGTATTGCAACTTTCGCCAGTCACCCATCACGCCACTCAAGGTTGCTTCTGCTACCGGCGAACGCAGCTTCAACTCCTGAATTTCCGCGCGAACTTGATTCACGCGGCCACGCGCTTCGACATCGATGTTGTTGATGGGCCGGTTGTCGTAGGCGAACGTCGAGTTCGTCGCGCTCAGCGTCACGGTGTTCATCCAACTCGAGCTGGGCGCGTTCGGATCGTCCGGCTGAATCGTCGCGCGCAGATTCCGCGCCTCGCCCGACAATTTGTGCAGCGCGTCGCCGTAGTGAATCAACGCGTTCTTCACGTCGATGTGCGCAGTCGAGTAGGCAAACAGAATTCTTTGGTTTGGTTCGGGCGGTGGAATGTGAATGTTGCGGAAGTTCGACCGGCCTTGATCGTCGAAGGCGACCCACAACTCCAGGCCTTCAATCTGTAAATCTTTTAGATTTATGTTACGGCGCAGATTGAGCGCGTAAAGATCTTCAATCCGCACAGTCGCCAGCAGCCGATCGATTTTGCCGAGCTTCTCACCGCTCTGTGCGTCATAAAGCTCGACGTCGAGCATCTCGACGGTCTGTGGCGAAATTGAGGTGTGGAAACTGCGAATCTCGGCGCGGACGCCGTATTGCGCAAGTGTGTTTTTGACTTGCCCGGCGATGTAGGCGTCGACGTAACCGAGGCGGTAACCGAATAGCGCGATCAAAATCAACGCCACTGCGCCGATTCCGATCGCGATGCCGACAATGATTGCGTTGCGCCGAGTGACGATGCGGCGTCTGCGTCGTGGGGATGATGGCGGCGCGGCGCGCTTCGTTTCGGCAGGCTCTTTATCGTTCACCGGCATTTACCCCAGGCCGCGGCTGCGACTGCACAGTAACTGAGATTCTACAGGAGAGCCCGAAAAGCAGATGTTAGAGGCTAGATGTCAGATGCCAGTGCGGCGTTTGCTGACATCCAACATCTGACCTCTAACATCTGCTTCGTTTGTAAACTGAAAACAGGGGAATTTCAAGAAGGTAGCATAGACTTCAGTCTGTGATCTTCACGAATGAGTCACTCACTGAAATCTCTTTGGCGTCGGCCGCTGCCAGGGTTCCGAGGGGCACGTTGCCGACGACTTCCAATTCGAAACCTTCGATGGCCGTGATCTTCGGGGGGTGATTCGTCAGGAGGAGAATCTTTCGCAGGCCGAGTTCGTGCAGAATCTGCGCGCCGATGCCGTAATCGCGATTCAGTCCGTAACCGGTTTCGGCGCTCGCTTCGGATTTGCGGATTCCGCGCTCCTGCATCAGCGCGTAAGTGCGCAACTGGTGAATCAGATCGAGACCGTGTTCGCTTTGACGAAGATAGAGCACGACGCCCTGTCCGGCTTCGGCAATTTTTTCCAGGGCGCGGCGCAGTTGATAACCGGTGTCGTCAATCGTCGAGCCAAACATGTCGCACGTGACGTTCTCTGTGTGGACGCGGACCATCACTGGCTCGTCTGTGCGCACGTCGCCCATAACCATCGCCAGATGCACGTCGCCATTGATCGTGTTCTCGAAAGCAATCGCGCGAAACATTCCGTACACGGTTGGTAGATCTGTTTCGACCGCACGCCGTACCAGAACTTCTTTCTGAATTCGATAGCGAACCAGATCCGCGACGGTTATGATCTTCAAACCGTGTGTCGCCGTGAAATCCTTGAGCTGCGGCAGACGCGCCATCGTACCGTCTTCATTCATGATTTCGCAGATGACGCCGGCAGGGTAAAGTCCCGCGATGCGCGCGATGTCGACCGCCGCTTCTGTCTGGCCGGGACGAACGAGCACACCGCCTTTTTTCGCGCGCAAGGGAAATACGTGACCGGGTCGCGCCAGGTCCTGCGGCTTCGTGCGCGAATCGACGGCCGTGAGAATTGTCGTGGCGCGATCGGCGGCTGATATTCCAGTTGTCACGCCGCGCCGTGCTTCGATCGAAACTGTAAATGCGGTGCCTAAACGCGAAGTGTTGTCAGAAACCTGTGGGCTGAGGTGCAATTCGTCGCAACGCTCTTCAGTCAACGGCAGGCAAATCAAGCCGCGTGCATGCCGCGCCATGAAGTTAATGATTTCCGGCGTGATCTTCTCGGCTGCGCAGACCAGATCGCCTTCGTTCTCGCGGTCTTCATCGTCCACGATAATGATCATTCGCCCTTCGCGAATGTCAGCGGCAGCGTCAGGAATGGAAGCAAACGACATGTTTGGAATCTCGGATATTAGATTTGCGATTTTCGATTGGTTACGATTTTACCGCGGGAGGCGATGATTTGCGACTTCCAATCTCAGTCACACCTCGCTTCAGCGAGGTGATGAAGAAGCCCAACTCGCCGGCCTAACGGTTTTAACCGTTTTCGAGGGAAAGCCGTTCAAACGGCTCATTCCATGCCGATCGCGGCGCTGCCACCTCGCTGAAGCGAGGTGTTACTGAGAATTCGCTCAACATACTTCGCAATCACGTCGGCTTCGAGATTGACCTCGTCGCCAGGCTTGAGATGCGAGAAATTGGTAAGCTCGAGCGTTTTCGGAATCACGGCAATCTCAAAATAGTCATCAGCTAGATCAGCGATCGTCAGGCTGATGCCTTCGACGGCTACTGACCCTTTCAAAACGAGATATCGCGCGACCTCGGGAGGATAAGCGAACCGGAAGGTCCACGAGTCGCCATGATTTTCCGAACCAAGAAACTTTCCTCGGGCATCGACGTGCCCTTGCACGATGTGGCCGCCGAGACGGGTTGCCGGCGTCACCGCGCGTTCCAGATTGACCGGCGCACCCTCTTTCAGTGAGCCTAGAGTTGATCTGAACAGCGTTTCTTTCGAAACGTCGGCGGCAAACGAATCCGGCTTCACATCGAGCGCCGTCAAACACACACCATTAACGGAAATCGAATCCCCATCGCGCGATCCTTCAGTGACGGTGCGCGCTTCGATGATAATGCGCGCGTCCTCGCCGCGC
>DASXTE010000136.1:0-14930 GCA_036505595.1 Pyrinomonadaceae bacterium
AGAGGCACCGAGACAAAGAATGAGAATTAAGACGAAAATAAAGCCTTGTCATATCTCTGTGCCTCTGTGGCTTACTCCGCTCTTAAGGCTTCGATCGGATCGAGTCTGGCGGCGCGCCATGCCGGCCACAAACCACTGATGACGCCTACGACTGAAGAAACACCAACGCCCAGCACTGCTGACCAAAGGCTGATCAGCAAAGGAAAACCGATCAGCAAAGCAATCAGCCAGGCGGTGCCGAATCCGGTCAAGACGCCGATCGCGCCACCGACGGCCGTTACCATTACCGCCTCGATCAAAAACTGCGTGCGAATATCGTTTTGTCGTGCACCGACGGCTTTGCGAATGCCGATTTCTTTGGTGCGCTCAGTCACCGAAACCAGCATGATGTTCATCACGACGATGCCGCCCACGACCAGCGAGATCGCCGCTACGCCGATCGTCACCAGGTAGATGTTCGAAGTGGCCGCCGAATAAAGATTCAGAAAGACATCCTGAGTTTCCAATGCAAAGCCGTCATCTTCGTCACTGAAGGTTTTGCCTCTGCGGTTGCGCATGATTGCGCGGACTTGATCCTCGGCGGCCTCAAGCTGTTGGGCGGATTGTGTCTGAATCAGGACAACAATCGAGGCTGCGCTGAACGCGCCGCGTTTGACGTTTACGCCAAAATTCTTTTTGTAGGTCGCAAACGGGACATAAATGATGTTGTCGCGCGAGGCGCCCAGGATTTTTCCAAGGGGCTGTAGCACCCCAATTATCAGATAAGGCCGCCCGCCCGCCCATAATTGTTGGCCCAACACCTGGTCGGCCGATAAACCGGGAAATGAATTCGTCACAATGTCGGCGCCCACCACAGCAACTTCATGTGCGTCGTCGCCTTCCGCCTCGCTCCAGTAACGGCCTGCGTCGAGCGATACGCCATCAATATCAAATGTCGAGGTCGGCTTAATGGCTCGCATTTGGACGTTCTCGTTCTTCTGGTTGCCATGCTTTGTGTTGACCACATCGTTGGCTACGGCGCCCATGCGCCAGCAGACCGTGCACAAGCGAAAGATCGCGTCAGCATCTTCTTCACTAAGGTCCTTGCGCTTGTTGTACTTGATGAAGTCCTCGCGCGAAGTGATCACGCGCGGTCTCTTCGAAATCGTAAAGACCGTGGACCCCTGTGAATTGAAAGTGTTCGCGACCGTTTGGTCGAGGCCTTTGATTATCGTGACGACCGCGATCACCGCCGTCACACCGACGACGATACCGACCAACGTCAGCGCCGTTCGCAGCTTGTTCTGGCGCAGACTGGCGCCCGCAACCAGACACGCTTCCCACACCGCGGCAATTCGCACGGTCGGAAACGAGCGAATGCGCGCAGGCAGAGACAGCCGCTTGCCAAAGATGAGCGGCCCGGGGGTTGTTTCGCTGCTCGAGTGCATTGCAGCGGTCCTACCTGACTGTCTCGTCTTTTTCGATCAATCCGTCGCGGATCGAAATGATGCGATGGGCGCGCGCGGCGATGTCGTGTTCGTGTGTGACAAGGATGATGGTATTGCCCTCTTCGTGAAGCTTAGCGAAGAGGTTCATGATGTCGTAACTGGTCGCGGTGTCGAGCGCTCCGGTCGGTTCGTCGGCGAGCAAAATCGACGGGTGATTAACCAGCGCGCGCGCAATCGCCACGCGCTGACGCTGACCACCTGAGAGCTCGTTCGGCCGGTGCGTCATGCGGTCGGTGAGATCAACTGCGCCAAGCGCTTGCTTGGCCATCTCATGACGTTTCGCGCCGGGAATGCCACCGTAAATCAGCGGCAGCTCGACATTGTGCAGAGCCGTCGCGCGCGCCAGCAGGTTGAAAGTTTGGAACACGAAGCCGACCTCCTGATTACGGATGCGCGCGAGTTCGTCGTCATCCATCTCAGATACGTTCTTCCCGTTTAGCCAGTACTGGCCTTGCGAAGGCGTGTCGAGGCACCCGATCAAATTCATCAGGGTGGACTTGCCGGAACCTGAGGGGCCGGTGATCGCGAGGTATTCGCCGCGACGCACATCGAACGAGACGCCGTGCAGCGCGTGCACTTTTTCCGCGCCCATGTCGTAGGTCTTCCAGATGTCGCGCATCGCGATCATAGTCGTGCCCTTGCCGTCGTCGGACGGCAGTTGTGGCTGGACCATTGTGGCTGCGGATGTCGTTATCGTCGCTTCTGTCATTGTGTTCGTTTTCGCTCCCTCTCCCAGAGGAAGAGGGCGCCATTAGCTTCCCGCGTTTGCGTTAGCGTCCGGCTTGCGCGTTTGACGCTTGACGGCGGTTCCGTCTTTCAGCGTCTTCAGGACGCGACTCGGGCCGGTGACGACTTCCGTGCCGGCGGACAGACCCGAAGTAATCTCGATGTCGGATTCGCCGGTGATGCCGGTGGTGACTTCGACGAACTTCACCTTGTTTGCTTTGTCGAGCACGTAAACGCCCTTGATTTCTTTTGCCTTTTCACCGGGAACTTCCGGCGCGCTGCTGGCGATCGTCGGTCCCGGCCCTGGTGTCGGCGGCGCTTTCTCCACGATGGCTTGCAACGGAACCGCGATGACGTTGTTCTTTGTCTTGGTCGTGATAGTCGCCGTGGCACTCATACCGGGACGGAGTTTGCCGCGCTCCAGGTCCGCAAGCTCGCGCAGTTCGAGCGTAACTTTGAATTCTTTCGCTTCCTGCACGTTGACGCGATTCGAAAGACCGCCTTGCGTGTCAGACTTCGCCACGGCCAGAGGGTTTTTCTGCGTCACGACCCCTTTCATTTCTTTGTCGCCGAGCGCGTCAACTTTGACCTTCGCTTCCTGGCCGACGTCGACGTTCGCAATTTCGGTTTCGTCGACGTTGACTTCAACGTTGATGGTCGACATGTCGGCAATCGTCATCAACGGCGTCGATGACAACGCGGACACGGCGTATTCACCAACGCGAGTCGGAATGTCTGCGACGACTCCATTCAGCGGCGAATATTGCGTGGCCTTCTCGCGCTGGCTGGATTGGCCGCGCAGGATCGCCTGCTGCTGATTAGCGCGCATCTCGCTCGACCGGATGCCGGTTTGGGCTTCCTTCACTGACACGCGCTGCTGGTTCGCGCGCTCCTGCGCCTCTCTGACGGCGATATTTGCGGCATCAAGCTTCGCTTTCGCTTGATCGTAGCGATCGCGTGTCGCGTCGTACTCCGCGCGCGACATCACGTTTGATTCGACCAGATTCGTAGCGCGCTTTAGTTCGCGCTCGGTGGCTTTGAGATCGATTGCCGCGGACGCAGCGTTTTGTTTGGCCTGCGAAACCGCCGCTTCAGCTACGACCAGGCCCTGCTGGGCCGAGCTTACTGCGTTGCGCGCATTTTGAACGTCATTCAACGAAGCCTGGGTCGCGGCCCATTGTGCTTCCTGGCTCGCCTGCAACTGCGTCGGGTCAACGCGCACCAGCGCCTGGCCCTTGGTCACTTGATCGCCGGGGTTAACGTAGATTTCGAGGATGCGTCCCGGCACTTCGCTGGTGAGCTTGATGTAGCGAATCGGCCGGACTTCGCCGGACGCCGTGACGGTCGAGCGCAGCTCAGGCCGGACATTCACGTTGACCGTCGTGACTTCCGGCACTTCTTTGCGCGTGGCAACGACGCTGATGATTACGACCAGCGCCAGCAAGACGACGCCGGACACTATGATAATGATTTTCTTTTTTCTGCTGAGGGCCATTTTTCTTTCCTTAAACTTCAGTTTGTCGTTGCTTGGATGCCGGGCGTCGAGACGCAGTTCCACGCTAGAGTTGGTTTTACGACGAAATCCGGCGGTCGGTTTCAGGAAAATCGAGGTAACACGTTGATTATACGCGACGAGTAGGTCGTTCCGAAGGGTAGCAATCCGCAGTGGCATCGAGGGGAATATGCGAAACCTCAGCATTGTCCCGCTTCACGCTTTCGGGATAAGATATGATTGCGCGCGGGCTTTGGTTGTTTCGGCACCAGGCCGGCGCTAGTTTTTGCGATGATTACTTGCGAAAGATGCGGCACACAAAACCTGGAAGGTTCGCGTTATTGCGATGAGTGTGGAGCTGCGCTTTGGCTCGCCGGCCGGCCGGCTGATCGATTGAATCCGCAGGCCAACGGAGGAGACGGCCGGGGCAACAAAGACGTTCCCGTAACTGTAGCGCGTCCCGGATCCTCGTCTATCTCGCCCGTGTTTTCTGAACAGTCGACTGGCGCGGTACTTGTGACGCCACAGAACGCCACTTTAACAATCGAGCGGGGAAAATCGGCCGGAAAACAATTTCCGCTGGGGAAAAACGGATCGGAGATTGGCCGTTGGGATGCTGATGGCGGCATATTTCCGGATGTTGATTTGGACTCAGACGATCCGGAAGCGAAAGTTTCGCGGCGGCACGCCCGGATCTCAATACAGAACGGACAATACGAGATCGAGGATCTCGGCTCAACGAACGGAACGTTCGTTAATCGTGGCCCGCGGCTAAAACCCGGGGCCCGCCAGGCGCTGAACGATGGCGACGAAATTATTGTCGGTAAGACTTTTTTGCGGTTCCGTCTCAGCAAGTAAATTTATCGGTTAAGCCCGGCACGAAATAACGGAAGAAGCTTCCTCACGTGGACAAAGTTTGTAATGCCCGCTTGTAAAGAATGCGGCGCCAATGTGGCGCTGGACGAGAATTTTTGCGGCAGTTGCGGCGCGCGCGTGAAGTCTGAAGAGCCGCTGGAAAGCGCGCCGGCGGATGCCGATCTGTCCCAGAGCCTCGGCATCGGCAGCAGCACCTGGGGCGCGCCGAAAGTCGAAGTCGATGCGACCACTGGAGATGTCGCGGCTGACAGCGCTGAGATCGGCGCCACCTCCCGCGCGGGAGACGACAAGCGGCGATCAAGCAAACCAAAGGCGCTGTCCGGCGGCAAAGTTCTCAACAATCGATACGAGATAGTTCGCCGCATTGGTGGCGGCGGCATGGGCGCGGTTTATCTCGCGAAGGATCGCAATCTCGGCGATGCGCCGCGCGCCGTGAAAGAAATGATCGAGTCCCACCTCGACGACGCCCAACATGAAAAAGCGATTGCCGATTTCAAACGCGAGTCGTTGCTGCTGACGGAGCTTGAACATCCGTCGATTCCCACGGTTTACGATTATTTCTACGACGAGAACTCTGAACGGTTTTATCTGGTGATGAAGTTCATTCCCGGCAGCGACCTCGCTTCGCGTTTACGCGCCACGCCCCAGGGGCGCATCGATGAGCCGACGGTAACAGAGTGGGGAATTCAGGTCGCCGATGTACTGCATTATCTGCACACTCGGCCGCAGTCAATCATCTATCGCGACTTGAAGCCGGCGAATCTGATGATCGACAGCAACAACAATCGCATCATGCTGATCGATTTCGGCATTGCGCGCTGGGTTAACAAGAAGGAAAAAGGCGTCACCGCCGTAGGCACGATGGGCTACGCGCCGCCGGAATTGTTCAGCGGGCGCGCCGACCCGCGCGTCGATATTTACAGTCTGGGCGCGACGATGTTTCACCTGCTGACTGGATCGGATCCGCAGGACAATCCCCTGCTGATTTTTGATTTCACAAAGAATCCGCGTCCGCGCCAGATCAATCCACAGCTTTCCAGCGAGATGGAGCGCATTCTGATACGCACCGTCGAATACAAACCCGAACATCGTTTCCAAACGGGCGCCGAGTTGCGCGACGCCTTGTCGCAGCATCTGGACAAGCTTCGCTCAGGCCAGGTCAGCTACGGCGTGCCTGCCTACCAATTAGGCGGGGAGACGATGGCGGTCTCCAGCGTGTTCTGTGGTTTCTGTGGCGGCCGCATTGCGGGTGATGACGTCTTCTGTGCGCATTGCGGTTCGCGGCAGCCGCTTGCCGGAACAGATTCGAGTGCGTCGCTCCAGGCGCGCACGACGGCAAAACTGGTGGTCGCCGGCACCACGGAACTGGATGCTTCGTTCCTTTTGCAAAAGGACACCAACCTGGTCGGGCGGACGGATCCTTTGTCGAACATCTTTCCGGAGATCGATTTGTCGCGGTTCGATCCGAACACTAAGGTCTCGCGCCGGCATGCGCGCATCTGGCGCGAAGGCAACTCGTTCATGGTCGAAGACCTCGGCTCAGTCAACGGCACGGTAATCAATGATATGATCCACCTCGAGCCAAGGCAGCCACGCGCGCTCGATAGCGGCGATCGAATTCGCCTGGGTGAAACCACATTGCACTTCCTGGTTGGGTGATGGGGCCGGTAACCTGGCCGATCAAAACTGATGCAAGCAGCAATGCCGGCCAAACTTGAAACGGGGAAACCCTCGCGCCCAACTTCGAAACGCCTCGAGCACATTCGCGTCCGTTACCGCGCGCCGTTTGCGCTCCGCTGTGGCGCGCTACTGATCGATTACATTGTGCTGGCGCTGATTCTCACGTTCAGCACTCTCGTGGCGCGACTAATGGGAGGCGGCGCACGCCTGGCCGGTGGAACGGCCGAGAATATCGGGATTCTTTTCACGCTCGTAGCAGCCGTTTTGGATTTGGGAGTACTCGCCGGACTCACGGGTAAGACAATTGGAAAATGGACGACAGGTTTGCGTTTGGAGCAGACTGATGGCAGCTTGCCGGGCGTCGGCCGAGCGTTGCTCCGTCATTTCGTCGGCTATCCGATATCTTTCTTGCTATTCGGACTTGGATTCTTGCTTGCGATTGTCAATCCAACGGGCCGGGCGTTGCATGACTTAATCGCGGGGACGGTGGTAATTCGCGAATATGGCGCCGGTTTATCGGCGACAAAAGCGCGCCGGCCGCGTCCGCAGTTGTAACGGCAGTTCAGAGTCCAACCTTCAGGTTGCCGCCAGGCGCGACAAGCTGAAGCTTGAACTCTTAACCCAATGGCTGAGTTAATCGTCAGGTATCCCGATCGCACGGCCGAGCATTTTCCGCTCAGCCGCCTGCGCATCACTATTGGCCGTTCGGCCCGCAACGACCTCTGCATTCCCGATCCATTTGCGTCGCGTGTGCACGCCGAAGTGCGTCACGAAGGCGACGAATACTTCCTTCAGGACCTGGGTTCCGCAAACGGCACACTTTACAACGGCGCGATTGTCGACGCGTCGATTCCGCTCACGCGCGGCGGCCGCATTCAGATCGGCGAAACTGAAATCGTCTTCAACGATGGCCCATTCCCGCTCAGCAGCGGCGCCACGATGATCACCGAACAGAGTTCGTCGATGCCTGAGGCGACGATTGCGCTCTCGTCGGCCGACCGCACGACGTCGGGTCTGTTCCAACAGATTGAAGGCGCTCTCTCACGGTCGCACGAATCCGCCGCGCATGAAAAAGTAGAGCAGAAGACAGACCTGCTCGCGCTCATCAGCAAAGTGGGCGTGGCGCTGCTGGCTTCCGTGACTTTGAACGAGACGCTCGAGCAGATCGTGACGCTCGTGTTCGAAGCCGTGCCCGCCGATCGCTGCATGCTGATGATGCGGGAAAAAAATAACCCCGAACTGAAAGTTGCTGTCGCGCGCCTGCGCGATCGTGCCGGAGACGTGGGCGAAATTCGCATCAGCCGTTCCGTGATAGACGAAGTCGTTAACAACGGCAAATCCGTGTTGACGTCAGACGCGCAAGCCGATCCGCGATTTATGGGTGGCACGGTTGTGCTGCAAGGCGTACGTTCCGTGCTGGCCGTGCCGCTGGGCGTTGGCGAAAACGTCTTCGGCATCATCTATGCCGACTCCCCAATCGCCGACGGACGGTTCACGGAAGATCATTTGAAGGTGCTCACGACATTATCTTCGGTGGCGGCTATTCGGGTTGAGAATGCTCGCCTGGCGGAAGAACAATTGGAGCGGCAACGTTTGGAGCGCGAGCTGGAAGTCGCCAGCGAGATTCAGCAGCGCTTCCAACCGACCTCCTCGCCGCAGTTGGAAGGTTATGAGCTGCAAGGCATTAGTTTTCCGTGCTACGAAATTGGCGGCGACTATTACGACTTCATTCATCGCGCGAACGGCAACCTCGTTGTCGCGCTGGGCGACGTTTCCGGTAAGGGCACTGCTGCTGCGCTGCTGATGTCGTCGCTGCACGCGGCGATCCATGCGCAATTCGATACCCACAGTTCTTTGGTCGAGACGATTAGCGCCGTTAATCGTTATCTCGTCGAAAGCATTCCCGCCAACCGCTTCGTGACTTTGTTTTATGCCGACCTGAATCCGCAAACGGGCGATCTGGCGTTTCTTAACGCCGGTCACAACCCGCCACTGATCGTTCGCACTGGTGGCACGATGGAGCAGCTCGCCGCGGGCGGATTGCCGCTCGGCATCATGGCCCAGGCCGATTTCCGCGAAGGCCGCACAAAGTTGAATCCTGGCGATGTACTTGTGATTTATTCCGACGGCGTCTCAGAAGCGGTGAGCCCAACCGGCGAAGAATTCGGCCCGACACGTCTGTACGAAGCGGTCGCGCGAAACATGGACGCATCAGCCGCCGGCATTCGCGATCGAATCGAGTCGGCACTCACAAAATTCTCGCAAGGCACACCCGCGGCGGACGACATCACGCTGGTGATTGTGAAGCGTTTGGCGGAAGCATCGGCCGTCGCTGCCACTGCGGAAGCGTGATCCGCGTCAGTAAACACTTCGCTGGTGCGCATCCGATTTCGTGACCAAACTAAAGCGCGGCTCCAATCCGGCATCTCCACCTTCGATTCGCGCCCTCACGTACTCGCCTACAAACGGCCCATGCTTAAATCCGTGGCCTGAACCACCGCCTACCAGCCAGACATTTTCAAACTCGGGATGACGGTCGATGAGAAAGTCGCCGTTCGAAGTGTTCTCGTACTGGCAAACTCGTGATTCGCTCACCGGCGCATCCTTTAATTCCGGCATTCTGCGCGCTAGATAACGACGCACTTCCTCCAGACCTTCGGCGCTTGCGACCCGATCGCCGTGGTCGGGATCGAACGCCGGTCCGTGCCGATCAATCGCGACCTTTACACCGCGGCCTTCGACCTCCGGCAACAGGTACGCTTCTTCTTTGAAATCGATCCACGTGGGCAGGTTTGGGGGACTGAAACGATCTCCCGCGGGCGCGCCGAAGTAGAAAACCTCCTGTCGCGTCGGGTGTATCCGACTCGCCAGCACGTCAGGAAAAATCTTCGGCAGCCATGCGCCACAAGCGAACACGTAAACGCCGGCTGAAATGCGACGGTCATTGGAGGTAACTAAATAGTCGAGCGTGTCTTTTGTACGCGCATCCTGCGCGTGAATCACGGGCGGGACGCCCGGGCCACTAACGGCTTCCTGGAAATAGTCCGCGCCGCGCTTGATTGCCTCTGAGACGACTGCTTGTACTGCGCGTCGCGCGACGAGCACGCCGCTTTCGGGCTCGAAGAAAGCTTCGGAGATGTCTTCAGTTGATATTTGCGGATACCGGCCATTCGTCTCATCCACCGTCAACTTTTCAATGGGAATGCCCAGCCTTGTCAGCGTCTCGAACGATTTCACAGGATATGGATCGCCTTCATGCGCCAGCCAAAGCACCCCCGTTCGGTGGAACAGCGACTCGCCGGTGTGCGCGAACAGTTCTTTCCAAAGTTGCAACGACCGCCAAGCCGAACGTGTGTAAGTCTCATCAGCGCCGTAGCCCATGCGAATGATGCGGGACTCGTCGCCTGAACTTGAAAGACCATTGCCAGGCCCATGCCCGTCGATCAGCAGCACACGCTTTCCCGTCCGTCCTAGTTGACAGGCGGTCCAGGCGCCGAAGACTCCCGCGCCGATAACGGCCACGTCGTAGGTGCGA
This sequence comes from Pyrinomonadaceae bacterium, assembly GCA_036505595.1. Lineage (GTDB taxonomy): Bacteria > Acidobacteriota > Blastocatellia > Pyrinomonadales > Pyrinomonadaceae > UBA11740. The sequence continues at coordinate 9,797 of DASXTE010000136.1, forward strand.
TTCCTCACAACGCAGTTCAAATGCTTTCGAGATAGGCTGCCTCGCCGTGGATCGCCATATCGAGGCCGGCCGTCTCTCCGGCTTCATCGACTTTGACCGCTGTGATTCGGTCGATGATCCAAAGCATCACGTAAGTAAAGACGAACGCCCAGATCGAGGAGAGGCATACCGCACCAAGTTGGACCAGGAAGAAACGCGAGTTGCCGCGCAGCAGGCCATCCGCACCTGCCGGATTGAATAACGTGGTGGCGAACACTCCACAAAGAACAATGCCGAGGAAACCGCCGACACCGTGCACGCCCCAAACATCCAGCGCATCGTCCCAGCGCAGTCTGTTTTTCAGCGCCACGGCGTAAAAGCAGACGACACCCGAAACGATTCCGATCAGACAAGCCGTGGCTGGAGAAACATAACCCGCGGCCGGCGTGATCGTGGCGAGTCCTGCAACGGCACCCGTCAGCAAACCGAGGAACTTCGGCTTCTTCGTCGTCATCCAGTCCATGCAAAGCCAGGCGATAGCTGCGAAACTGGCGGCCAGATCCGTATTGAGAAAAGCAACCGCGGTAACCGAATCGACGCGGAACTCGCTGCCGGCGTTGAACCCGTACCATCCGAACCAAAGCATTCCCGTGCCCAGCGCGACCAGCGGAATCGAGTGCGGCCCGTGATCGGCGACCTTACGTCTGCCCACGTACAGCACTGAAGCCAACGCGGCAATACCGGCGATGTTGTGAACGACGATGCCGCCCGCGAAATCCAGCACGCCCCAACTCGCCAGAATGCCGCCGCCCCAAACCATGTGCACGAACGGAAAGTAAACCAGCGTGAGCCATGCGGTGAGAAAAAGCATGTACGCTTTGAAGGTCACGCGATTCGCAAACGCGCCTGTGATCAGCGCCGGCGTAATGATCGCGAACATCATCTGGTAGGCGCAGAAGACAATCATCGGGATCGACGGATTGATCAGCGATGGCGTATCTAGAGTAATCCCGCGTAGAAAGGCCCAGTGAAAATTGCCGAGGATGCCGAAGAAATCGGTGCCGCTTTTCATGTCACCGCTGAAGCAGAGCGAGAAACCAAACGCCCACCAAAGCACGGTGGTCCAACCCATGGACACGAAGCTCTGGATCATGATCGCCAGAACGTTCTTGCGACCGACCAATCCTCCGTAGAAGAAAGCCAGCCCCGGCGTCATCAGCATGACGAGGCTTGAGCACAAAAGCATGAAAGCCGTGTTCCCGGTATCGATGATTAGAGGGGGCATTGAAGTGTCTCCTTCATTGGAATAAGCGAATGAAAAACAAGCGCGCAAGCTGCTCGGACGACAAGGCGTTGCGGCATAATACGCCTTTCAAGCGAGCAATCAAGATTAATGGGAGCGGCTTTGCCGCCTGATGTGAGGATAGGCTCTGCCTTTCCGCGAGAGTTAGTTTTTGATTCAGCGAGGCTACGCTTCGCGTCAGGGGCGTAGCCCCGAGTCTCTATAGAGCATCTTCCGTAAGGTCATAGACCTTCCGCACATCAGGCGGCAAAGCCGCGTCCGTGCTCCATTTGGCTTTGAGACTTGCTGCCTTTATGATTTGCATCGCTCTCTCAAGAAACAGATTCATGATCAAGAACGAAATCATCGATTCAATCAAAGGTAAGCACGCTCGCGTCGGTGTGATCGGCCTGGGCTACGTTGGGCTGCCGCTGGTAACTGAGTTTGCGCGCAGCGGTTTCAGCGCGATTGGTTTTGAAGTCGACGGCGAGAAAGCGGCGACGATTAATTCGGGCGAGTCATACATCGGCGATGTGGCGTCAGCGCAGGTCAAGGAGTTAATCGACAGCGGCCGGTTGCACGCGACCACGAACTTCGACGAACTGAAGGACTGCGAAGCGATCATCATCTGTGTGCCGACGCCTTTGCGAAAGACGAAGGAGCCCGACGTTTCATACATTCTCGCGGCAGCCGGAGAGATAAAGAATCGTCTCCGGCGAGGGCAATTGATCATTCTCGAATCGACGACTTATCCAGGCACGACAGATGAAGTGTTGCTGCCGATGCTGGAGGAAACGGGATTCAAGCTTGACGAGGATTTCCTGCTCGCATTTTCTCCGGAGCGCGTCGATCCGGGAAACCCCGAATTCAAAACGAACAACATTCCCAAAGTCGTCGGCGGCGTGACGGACGATTCGACTGAAGCCGCAGCGACTCTCTATTCGCAAATCGTTCGCGAGGTGCACGCGGTCAGCTCGGCGCGTGTCGCTGAAGCCGCGAAGCTTCTCGAAAACACTTTTCGCGCGGTAAACATCGGCATGGCGAACGAAATGGCGCGGCTGTGTTATGCGCTCGGCATAGACACGTGGGAAGTGATTCGCGCCGCCGCCACCAAGCCTTTCGGGTTCATGCCGTTCTATCCCGGCCCCGGCATTGGCGGGCACTGCATACCGCTCGACCCGCACTATCTTTCATGGAAAGCGCGCGAGCACGGCTTCGAGTCGCGCTTCATTAGCTTGGCTGAAGAAGTGAATTCGCGCATGCCTGAACACGTCGTGCAGCTTGTTTCGGATGGTTTGAATGACGCGCGTAAACCGATGAATGGTTCGCGTGTTTTGTTGCTGGGCGTGGCGTACAAGAAGGACATCGACGACGTGCGCGAGAGTCCCGCGCTCTCGATCATCGATCGTCTGCGGCTGAAAGGCTGCGATGTGCGTTATCACGATCCGTTCGTGGCTGATTTGCGCTTTGACGACGCGCACACCCAAGGCGGCGGCGCGCCCTTGTCGTCAGTTGAACTCACCGAAGACGAAATTCGCGAGGCTGATTGTGTGGTCATCGTGACCAATCACAGCACGATCGATTACGCGCGAGTAATTGGGCTGGCCCCGCTGGTCGTCGATACGCGCAACGCCCTCAACGGCGATTTGCGGCGTGGTAGCCGGGCGCGGATCATTCGTCTGTAGTTTTGTCGTTGCCGTTTTCGTCCCTCGCATTTAACCTTCTCCCTCACGTTTGATGAGGGCAATCTCAACAATCAAGCGAATGCTGCGCGGCGACGTCGGCGCAAGCACGGTGGCGCTCGAAGCTGTGCGCCGGATTAACTCTGGCTTGCTGCGCCGGCGCGAGCAGCGACAGCTTACCCAACTCGATCGGCAGCCAGCGCGGCTGAGGCCGGAGTTTGCGCGCCTGTCGCGGGCTGAGCTGCTGAATCATTTCAAAGCTCGCCAGTCGCCGACATTCTTTCCGGGCTTTGCTGAATTCGACAGCACGGCGCGTTTGCAAAATGAATTATTTGACGAAGGCACGGCTAAGCTGATTGGCAAGGCGACGCGAATTGCCAACGAGCATTGTTGGCCTTTACTGGGGTTTGGCGAGAAATGCTTTGGCGCGGGCGAGATTGATTGGAACCTTGATCCGTTGTCAGGCGCCGACTGGCCTCTGACTTATCACGGCGACATCAACTTGTTTCGCGGCGACGGTTCCGATGCGCGCGTGCTGTGGGAGTTGAATCGTGTGGCGCATCTCATCACGCTTGGCCGCGCGTATGCGGTAACGAAAGATGAAAAGTTTTGCCCCGAATTTCTTCGACAGGTGCGGAGTTGGCACTCGCAGAATCCGGTCGCGCGCGGGGTCAACTGGAGTTGCGCGATGGAAGTTGCGCTGCGGGCGATGAACCTGCTGGCGGCTTTCACGCTCTTTCTCTCGTCACAGCAAGTGAATGAAGACGCACTGGCAGAACTGCTGATGATGTTCGATCAGCACGGCGCGCACATTCGGCGCAATCTCGAGTATTCGCACATCGCCACGAGCAATCACTACATGTGTGATGTCGCCGGTTTGTTGTGGCTTGGGATCATTTTGCCGGAACTGGCTGAGGCGCGCGCGTGGCGCGAGTTCGGTTTGCGCGAGCTGATCAATGAAATTGATAAGCAAATTCTGGCGGACGGCGCGGACTCGGAGAGTTCAACGGGCTATCATCGTCTGAAGCTTGAATTGATGCTGTACTCGTTTGTGCTTTGCCACGTCAATGGAATTGAGATTGACAAGAAGTACTGGCAGAAGCTACGGGAAACGGCCGAATACATCCGTGCTTATCTGCGACCTGACGGCCGCGCGCCTTTGATTGGTGATTCAGACAGCGGACAGGTTTTGCCGATCCTCAAGCGCGCGGGCGATGATCATGAATACGTTCTCGGAATCGCGGCGACTGTTTTTCGCGAACCGCGGTTCAAGATGAAGGAGAAGGCTCCGGAAGAAGTACTGTGGCTTTTCGGTGAGCAAGGCGTCCGCGACTACGGATCGCTCGATATCGCCCGGACTGCGGAATCAAAAGGGTTCCCGCACGCAGACGTTTACGTCCTTCGCCACCAGGATCTTTATCTGCTATTCAACGCCAGCGGCTGCGGACTGAACGGCCGAGGCTCACATGGGCACAACGATGCTTTGAGCATCGAAGTGTCGGCGGGCGGCACAGCATTCATAGTCGATCCTGGTTCATACGTTTACACCGCTGACTTGCACGAACGCCACTTATTTCGCTCAACCGCGTACCACTCGACCGTGCAGATCGATGGCGTTGAGCAAAATACAATTGACGAGCAGACGCCTTTCGTGATTGGAGATGAAGCGCATCCGCGCGTGCTGGTTTGGGAAACCAATGCTGAGTTTGATTACGCCGTCGCGGAGCATGACGGCTATCAAAGATTGGCTCAACCGGTCACGCATCGCCGCAGCGTTCGCTTTGACAAACGCAACGGGTTCTGGCTGGTTGAGGACGAGTTTACCGGCGCAGGCTTGCATGAGTTGACGACGCGATTTCACTTCAACGCTGGCTTGGAAGTAAGGGCTCACAACGGAAACTCCGCTTTGGCTCGCGACCCAAACAGCGGCGCGCGCCTGCTGATCCGACCTCTCAATCTAGCGCAGCCGCCGCAGTTTGAAGAGCAATTCACCTCGCGTGATTACGGCGCAAAGGAAGGCTCGCTAACGGCGTGCTGGGCGATTGAAACAACGATGCCTTGTAAGTTTCGTTGGCTCTTGCTGCCGATTCGCTCGGGTGATGATGAGCGTGAACGTCTGGCGATGGTGCAAACGTTGATGAAGTAATCTATTTCTAATCTGATGCAACCGACCATCCATCTCGCGTTCGTG
>DASXTE010000137.1:0-3042 GCA_036505595.1 Pyrinomonadaceae bacterium
GAATACTTCCAAACTTTTCGATTAAGAATGATCGATGAATCGAGCCCTTCGATGTCGTCGCGTTCGTAAACCATCCAGCGCCACCAGGCCTGCCGCACGTTGTTGGCTAACTCAACACCCATGGGCCCGTAGTCCCAAGCGCTGCCTAAGCCACCGTAAATTTCCGATGACGGATAAACGAAGCCGCGACGCTTCGCGAGCGAGACGATGGTTTCGATGTTGGGCGCAGACAAGGCTAGTGAATAGTAAATCGTGAATCGTGAATAGAAAAACGTGGACGGCGAGTGTAGCAGATTCAACTTGAGGTCAGAACCGCCTGCGGGCCGGAGTAATGCCCTAAATTCGAATCCTCTGCGACACCTCAGCGAGACGCTCTGCGGCCTCTACGGTTGAATGCTCTTGAAAATTTCCATTAAACCGCAGAGTACGCGGAGGACTTCGCAGAGTGCCGCAGAGAAGAAATTGGGTCACTACCCGGGCTGGGATGATTCATCCATAAGTATGGGAGACATCGACCAAAAAAAGAACCACCCGCTCTCGCAGGTGGTTCTGACTTGCGCGCTCTGTTCGAGTCCATAAAAGGCTTGCGGGCTGCTGATAATCCTGCGAGGCTCCCCCTAACCTCTACAGGCCGCTTATCAACAGCCCTGCCTTTTTGCTCTGCGACTGTCCTGGCAACTCCGTTCCCCCGAAAGAGCCGCCATCGCTCAAGATGGGAAGCGCCTCCCCCAAAGCGCCTCTCAACTACTGTCTCAGAGCCTGACCCGAATTACTTACCTTCTGCCTTTGTCGTTGCGACCTTTGAGCAACGGTTATGCCAACGAGTTTTGTCCGAGGTCTCCGCAACTCTGCTTGAGTTTTGCTCAGAAAAGACACGCGCTGAAAAATGCGCGCGTGCTTCTGTTGCATTCCGGTTGTAAATCTTCGGTACAGAAGAGCGCGAGGTTTGCACTAAAACCACTCGGCGAATTGGAAGAGTTCGCCTACCGTGCGCCTATTTCGATTCGTAGACGACCTGGCTGCCAATCACCGTCATGACACAACGGGTTTTGAGGATGTCCATTTCGGGAATCTTCATGATGTCTCCCGAAAGGACGGTCAGGTCCGCGAGCTTGCCGACTTCGATCGAGCCACGCAGCCGCTCTTCGAACGCCACGTAGGCCGGCCAAATCGTGAACATTTTCAAGGCTTGTTCGCGCGTGACTTTTTCTTCCGGATGCCAACCCGGCCCTGAAAAGCCGCGAATGTCTTTGCGCGCCACGGCTGCATAGAATTCGATCATCGGCTCGCCGCGCTCGACCGGTGCGTCGGAACCACCGGGAATGATCGCACCCGTTTTCAGCAAGCTCTGCCACGCGTACGCGCCTTTCAAGCGTTCGAGTCCGAGACGGCTCGGCGCAAAGTGCAAGTCGCCGATCGCGTGCGACGGCTGCATCGAAGGAATGATGCCAAGCTTTGCAAAGCGCGGAATATCCGCGGGGTTGATGATCTGTGAGTGCTCGTCGCGCCAACGTGGATTGCGAATCTTGCGCTGCGCAGGGGGCACGGCCAGCAAAGCCTTCTCGTACTCGTCCAGCACAAACCGATTTGCCCAATCACCAATCGCATGCGTCTCAACCTGAATTCCTTTCCGCAAAGCGTCTTTCAGCATCGGCAGAAGATCTTCCTCTTTCACGCGCAGGAAACCTTTGCTGTCGGGTGAATCGCTGTACGGGGCGAGCAGTGCCGCGCCTCGCGAACCGAGCGCGCCGTCGGAAACGACTTTGATGGCGCGCAGATTGAAGTGATTGTCGAAAGCCTCAATGATTGGGCCTTCTTTTAGAAGGCGATTTGCCTCAGGTCCCGGCCCATAGACGGCCTTGTAAACGCGAATCTTCAGCTTTCCTTCGCCGTAAAGTTTCTTGTACAGCTCGACATCGCGATAGCTGCCGCCCGGATCCTGCACCTGCGTCCAGCCGAGCATGATGCTGCGCTGATCGGCGAGCATCATCGCCTGCTCGATGTTCCCTTCACCGGCTGCGGGGATGTGTCTGGAAACGAAACCCTGCGCGTTGTCGAGCAGCATTCCGTTCGGTTCGCCAGTTTCTTTGTCGCGCAGAACCTGTCCACCGAAAGGATCTTTTGTCTCTTTCGTGACGCCGCCGATCTTCAAGGCGGCGCTGTTCGCGACCGCGCCATGGCCGTCCGCTCGCGTCAGGTAAACCGGATTGTTAGGCGCAATCTTGTCGAGGTCCCAACGCGTGGGAAACACCGGCGGCTTCCAAAATGTTTCGATCCAACCACGACCCGTCACCCATTCGCCGGGCCTTGCCTGATCGACGCGCGCTTTAACCTTCGCGAGAAAATCTTCAAGGTTCGTGATGCCTTCGAGGTTTAGATTCATCTCGCGCTGGCCGACGCCGATGAAGTGATAGTGCGCATCCGTCAGACCGGGCACCACAGTCGCGCCGTGGAGATCGATGACGCGCGTGTTCTTGCCCTGATACTGCTTCGCGCCGGCGTTCGAACCCACGAAGACAATGCGATCGCCCTTTACGGCGATGGCTTCGGCGTGCGGTTGCCGAGCATTGACGGTGTAGATATTGCCGCCGGTGAAAATCAGATCGGCAGGCGCAATTTTCGATGCCGCCGGAAAGAACGCGATCAGCAGGAGGCTTGCAATAAGCAGATAAATTTTCATGACATTTCGTGACTCGCTCGAGTGATCTTACGGAAAGCGGCAAACTTATATCACAAGCTAAAGCTGACAAGAATGGTTTTTGATCGTGACGCATTGATGATTACTTTGTTAGCGCGTTTTGAATATAATTTAATCCAATCAAAAGCTGACAATCGAAATCTGGAGTTGGAAGGAGAAACTATGCGCGTTTCGAGCCTGGAGTTGAATACAACGCAGGGAGCAACCACCGCCTATGTCGATCGGCCAGAGCACGATACCAACACTGCGGTCATCCTGATCCACGAATGGTGGGGCATCAATCAACACATCCGCGACCTTGCCAGTCGGTACGCGGACGAAGGTCTCAATTGCGTGGCTCCCGA
>DASXTE010000138.1:0-2461 GCA_036505595.1 Pyrinomonadaceae bacterium
TCGGAGTTGCGTCGCGAAGCTGCGCGTGCCGAAGCTGAAAACAAACCGTTTTGCGTGTTGATGATGGACCTCGACCATTTCAAAGAGGTCAACGATACTTACGGGCATCTGGTTGGCAGCGAAACTTTGGAAGAAGTGGGCGCGGTGATCAAAGGTTCTTTGCGCGCGGGTGATGTCGGTGCGCGTTTTGGCGGAGAGGAGTTCGCCGCGTTTCTGCTCGACGCTGACTACGCGCAGGGGATGGTCGCCGCCGAACGTGTGCGCTCGGCGATCGAGAAGTACGAGTTTTCCGCGACACGCCGCGGCAGTTCCGAACTGTCAGAACCACGGACGCATCACATGACCATCAGCGTAGGCGTCGCTTCATTCCCAGCCGATGCCAGCGATCCGATTCAATTGGTCGAGAAAGCTGACTCCGCGCTGTATCGCGCCAAGCGCTCCGGCCGCAATCGTGTGTGCGCGTATCGGCCGGGTAATAAGGCCCCGAAAAAGCTGGTGCGGCCGCGAAGATAGTCATAGATTGGTTTCCGCGCCGGCAAAGTAATACTTTGCCCTGGCGCAAAATATTTGCGTAGCCCACCGCGCGCAAGCGCTGGGAAAGCGAAATTCTTCCCAGCCGCCGCTTTAGCGGCGAGATTCTGTTAACGTCCGATGTGAAACGCGGGTGTAGGAGGCAACCATGGTGAAACGCATATCACTCATCGCAATTATCGTTTGTTTCTTCGCTGTGTTCGTTGTAGCTCAACAAACAGAATCACGCGTCGCATTAAACCAACCTGCGCTCGCCGCCGATACTCACGGCACTCCGGCGATCGAAGCTCGACTTTCGACGCAGACGTTGAATGGTGCCGACGATTCACCCGTAATGAACGTGAAGCTGATTGTGAAGAATGTCAGTGGCACGTTTTATAACTACGTCAGCGGTTGGGCGACCTTCTACGATTCGGCGGGCGTGCGCTGTGGCGAGGGATTGTTCAAGTTGGATGCGCTGGCAGTTGACGAGTCGGCCGCGACGGACACGCCCGGGCTGCGTTTACGATGTTCTCCCGCGACGTGGCGAATCATTGCTACGAACTTGCTGACCCGCACCGCAGATGTCGCCAAGCCGGGCGAGACTGTCACTCCAACATCTGAAAATGAACGCCCGACGCCGACGAACTTCATCATCAGCATCGACGGCGAAGAACATCCGATTCAACTCAACAACCCAATCGTTTTGCAAATGGGAAATCGCGAGCGGCGGATTGTGCTGCGAAGCGCGCCCTGAGATTGGAGTGCGGCGGCTTGACGCCGCTTTGTTAGTTCACGTGCTTGCCACTCAATCCAAGCGGCGTCGCGGGGCCGCCGCAATTCCAAATTACACGATCGGCAGCAACGCTGCGCCGCGCGGCATGATGTAACCCCTCGCGCTCGCCGGAATTTCGGACAACACCGATTCGATATCTTGCGCCGAGATCATGCGCATGCGACGAACATCTTCGTCATCCAGCGTTGTGATGATGTGAACGCGAAACCGTTCAGCCTTGATCATCAACGCCCACGCAGTTTGACCATTCACCTCGTAATTCTGGCGTAGGCGCAGCTCAAGCGCACGTGAGTCTTCCGATTCAAACCACTTCAAAAAATCGGCGCGCCCGAGTCCGTCAGCACACTCGGCCAGCAGAATGATCGTGCCGCCGTCAACACAGGCGTGCGTGGCCATGTCGAGCGCTTTGTGCGCCTGAATCATGTTGATGTCGTAAGGAGCACCGCCGCAACTGACGATCACTATCTCGCGTTTCTCGGTAATCTTCCGTGAATGAGAGGCAGAATAGGCTTCGCAAGCGCGCTCGTGTGATGAACGCCAATGGCCGGCGAAGATCTGCTCCACCGCGCCGCGGTCGTTCACGATTGAGTTGATCGCAAACGTCGGATCGATCATCGCTGCGACCCGTTCGCATTCTTCACTGACTGCGTTGCCCTTGAGCAACCCCGTTCCCACTCCGGCTCGTCTTCCGCCGTGTGCGAAATCCAATGCCAGCATGTGCGTCGCCTCAATCGTTTGCGCCGACGCCAATCCCGGACAGATCGATTTGCGGCCTCCCGTGAAGCCCGCGAAGTAGTGAAATCCAACTCCACCGGTGACGATTACTTTCGAGAATTCTTTGAGAGCGCGATTAACTTCAATCGGCGTCCCAGCCGCGCTCGTCCCGATTTGGATCAAGTTTGCTGGATCGTAAGCGTCGTGATCGACAGTGCGAATTCGCTGGGCAATGAAAGGCGTGAGGAGCTCCGCTTTCTCTTCATCGCGCACCGGCCGATGAATTCCGGTGGCGAAGATGATTGCTATGTCAGAGGCCGCAACGCCGTTTTGAATCAGTCGTCGGGCGAGCAGGTTGATGATTTGCGCGCTGCCGGTTGCGCGCGTGGCATCCGAGGCAACAATCAGCACTGTATCGCCGGAATCAATTAATTCTTCGAC
>DASXTE010000139.1:0-9399 GCA_036505595.1 Pyrinomonadaceae bacterium
AAGTGTGTCGAGTGCAAGCGCGTCTATCCGATTCGCGACGACATTCCGGTGATGCTGATCGACGAAGCGACGGTCGAAGATGAACAGCCTGCGGGAAATAATTGAGGCGTCGCCGAGCGTTCGTCATCTGGCGTCCGCCGCCGTCAGCGCGAGCAATAAACCGCAGGCGCTCGGGCCTGCGCGCTGGGACTGGATGTCGGTGCGCCGGGTTCTGGTCGTGAGGTTGCGATCAATCGGCGATACGGTGCTGACGACGCCGTCGCTGTTTTCGTTGCGGCGATTTGTGCCCGGAGCACAAATCGACATCTTGCTTGAGGATTGGGTTGCGCCGGTGCTGGAAGGGTCGGATTTAATCGACCGTGTAATCACGATTCCCCGCGACAGCACTTCCGCACGCGCGCGCGTTGCTCGTGAGTTGCGCGCGGCTCGCTACGACGTTGTTTATAACTTGCACGGCGGCACGACTGCTACTTTCCTAACGCGCGCCACGGGCGCGAAACATCGCGTTGGCTTTGAGAATTATCAGTACGTGCGTTTGCACAATCACATCGCTCCTTCGCCTTTGGAAATCTGGCAGAGATCGACGCTGCATTCAGTCGAACAGCAATTAGGATTGATTGGTTGGACTGGTGTACCGGTCACAGATCGGCCGGCGACGCGGCTCGCGGTTACTGAATCCGCATCGATATCAGTTACAGAAAAACTTCGCGCCGCCGGTTTTCATGGAGGCGAAGCTGTCGCGATGGTTCATCCCACGGCAGCCTTCGATACGAAACAATGGGCGATCGAAAACTTTGCGCGCGTAACTGAAGAATTGAGCGCGCGAGGTTTCGTTCCCGTTGTGGTCGTTACGCCGAACGAGAAACAAACGGCGCAGACATTGGTTGACAAGTCGTCGGCGCGATGTGTGGTGCTGAAGGATTTGTCTTTGCCGGAGGTCACCGCACTGGGTGCGCGCGCGCGGCTCTTTGTCGGCAATGATAGCGGTATTGCGCACATCGCCGCTGCCACTGGCGCTCCATGCGTTGTAATCTTTGGCTCGTCGAATCGTAATCATTGGCGGCCGTGGACAACGCAACCAAACGAGATTGTTTTTGAAGAATTGCCATGCCAACCATGTCATGGGTATTTTTGCGCTGAGTTCGAAAAACCGGAATGCATCCTGCGGGTTCCGGCTGAGCGGGTCGTTGCGGCCATCGATAGAATACTGGCCAGGGCAAATGAAATTGCGGAGGAGTAATTCTGGCGGCCATAACCAAAAAAAGAGCTGAAGAAATACTCGCCACGGCGCGTGATCGCCAAATCGTGGTGCTCGGCGATGTGATGCTTGACGAGTTCATTTGGGGCGATGTGTCGCGCATTTCTCCCGAAGCGCCGGTGCCGGTGGTGGACGTTAAGCGCGAGTCAACGCACCTGGGCGGCGCGGCCAATGTGCTGGCGAATCTGCTGACCCTCGGCGCGAACGGTTGCGTGGTCGGCATCGTCGGCAATGACTACGCCGGCGATCGAATTCGTCTGTCCGTGAAAGAGAAGAGCGCCGGCCAGAGGGACGAATTCCTGATTGCCGCGGACGGGCGGCCGACGACGATCAAAACGCGCATCATCGCTCAACATCAGATGGTGGTTCGCGCTGATCGCGAGAACCGCACGCCGGTCAATAGCGAAATCGAACAGCGAATCATTGCCGTGGCGCGTGCCGCGCTAGCGAATGCTCACGCGCTCGTGGTGTCGGACTACGACAAAGGAGTCGTCACCCGCGGCGTGCTTGAAGCGGTATTGCCCGAAGCATATGGTCACATGCCGGTCTTAATCGATCCGAAGCTTCGCAATTTCGATTGGTATCGACCGGCAACTTTGGTTACGCCGAACCACCACGAGGCATTACGACTGACCGGGCTCGAGGATGATTCTGACACCGCGCTGCAAACAGCGGCCGGCAGGATCCGTGAGATCTTGTCATGTGACGCAGTGCTGATCACTCGCGGCGATCGCGGCATGGTTCTGTTTGAGCGCGACAACGAGCCGGTGAAAGTCAAAACTGCCGCGCGCGAGGTTTACGACGTCACCGGCGCCGGCGACACAGTGATTGCGACCTTGGCAGCCGCACTCGCCGCAGGCGCATCAATGACCGAAGCCGCGTTGCTAGCGAATCACGCGGCGGGGATTGTCGTTGGCAAACTCGGCACGGCCACGGCTCCCCTGGATGAGGTTTTGGAGTCGATTGAGTGACATGACGAAGCGTATTGCAATCTTTCTGCTGCTAACTTTTCTGCTTGCGCCGGCAGCGCGCGTATCCGCGCAGGATGCGCAGCGGCCGCGGACAATTACGACCGTCTCATCTGCGCCTGATGGGACCTCTATTCCCCCCAACGCGCCGCGCACGCTCGCCGAATTACAATCGCGAATTGAACAGATTGTTCGACAACCCGCACTCGAGCCCGGCTTTTTCGCCGTGAAGATCGTGTCGCTCGATTCCGGCGCCGTGATTTACGAGCAGAACGCCAACAAGTTCGTGCGGCCGGCATCGAACATGAAACTTTACACGGTCGCCACTGCTTTCGATCGGCTGACTCCGGAATATCACTTCGTCACCTCTGTTTACGCGAAAGAGAAGCCGGAAGACGGAAGAGTCAAAGGCGACTTGATTGTCTATGGTCGAGGCGATCCTTCGATTGCCGCACGATTCAACAACGGCGATTACTTCAAAGGCATCAACGATCTGGCAGATCGAATCGTGGCTGCCGGAGTGAAACGCGTGAAAGGCGATCTTGTCGGCGACGAAAGTTATTTCAACGGCGCGCCGTTGGGCAGCGGTTGGGAATGGGAAGACCTGACGTGGTCATACGGCGCGCCCGTCAGCGCGCTGTCAATCAATGACAATGCAATCGACTTGACCGTGAAGCCCGGCGACCGAGTAGGCGCGCCAGTCGTTTTCACGACCGGCCCGCCGGCAGCCTCGTTCGTTACGATTCTGAATCGCGCTACGACTGCCGCGCGTGGTTCGCGAAGTGATTTGCGAATCTATCGCGGGTTAGGCGCGAATACGCTCGAGCTTTCCGGAAGTCTGGCGCTGGGCGACGCTGGGTTCGTTGGCGGCGTGGCAATTCCCGATCCGGCGCTTGCATTTGTTTCGATGCTGCGTGATGCGTTGGTGAAGCGAGGAGTCAAAATTGAAGGTCGCGTGAGAACAGTGAATTGGCGAACAGGTGGAAGCATTGTTCCGGGATTCTCGTATGCCGCGCTGCCTAAGGTAACTGATATTCCACAACAACAAGCGCCAATCGAAATCGCTAGTCTGCAATCTCCGCCGTTCGGCGTCGTCGCCGCGCAAACTCTCAAGCCCAGCCAGAATCAATACACGGAACTTATTCTGCGTACCCTCGGAAAGACTCAGCCACAACCAACGGCCGAGACCGGCCGCTCGCGAGACGATGAGGATCTGGGACTGGAAGTGGTTAGAAATTTCCTGCGCCAGGCAGGTGTCAGCGACAACGAATTGAACTTAAACGACGGCTCCGGGCTTTCACGCAACGACATGATTATGGCTGACGCAACGGTGCAGTTGCTTGTTTACATGTCGAAGCACAAGTACTTCGATCAGTTCCGCGAGGCGCTGCCGATTGCCGGCGTCGACGGCACGCTGCGAACGCGCATGCGCGGGACTCCGGCTGAAGGCAACGTGCGGGCAAAGACGGGCTCGCTCAGTTCAGTCGCGTCGTTGTCGGGTTATGTCACGACGGCTGCCGGTGAGCATCTAGTGTTTTCGATGATGCTGAACAACTATCCTGACGCAGCCGCCGTACGTCGCGATTCGATCGACGCGATTGCGGTCTTGCTCGCCTCATTTGCTGGCAAGACGCAGTAAGGGAGCGCAGGCATCCTTGCCTGCGGTTCGCTGGTATCTTTCTGGCCCTCGCTCTGTTGGAGAATTCGAGACAAGGAGAAACCCCAATGTCAGTTGAAGCAATCATTGGAAGTTGGCGCGAAGTTCGCGCCGGTTTAATCGACGAAGCTTCGCAAATTCCCGCCGATAAGTTCTCGTTTAAGGCCGCGGATGGAATGCGATCGGTTGTGGAACTGCTTCAACACCTGATCGAATCGCAGAAGTTCCTGGTCGGCGAAGCCTGTCGGCCGGACACTGACCTGATGCGAAAATCGTTCGCCGAAAACATCCACGACTACGCGCCTAACGTTCGCAAGGTGACCGACAAAGACGGCATTCTCAAGCTGCTCGAGACAGCTATGGAAGAAACCGAAGCGCAACTGCGCGAGCACGCCGACGAGATGAAGAACACGATGAAACGTTTCGATGGCAAAGAAATGACAAAGCTCGCGTTCATGTCATTCGCGATCGCCCACGAGATGTATCATCGCGGCCAGCTAACGGTTTACGAACGGCTTCTGGGAATCGAGCCGATGCTGACGCAAAGATTTCGGAAGGCGTTTGGGGAATCACCTCCATGACATGCGAAATTCCCTCTCCCTTTGGGAGAGGGCGGGGTGAGGGTGTGAAGCTTAGCGAAGATTAAGCTCTCCGCATGTCTTGCTCGGCGTGAGGCAAAGCCTCACGCCGAGGTAACTATCTTAGGAAGGTGGCGAAACTAGAAGCCCTCACCCTAACCCTCTCCCAGAGGGAGAGGGAACCAAAAGCAGCAACGACTGTGTAGGCCGCACTCCAAAATGCGTTTCACAAAATTCCACGGTTACGGAAACGATTACCTCGTCTTTGAAGCTGAACAACTCGAGGAACTCACTGACTTGGGCAGCTTCGCCCATCGTATCTGTAAACGTCACTACGGCGCCGGTGCAGACGGGATTGCTGTGGTGAACTCTTCAACAGACGGCAACGCTGATTTCAACGTCCGCATTTTCAATCCAGATGGCAGTGAAGCAGGCATGTCCGGCAACGGCACGCGTTGCGCCGCAGCCTATCTTCTCTTTCACGAGCTTTGGAAGAATGATGAGTTGCGCTTGCAAACGCGCAACGGCCTCAAGCGCTATCAATTGCTCAGTCGCTCGGCCGGTTCGTTTTTGTTTCGTTCTGAACTGGGCCAACCAAAGTTCGATGCTGGCTCAATTCCGATGAACTTAGACGAGCCGCTTGAACCGGTCATCAACTGCCCTCTTGTCGTCGGCGATGAAACGCTCAACGTGACGGCGCTGCAAATGGGCAATCCCAACTGCTGCATCTTTGTTGACGAATTTTATGAGCTGGATTGGCGCCGCCTGGGGCCCTTGATCGAAAAGCATCCGCAATTTCCTGAGCGAACGAACGTCATCTTTGTTCGTGTGCGCAACCGAGCCAACATTGAAGAGCGCATCTGGGAACGCGGCGTCGGCGAAACCGAAAGCTCGGGGACGTGTTCGTGCGCCGCGGTGGTCGCTTCCGTCATCAATGGAAAGACAGATCGCGTCGTCGACGTGCATGCGCCCGGCGGCATCATTCCCATCGAGTGGCGCGACGACGGCGAGGTTGTGCTGACGGGCCGCGCCGAGGTGGTTTACAATGGCGACTGGCTGGGCCCACTGAAGTAGGTCTCCAAACGCTAGGTATTAACCCGAGGATTCTGTCTCTTGCCAATCCAAAACTTTCCCCTATTGTTTTCTCGACTTTGGATTGTCGCCTTGTGTCTTGCCGCGCTCGCTGGGCTCGCCGGTTGCGGCGGCAAGGCCGTATCCGAAACCAAAGCCGAGCCGCTGGAAAAGCCGAAAGCTCCATCAGCTGTGCCGATGTGGCTCGGAAACGGCGAACGAAACTTCTTCGGCACGGGCCCTTGGAAAGACGGCGAGCTGAAAGTCATCTGGGAAGTTGAAACGGATTTCATCACCGGCCACTTGCACAAAGATCCATGGGGCGGCACCTCATGGCCGGGCCAACCTTCAATCAAAGACGATCGCGTCTACTTTCCTTCGGCCGATGGGAATGTCTACTGCCTGAACAAAGAAGACGGCAGCGTCGTTTGGAAGTTCAAGGGCAAAGACAGCTTCAAAGCGACGCCGGTAATTCTTGAAGACAAGATTCTGGCGAGCGGCCTCGATCACCATCTCTATTGCATTAATCCGAAGGATGGTTCACTAATTTGGGATTACGAAACAGGATTCGAAGTTGATGGTTCGACCATTATTGTTGATGGACGTATTTACTTCGGCGGAGAGGATAAGAGTTTTTATTGCTTGAATCTGTCCGACGGCTCGCTGGTTT
This sequence comes from Pyrinomonadaceae bacterium, assembly GCA_036505595.1. Classification (GTDB taxonomy): domain Bacteria; phylum Acidobacteriota; class Blastocatellia; order Pyrinomonadales; family Pyrinomonadaceae; genus UBA11740. The sequence continues at coordinate 6,203 of DASXTE010000139.1, forward strand.
ACAAAATTCCGGTGGGTTCAGTTGAAGCTAGCATCACGATGGCAGACGGGCGCGTTTATCTCGGCACCGAAGCCGGCGACCTCTACTGCATCAATCCGGCAGACGGCAGCACAATCTGGAAAGCACGCATCGGCGCGGATTCGGATTCGACTCCCGCGGTCACGAATGGCTTTGTTTACACGGCGGCGGAGGACGGCGTCGTGCGATCTTACAAGGCAGACACCGGCGAGCTGGCGTGGAAATTCGCGACTGACGGCGCGCGTCTGTATTCGGCGAGCGAACATATCGGAATTTGGGCCAGCCCTATCCTGGTAAACGGAAACATTTACATCGGCGGGAGCAATCACTACTTGTACTGCTTGACCGCTGACAAAGGCGAGCTGGTTTGGAAGTACAAAGCGCACGGGCCGATTTGGGGAACGTCGCCGGTCATCGACGGACGCGTCGTGTTTGGCGACAAGGGCGGTTGGATTAACGTGCTGGACGCGGATGACGGCAAGCTGATTTCCGAATTGAAAATCGGCGACAATATTAATTCAACGCCGGCGATACTCGATGGGCGAATTTACATCGGGGCGTTCAATGGGAAGTTGTTTTGTTTGGGGATGGAACCGAAAGAAGCTGTCAGCTCTCAGCCGTCAGCTGTTAGCAAGAAACCGTAGCGCCCGTTGCTGATGGCTGATAGCTGACAGCTTTTCTTATGCTGCTAATCATCGACAACACAATCGAAGGTGTCGGCTCGAGTCCACGCGAGATTCGTTCGGCGCTCGAACGTCTGCATCCTAACACTCGCATTGTGACGGAGCGCTTCGAAAATGTCTCTCCCGAACACGTCAAGACGCTGAATCCGTCGCATATCTTTCTCAGCGGTCAAAGCCACCCTTGGGATCGTTATTCGCGAGAAGACCTGGCCGGGGTTCTTCACGTAATTCATCACGCGGCACAACCGATCCTTGGCGTCTGCGGCGGACAACAGCAGATTGCGCTCGCATACGGTGCGCGCGTCGACCTGATCAAACGCATCGCGCCTGGCGAAGGTTACGACGGCGCCCTTCGGGAGCGGGGTTATTGTGCGGTGGATTTACGGACGGACAACGGTATTTTTCAGGATCTCCCAACGACGGTCACAGTTTGGGAGTCTCACTGTGACGAAGTGAAAGAGCTGCCAAACGACTTCGTTTGCACGGCGACCAACGAGACGTCAACGATTCAGGCGATGCAGCACACGAGCCGCCCGTTGTTCGGCGTGCAGTTCCACCCCGAACTCTTCGATGAAGAGCATCCGCACGGCCGAATTATTCTGGAAAATTTTCTGAAGTTGTGAAGCATCCACGGATGTTCCTACACCCGCACCGGATGTTCTTTCGCGTATGAATATGCGGTATATGCTGAGATGATGTGGCAAATCCAGCCAAGTGTTCCGCCCGTTCCAATCCAGAAGCCGGGAGTGAAAATCAACCACAGTATTCCCGCGAGAATCCGCCCATTGTAAAGCTGCCCTACGCCGGGAATAACAAGACTTAGGACGCCGGCAAGAACTGGATCGCGCATCGTTTGAAAACCTCCGCGCGAAAATATACGACGGGCTGCGGCTGTTTGTTCGATTGTTTGAGGGGAATCGTTGCGAAAGGTTCCGTCACGCGCCAGCTTCTGACATGTTCGCTTTCATCCAGTCTGGCCGCTGCTTTTCAAATCGAGCAATGTCAGCCTGGTGCTTTAAGGTGAGAGCGATATCATCGAACCCTTCGAGCAGGCAGTAACGCTGAAAGTCGCCAATCTCAAACAGAGCAGAGAAGCCGTGACTGTCCGAGACGCGTTTGTTCTCGAGATCAACTGTCACTTCATAGCCTTCCATTTCGACGGCACGACGCATTAACTCGGCGACTTCTTCTCCGGACAAAACTACCGGCAACAAACCGTTCTTCATGCAATTGTTCGCGAAGATGTCGGCAAATGAGGGCGCGATGATCGCGCGAAAGCCGAAATCCGCCAGTGCCCAGGGCGCATGTTCGCGCGACGAGCCGCAGCCGAAATTCTTTCCCGTGATCAGAATCGATGCTCCGCGATAACGCGGTTCGTTAAGCGGAAATTCAGGATTCGTTTGGCCGTTCGACAGAACGCGCCAGTCGTAAAAAAGGAATTGACCAAAGCCTGTGCGCTCGACCCGCTTCAGGAATTGTTTCGGAATGATCTGGTCGGTGTCGACGTTCGCGCGATCGAGGGGAACGGCGATGCCGGTGTTCGTGCGAAATGGGTTCATGGCTTATTTGTAAGTCCAGGTTCTGACGTCGACAAAATGCCCCGCAATCGCGGCCGCCGCCGCCATCGCCGGACTGACGAGATGCGTGCGGCCGCCACGGCCTTGGCGACCTTCGAAGTTTCGATTGCTAGTCGAGGCGCAACGCTCGCCGGGTTGCAGGATATCCGGGTTCATTCCCAGGCACATCGAGCAGCCCGACTCCCGCCACTCAAAACCTGCTGCGCGGAAGATTTGATCGAGGCCTTCCTGTTCCGCGACATGCTTCACTTTCTGCGATCCCGGCACAACCATCGCGCGCACACGTTCACTTACGCGGTAGCCATTCACGACGCGCGCCGCGGCTCGCAAGTCCTCGATCCGCGAGTTCGTGCATGAGCCGATAAAAACGCGATCGATGGGAATATCGGAAATCTTCGTGCGCGGCTTTAGGCTCATGTATTCGAGCGCGCGCTCTGACGATTGGCGATCGGCTTCACTTTTTACTTCAGAAGGATCGGGGATGCTGTCGGTTATTGGTGCGACCATGCCCGGATTGGTCCCCCACGTCACGAAAGGCGCCAGAGCGGCGGCGTCAATCTCGACGACCTGATCAAAACTAGCGCCTTCGTCCGCCGGCAACGCACGCCAATTTTTCAACGCTTCGGTCCAGGCATCACCGGATGGCGCGAACCGGCGGGCTTGCAAATAATCGAATGTGGTTTGATCTGGCGCGATCATTCCGGCGCGTGCGCCGGCTTCGATGCTCATGTTGCAGAGCGTCATCCGCTGTTCCATCGACAGCGAGGACACGAGGCTGCCCGCGAACTCGATGATGTGACCGGTGCCGCCGGCCATGCCGAGACGCGACACCACGGCAAGCGCGACGTCTTTCGCGCTGACACCCGGTGCCAGCTCGCCATCGAGCCGCACGAGCAGCGACTTCGGTTTGCGTCGCAGC
>DASXTE010000140.1:0-5290 GCA_036505595.1 Pyrinomonadaceae bacterium
ATTTCCGTCGTGCGTGCGCGCTCGCTTTTGTGCTTTTTCATGCTTGTGCAATTACGACATGCGAAGGTAGGCAAGCAAACGCGAATAGCGCGTGAACTGGAGTTCGTTGTCGGTGATCGTTGCCGATGAATCGAAACCGCCCAAGGCTGTCCGCCGCTTTTCCTTCGCACCGTCGTGTTGTTCGACCGGCCAAACGCCGTCGAGCGCCCCACGCAGGCGCAGGTAAGAATCGTCGCACACGGCATTGGTCGCGCGCTGACGCAGCAAGTCGATTAGGGTCTTGAAGTTCGCAAACACCGTGAATGTTTTGTCCTCGCCGAGGCATGAGAAGTCAAAGCTCCCGGCGCGAATCCGCCAACCGGTCGCGTCATCGCGCGGGTAAATATCGAGAACGGCCTCATCGGTTAACAGCTCTCGTTCGTCGATTACGCGTTTGCTGCGATTGCCTTTCTGATCAATCTCGCTCGTTGCGAAATACAAACGTCCCACCACGATCAGAGCGATGTCCGTCCATTGTCCGATGAGTCTTTCACCGCCGCGCCGGGCGTTTCCGACAACGCAATCGCCCTGAATCTCCAGCGCGCCGATCTCTTTCGGCGCGACCTGTACGGCGAGTTGCTCGTCCGAAATCGCAATGGTAGTTAGCCCGCGCCCGCGGAGCTTCTCAGAGACGATTTGCGCTTGAGGTTCTGAATTCGCGGCAAACAGTGGAGCGCCGATCAAACCTGAGATCAGCGAACTCAGTTCCCGAGGCGGGATATTCAAAGATTGAGCGATTTCACTCAACGTCTTGTCGTCGGGTTGTTCGGGGGCCGGCAACGCGACAATGTGAAACGTATTCTCGGAAGTCGTTTCCGGTTGAGGAGCCGGCACGGACTGAAATGCATTCTGCTCAGTGACTTCGAACGCCGCTCCGCAATATAAACAGGTCGCGCGGGTCGGTGGATTGGCTCTCGAACACGCACTGCACTTGACGAGTTCCGATGCAGCAAATGCGCGCGGCTTCGTCGCTTCAATCGCGGTCGTGACGGGCGGTTCGTCGGTCGTCGTCAAGGGAATCCTCGCCGCGATTATACACGCTGACGCTCAACCTTTGGCTCACTTGACCACGGGCACTGCAACCGGCATCCTAGACATGATTTCAAAACACTAACGGAGATTACTAACGTGAACCACTTTGATTCGTCGAACAACATATCTCTGCAGTTCGGCCATCGCGGAAAAGTGGCAATCTTTATTGACGGAAATAATTTGTTTCACGCGGCGCGCTTCCACAACATCGATATCGATTACAACAAATTGCTGCGTTTGCTACTGGGCGATGGTCGTTTGTTTCGGGCTTTCTTTTACACGGGCGTAGACGCGGGTGCGGAACGTCAACAGGGTTTTCTGCTCTGGATGAGGCGCAATGGTTTTCGCGTCGTGCAGAAAGAGCTGAAGACTTTCTACGACGGCTCGCGCAAAGCAAACCTGGACGTCGAGATTGCCGTTGACATGCTTTCCCTGGCCGGCCGCTACGACACTGCGGTGCTGGTTTCCGGCGACGAGGATTTCGTCTACGCCGTCAACGCGGTGGCTTACAAAGGCTGCCGCGTCGAGATTGCCGGCTTCCGATCCAACACGGCGCCGAAACTGATCGACGTGGCGGATTGCTTCATCGACTTAGGAGAGATCGCCGACAGAGTCCGCAAGGATTTCTTGCCGGCAAAATCCGAAGACCGCGAGATTCACTACTCGCAACAGCCACCACCGCCCGCGGCGTTCGTTGAATCACCGACAATCGAGTCGCCCTGCGCCCCCGTCGAGACCGATGTCTTTCATCCGCCAATCGGATCGATTATCGAATCCTCGGAAGGCGAAACGCTGGATCAGTTTGGATTGGGCGCTGATTTCGTGCGGGTGACTGACGAGCAATGAGACGCGAGCCGCGAATTCACCTTTCATCAATCGGCACGTAAGGCACGTTGCGCGGGCCAATGTATTCCGCGCGCGGGCGAATCAACTTGTTGTCCGCGTACTGTTCGAGGATGTGCGCGGTCCAGCCACTGATGCGGCTCACCGCGAAGATCGGCGTGTAGAGGTCGAGCGGAATTCCCATCATGTAGTAAGTAGAAGCTGAGTACGCATCGACGTTTGGCAGCAATCCTTTCTCACGCTTCATTACCTCTTCGATCTTTGCCGTGATGTCGTACCATTTGGTGTTCCCTTTGCGTTCGCCCATCTCTTTCGAGAAGCGACGAAGGTGAGTCGCGCGCGGGTCTTCAGTTTTGTAAACAGCGTGGCCAAATCCCATGATCTTCTTTTTCTTCGAAAGAGCATCTTTTACGTAAGCTTCAACTTTGTCCACGTCATCAATCTCGAGCAGGATCTTCATAATCGCGGTGTTCGCGCCGCCGTGCAGCGGGCCTGACAATGCGCCGAGCGCGGCGGTGACTGCGCTGTACATGTCAGCCAAGGTGCCGGCAACTACCCGCGCCGTGAACGTCGAAGCATTCAGTTCATGATCAGCCTGGAGAATCAAAGCAACGTCCAACACACGCGCATCAAATTCGTCCGGCATTTCGCCCTTGAGCATGTAGAGAAAATTCGTTGCGATATTTAACTCGGGTTTCGGTTGGATAATTTCGAGATCGTTGCGCGCTCGATCGATAGCCGCGACGATCGTGGGAAACCGCGCTGTCAGACGGGTTGCAACTCGGATGCTGGCTTCACGTGAAAGGTCGCGCTTCTCTTCATCAAATAGTGCGAGGGCTGAAATCACGGTACGCAGCATGTCCATTGGGTCGGCGCCCTTCGGCGCTCGTGAGCACATGCCCTTGATCAATTCGATTCCTTGCCACGGCAGTTCGTAAGAAGCCGCGAGGTGGCGTTTGAGTTCATCCAGCTCGGCGCGTTTGGGCAAGCGGCCATTCCAAAGGAGAAAGATAACCTCTTCGAAGGTAGACTTGGTCGCCAGGTCGTGAATGTTCACTCCCTGATAAATCAGCTCGCCCTTTTCGCCGTTAACGTCGCCGATCGATGACGCGGCCGCGACCACGCCACGCAGTCCCGTGGCTACTGCGCTGGCTGCGCCACCCTGCTTCGGTTTGTCCATTATTTTCGTCCTTTAGAGTTTGGATTAAAGTCGAAGATATCAGAGCAGTTGGGGAGTGACAAGCGAGCAGCCGAACGGCGATATCAAGTCGAACCGGCCCTGATTTCGGTGAGTGCGGCCGAAACTAAAAGCACCTTTTGTCGCAGCTGAACGTTCAAAATTCTTGCTGCCGAACCGTTGCGCGCACAGATTTCGACGAAGCCGGCGCTTCCAATGATGCAGAACAATTCGTGGGGCTTTGCATCGGCAAAGAACTCGCGAACCGAGCTAATTTCTCTGCCCTCCAACATAATTCGCCACGACGTTGGGGCACGACATGACTCGAGCGTCTCTCGCGTGAAATTTGTCACACAGTTGCCGAAGCGATCGATATGGATGATGCGGCCCTCGATTGTGTTTTCACTTATCGCCGCAGGTTCGAGCGGCTCCAAACGCATAATGTCACTCAAGGGCTCGCCGAACTCGAGTGCCTCATGACCCTTGGACAAAGCGGCGGCAACGGGCGCGAAGATGTCCCGACCGTGAAATGTTTTGCTCACCGGATGATGAAAGAACTTCTGGTTAGTAAGTTGAACGGCAGTCCAATCCTTCTCGCGTTCACAAATCCAACTGAACAACCCATTGTCTGGCCCAACGAAGAATTGATTGGCACTTTCGATCAATATCGCGCGCCGATCCGAGCCGACTCCCGGATCGACTACGGCAACATGGATCGTTCCCTCAGGAAAATCCTTGTAACAACTTAAGAGACTGAAAGCCGCCGCATGAATATCCTGCGGCGGAATCTCGTGCGTGATGTCGACGATGCTTGCGTTTGGATTGATCGAGAGGATTACTCCCTTCATCGCGCCGACGAAATAATCCTGCGCGCCGAAGTCGGTTACGAGAGTGATGATCGGTTTCAAGTTTCAGGTTTCAAGTTTCAGGTTCAGGTATGTCGTCTCAATCGAACGGATGACGTCCGATGAAACAAATGGCGCAGCCGGTACTCGCTTCAAGTTCAACTTGAAACTTGAAACCTGAAACTTGAAACTTGAAACTTCGCCTACTGGATTTCCGCGTTCCCCGCAGTGCGAATGCGCAGTTGCTGACCCTGATAGAGGTAAATGTCCTTGCCGCGTTCGCGCAAAACTCCGGCAGTGCCCACGCCGGCGCCGATCGTCGCGCCGACCGCTGCGCCAGTGCCACCGCCGAAAATCGCTCCGATGATCGCGCCCACGCCAGTAGCCGCACCGACTTTTGCGACATCGCCTTTAGTCGAATCTTTGCCCTGCACTCCACCTTCGGGATCGACTTTGCCGACACCCTGACTGGTTCCGGTTTGCAATACTTCGATCACTTGCGCGCTCATTTTTGCCGAGTGGCCATCAACCAATCGGATTTCGTCGAATGACAATTGCAACTCCGCAGTTCCTTTCACTTTGCCCGGCCGTTTCACACGAGTGACCCGTCCTTCGATGATCGCGCCTTCGTATTCCTTCGGCTCGAGAACCTTCGCTTGAAATTGATCGCCGTTTTGCGAGGCGTCGGTTGAAAGATTAGATCCCAGCTCGACACGCATCACCGTGTCCGGAGGAATCACAACCAGGTTCGCGGTGTTCGTCGTTCTAACGTCCGGTCGATTGGCATTCGCCAACGTCGGTGCTTGCGAATCCTCGTTCTGTTCGCGCACTTTCAGATCGTCCGGGATCGTCGAGTCGAAATTCTTTCGGTCGTAGCCGTCGTTGTAGCCAACTTCGAATCCCTGCTGATAACCATTGCGATATTCGTCGAGGCTTCCAAAGCTCGGCGAGTACGCGCGGTCGGCTTGCTGATATGCGGCTTTCGTGCGGAAGTCGCGATCGGCCTGTTTCGCGGAATCCTGCGCACCGGCCGGGTAACCGTCGGAATAACCGGCTCGATAACCGCGCATGAGCGCGCTTGCCTGGTTCTGGGTGTCCTGTGCCCCGACGGGAACAAAAGACAGCGGCAGCGCAATCATGATGGCCGCCATTGTGAGACTGAGAAAAACTTTTTTCTTATTCATCTTTTGAGCCTTTCATGCCGAAACCTATCGGCAGTTTGAAAGGGAGAGACTTTCTTTGGAGCTTCCCGGAGCCCCGCATCAATCGAATCCTAACATTGCCGGTCAGGCGCGACCAACGCGGGCGCGCGACGGCCACTGAAATCGCTGTTCTGATGCGATAAGATATGAGC
>DASXTE010000141.1:0-15291 GCA_036505595.1 Pyrinomonadaceae bacterium
GTCTCGCAACAGTCATCTTCTTCGTTAGCGGCGCCCAATCATTTCAAACAGCCAGAGAGCACGCATGTGTCCCAAGCCCACCGCCGATCGTGACTCCAGTCGAGAAGCCAAGCAAGTCGCGCCCGCAAGTAACGGCCGACGTGTTCACGCCGGAGCTCGTTTGCAACTATGACCCTAAAAAATTTAACCCGCGCGGTGTCTATTACATTCTTGGTAGCAAACCGAAAGGGTTTCGCGACTTTCACTCCCTCCAACTGGCCGTAGATCACGTCCGGCCATCAGGAGATGCAGATATTCAAACCTATTCGGACTATCGGCATTTCATTGGATTGGTAACCAGCAGGACGGTAAAACTTATTAGCATTCCGGCTAGCGAGGAAGATTTCGAGTACAGCTTCGAAGGCACTTTCCTGAAGAGCGGCGTGCTGTCGGACGCTGACAGCAACGAAGCCGTATTAAGAGGTAGGCTGATTAAGTCGAAAGGCGGTGTGAAGCTAGCTGAGTGCGAGGTCAGTTTTCGCGTGGAGTATCTGGGTTGTTAAGCGGGACGGGCCGTTTCATCAACTTTGTTCCGCGGGCGGCAGATCGCTGTTCGCCGGTCCGTTGATGACTGCGCCGAATCGATCGTATCGCGAGCCGTGGCAGGGACAGTCCCAGGTCTTCTCTGCCGAGTTCCACGCGACGATACAGCCCAGGTGGCGGCACAGGGCTGAGACTGGGTGAGTCACTCCATCGTTGTCACGATAAACTGCGACTTTGGATAACCCGCGTCTGACAATCGCGCCGTCGCCGTTTTCGATCTCGTTGATCGAATCGACTTCGCCCGGCGTCAGCAGTTCGGCATATTCCTCGGCCACGTTGATGTTTTCCTTAATAAAGTCTTTCACTGCCGCGCCCGATTTGCGCGCAGGCTCGTAAAGCTCAGCCCACGGATTTTCGCGGCCCATGATCAAATCAGTGAGCAGCATGCCGGCGATCGTGCCATGCGTCATGCCCATCCCTGAGTCGCCAGTCGCGATAAAGACGTTGTCAGCATCGTTAGGATTGCGGCCGATGAAAGCGAGGCCATCGACCGGCTCCATCACTTGTCCAGACCAGCGAAACTCGATCTCTTCGACCATCGGAAACCGGTTGCGCGTCCATTGCTCGAGCTTGCCCCAGCGCTGCGCTCCATCGTTCTTCTGTCCTGTCTTGTGATCTTCGCCGCCCACAATCAGCACGTCGTGATCGTCGGCGCGTTCGATGCGAAGGTAATGATAGGCTTCGTAAAAATCGGCCGGCGCGTCCCACAACAAGAACGACGGGACTGAGTCTTTCGGAATGCGAGCGCCGATCACGTAAGTCGTGTACGGCGCCTGCTTCGTGTGAATCGCGATCAGATCGTTTACCGGACAATTCGTGGCAACCACAATCGCATCGCACGTGATTTTGTAACCGCTGCTAGATGTGACGTGTGCTTCGGCGCCACCTTCGATTTCATCAGCGTGTGTGCCGGTAAAGATCTCTCCGCCGTCGCGTTCGATTGCGCGCGCGAGCCCAGTGAGATATTTCAGTGGATGAAACTGTCCTTGTCGCGGAAAGTGCAGGCACGGCCCTGTGTCCCAGAAATCAAGCGGCGCCCGCTCCAACCGCTCGACATCCAGCAATCCCGCGCGATGTGCGGCTGGCAACTCATCTTCCAGAACTTGCATACGTCCATTCGTCGGCACAAACAGAAAACCATCGACGCGCTCGAACTCACAATCAATTGTCTCCTTCCGGACAATCGCTTCGACCTGATCGATTGCCGCCGTATGGCTCTGCGCTGCCAGGCGCGATCCGGCTTCTCCAAACAATCGCTCGAGTTCGTAGAATCGATCATCAAGCGCGTTGGTCAGATGTGCCGTCGTGCGCGCAGTCATGCCGCCACCGATTGGCCCATCGTCGAGCACGATTACGGTCTTGCCTTCCTGCGCCAACAGATAGGCGGTCGTCAATCCCGCGATGCCCGCACCTACAATGCAGACATTCGCGCTCGTGTCTTTGTTCAGAGCCTTCTCTTCCGGCGTGCCGGCAGTGGCCATCCAAACCGAAGTTGTCGTTCCTGAAGTTGCTTCCATTCTCTCTTTCAAAGCTGTTGCCATGATTGATCGCAGAAGCGAAGAACATGCCAACCGAATGATTTCAAGACTTCGCGTTTACGGGGAAAAACCTTCCCGCCGTTCGCCTTTTCCGCTGTCTTAATTCGCAACAACGCGTGCGCACCAGAGCTAAATCAGTACGAGAGCACCAAGCCCCGCTAGGGAAACCGGTGCAGCAGCCCGGACGTAAGTTGAGCCTACCGACTTTGCTAGTGGTGCATTTTCGCCGAGCGAACTACGGTGACTGCTGTGACTGTCCTGCTGAAAGGGCCAAGCTTGTCGACATTTCCATCGATCGTGACGACTGCGGTGTATATACCCGGGACTCGCGGCCGAATTCGCGTGCGGAACTCACCTTTCTCGTTGGGCTGCATTACCAGTTGCTCTCGTCTTGGTTTGAGCGCAATCCACCTTGCGGACTTTTGAACCAGCGCCAACTGTTTCCGCTCGTAAACTGACAGGCCCGGCTCGAAGGCATGTAGTTCGTTTGGCTTAATGGCCGCAAGAGCACGGCTGACTTCGGAAGTGGGACGAATCAAAGTTACCGTCACGCGAGCGAGCCGATGAATCGGTTTCCCGGCCGACGTCAATCGAACGACAAGCTCGAGGGGCTTTCCTACGCGAGGTCGCGGTTCATCGAAGGTTGCGTCATATCTGATATTTCCGCCGTCGACGATGGCGGCCGCCTCGTACGCGGTCGAAGCCTTACCTTTAATCCTCACTTGCCAGTTACCGCGAGAATTGATTGGGCCTTTTGCTGGAAAGTCGATAACGAAGATCTTATAGAATGCTCCATTGATAAAGCGTCCCGCGGACGTCACATCAACGCCATTTCGTTCGACGGAAAAATCAATCATGTCGCCGCGCTTGCAACTCACCTTTAGTACAAGTTTCTTCGCCCCACTTTCGATGGCGAAAGATTCAGCACTTCCTGTGGCCGCCACCGCGCCGCGACGATAAGCGACCAACTGCGGGCTAAAGCCCTTGAGTGCGTTGATTAGTTCTTCGACGAAGAAGCGGCGCAGATCGTAAGCGGGATCGGAAGTAGGCCATGTGTGCCCTTGGGTAACGCTGGCAATCTCTTGAAGCAATCCCACAAAGTCTTCCCCGGCACCGATTCCGATTGTGTCAACGGGGATGCCGCGCGTTGTGTCGAGCACGAAAGGCGGCGCGCCTGGCACGTTCGAGTTCGGCCGACCGGCCTGGTCAGCAATGACCAGTTGGGTGTTCTGGTGCCCCACCATCGGATTCACGTTCTGCATGCCGTCGGTAAACAGGATCACGCGGCGAATCGGTGTGCCGCTGAGAGCGGTCAGCGCTTCAACACCGCGCTTTATCCCGCCTCCCATCGCGGTGCTGTTGTTCGGCGTCTGAGCAGTAACGCTCGCGATGACGTCATCTCCGCCGTCCGAGAGTACCGGCAACGTTTCGCCGGCAACATTGAAGCTGTCATCGACGTTGGTCCGAAAATAATTGACCCCGAGCCGATCGGTAGGAGCGCTGACGGCGGACCATAGTTGCACAAACAACTCGACTGCATCTTTTAAGAGCCCGGCGCGAGTCGGACAGCCGGGACAAGCCGGGGCTGACATGCTGCCGGAAAAATCGAGCGAGAGCACCGCCGCGGCACGGGCGGGCGGCGGAACTATCGGAGCATCGACCGCGTTAGCAGGGAGCGAACAATCCTCTGCTACCGGCGAGCGGTGATGCACCCCGGCGAAAAGCGCTTTGCAGATAACCAGCGGTGTGTGTGGAGTATTCCGATGCACTTCGGTTTGGTTTGCGCCCGCGATCGCGAGAGGAATATTGATCGCATTTGGACTTTGATTCGAGGCCATCGGGCGATTCATACATAGGTTTGGGCTCGGGGGATTCTCACCGCCAACGAAGTCGGAGTTGGAAGCGTCGGCGAAGATCGTGACATAGAGCGTTCCCGCCGTCGGCGGTGTAAATGCGCCAGAAGTATTCATGGGAGGTCTGCTGCCCGGTGCCTCATCCGGCGTGTTGAGATCAGTGATGAAGTTTAGGCCACCCGCCGGAAATGAACCGCAAGATTCTGGGGCCGGTGTAAACGGTTGACCAAACTCGCGGCACGTCGCCGAACGGCCGTTCATCATTTGTTGGGCGGCGCAGGTAGTGCCGAATGCAGTCGCGATCCCATGATTCGGCGGTGCGATGGCAATGAACTCGGATACAGGATTGAACCCTGGCCGAGCAGGTGGCATACCGGCGAGGTTTGTTAGCAGGCTTTTCAGATATAACCGAGCACTGAGAGTTCCTTTGCTGTAAGCAATTATGACCACTTTCACATGGCTCGTTTGGCCCAAGACATGTGGATAGGCGTAGCTGGGATCGTGGCGGTGCAGTATCAGATCGATTGCGTCACTGATGTCCGAGGCATCTTCACTTATCGAGTGGCTCTGATCTTGAAAACGAATATAGTAATCCTCGATATCGAGGCCAACGTTGCCCGGGAGTTCCAGAGTCGGCTTGAAAGAGACGCGCGAAGGATCTTGCCAGTTCTTCTGGTAATTGAAATCGGTGTCCTGCGCACTGTCTGTGTTGTGACCGTGAACGAACAGCACCGGCAAATGGCGGGCAGGAGCCGCCATGGTCGGTAATAACTGGCTATCGTCGCGCAGGTGCACGCAAGCCCTCACGACAGTCAGGTCGCAGGGTGTGGATACTTGAGCAGACGCGACGACTGCGCACGCTAACAACCCGACGAAGGCTAGTAACATCCGCCTTAGGGAGGTTCGTTCTCGCATTGGATTGCTCCTTGAATGAAGGTTTTGGGCGCGCTGAGTCTACACCTTTTTCTGACACCGCATTAGCTTTTCCAGTTACTTGCGTAAACGGTGATCGGTGGACCACTCAAGGGCGATACTCGCTTAGGATTCGACGCACCCGCATCCAGCCGAACGCCCGTATTAGGCTCAACAGCACAAGGAACCCAATGCAATAGATCGGCTTCGGATCAGAGTTGGGAGGATGTTGGTAACGTTCGAGCGCTTCGCTCTCGTACTTACCGATGTAACCGCACTTTACGCATTCAACTTTGTAAGTGGCGCGCAGGGACGCGCGGCCCTGGGATAGATCCGGAAATAAGATCTGTCGCGTCTGGCACTCAGAGCACGTAAACAGAATGTACCATTCGCCTGGAACCAGCGTGCGCATTGAATCTTATGGGTGCGCGTGATGGCTTAGATTCTTATAAAACAAAAAGCGATTAGCTGACAACGCTTTTTCGCCAGCAGACCTTTCGACTACCAAACTTTTTCACGAGCCGCGCGCACCAAGCGAACTTTCCAGTACATATCGAGCAATCTCTACACGGTTCGTGAAACCTTTTTTACTCAGTATGTGACTGATGTGGTTTTCGACCGTGCGAACACTCACGCGTAGAAAAACGGCGATCTGCTTGTTGCTGAATCCGTGCGCGACATATTTTGCGACACGATTCTCCGCTTCAGTGAGTCGATTATCCTGAAACTTTTCGAGAGCGTCGCTCCCATGAGGAGCTGTTCGCAGATTCTGCGGCTGAACCGTTTTGGAATCGGCTACATCCATCGCCAGGACGAGCTCAGCGCGCCGCCCCCGAAATTGCAGTGTGTGGGAAACAATTTCGACGTTTACGAGGCGGCCGTTCTTTTTCAAATGGCGGCCCGATGCTGAGTTCATGCCCGGCTTGATGTTGGAAACTTTTTCCAGCAGCCACGGAACGTCTTGCGCAGGCCGAATATCTTTTAGGCTCATGCGCAGAAACTCATCGCGCGAGTAGCCGTAATGTTGAATTGCCGCGTCGTTAACGGCAAGGAACGCGAGCGTGTCGCGATCGTAAATCCACATCGGATGCGGGTTGCTATCGAACAAGAGTCGATAGCCCTGTTCACTCTCATGAAACGCGTTGTGGACTGAAACTGGCATATGTTCCCAAGGACAGTTCCAGGGGAGCCGAAGCATGCCTGTCCCTTTATGCGGTGTTGGTTTGTGGCCGCCATTATCGCGCCGCTTCGGCTCAGGAAGCAACGTTCGATTCGAGAACGTGCGGAAGTTAGTCTTGTATTTTTTCTTGTAAGTGGAATCACTCACGGCGTTGGTGCGCCTTAGACGGCAAATCAGATTGTCCGCACCATTCACGATCCACTCTAGTTCGGAAGTCACGTGGTACTGCCATTGCACGGCATGAAAGGGAAGTGACCAATCGAATTACAGGCATGCGAAAAGCGAATTGAACGTCTGCAAGACCGCAGAGTGTTCCGATTTAGTCAGAAATTAAATTCCAAGGTGTCGAGCATTGAATCCCTGAAAATTCCTGTGGCTCGCGGGGCGCGCCCCGTTTTGGCAGAACTGCACTTCACATTACATGGAGGTAAGAAATGGCTGGCAACTCGAATAAACAAGTTAGGTCGACGGCGCTCAGCGCTTCGCTTCTCGTAAAAGAGAGTGGCGAAAATATTTCGCCGACCACAAAGCGGTTTCTCTATTTGTCAACAATCATCTTGGCGGCGATCGCAATCATGCTACCGCTTCTCAGCCGGGGCCGTGCACAGGGCCCACCGGCGCAGAGTAATGCGAAAAAAGAGAAGCTCAGAAATTTTGACGCGCAGATAAGCTCGCATGCGGATGAGCTTGTCGAGGGTGGCCGACAAGTCTTTCGATTCAACACCTTTGGTGACGAGAAATTCTGGGGCGACACCCTTCAGCTTCACAAAGCTATCGAGGGCGCCAGCCTGGGAGGTGTAGGTCCGGGGATCAGTCCTGCGACGGCGCTCAATCTCGGATTGAAAGTGGATTTAGATGCGCTGCCGCAACCCTTGATCGAACAGCTTAAACGCGGACAAGTGAATCTTAACGATCCGGCTACCACTGTCGCGCTGTTGAAACTTAATGCGGTTCTCGGAGTGAAAGGAATTTTTAGTGGTAACAATCTCACTTCAGTGGGACTTACCTGTGCTGTTTGTCACTCGACGGTAGATAACTCGCTTGCGTTTGGCGTCGGCCATCGGCTGGATGGTTGGGCGAATCGCGATCTAGACGTTGGCAAAATTGCAGCGGCTGCTCCGAACCTGCAACCTGTAGCCAACCTCCTCGGCGTTAGCCTGCCCACGTTGCTGAACGTTCTGAATAGTTGGGGTCCGGGCAAATTCGACGCGGAGTTGTTCCTCGATGGCAAAGCTTTTAATCCGCAGCAGGTTACAGATGGAGTTGTCACCGGCACGAACGTTCCGGGCGCTACCTTGATTCCCAACGCGTACGGTCTGGTCGGCTTTAACCAGCATACCTGGACCGGAGCCTGGGGCACGGTGACGTATTGGAATGCGTTTGTCGCGAATCTGGAATTACATGGAACCGGCCGCTTCTTCGATCCGCGTCTGAATAATGCGGCGCAGTTTCCGATCGCAGCGGCGAATGGTTTTGGCGATCTGCCGCACATCGACCCGGATGCTGACTTGATCACGAAGTTTTTGCCGTCTTTGCATTTCTATCAGCTCGCGATCCCGGCGCCTAATCCACAGCCAGGCGTAGATTTCGATGAAGCTGCGGCCGCGCGTGGCGACGAGTTGTTCAGCGGAAAAGCGGGATGCAACAACTGTCATGTCGAACCGCTTTGGACTGAACCAGGTTGGAACCTCCATACGCCGAGCGAGATTGGCATCGACAGTTTCGAAGCCGATCGCGCGCCGGATCACGTTTACAAAACGATGAACCTTGCGGGCCTGTTCGTGCGCGAGAACGGATTGTTCATGAAACCGTCGAACAAAGGCCGCTACTATCACGATGGGCGGTTCGCGACGCTGCTTGACGTGGTCAATCACTACAACGTACGGTTCAGTCTCGGGCTGACATCGCAGGAGAAGCATGACTTGGTGGAATACCTGAAATCGCTTCCCGAGTCGGAATAAGAGAATTAGTTCGTCGGAACTAGTTTTTTCGTTTTTGCCGGCGGCGGACAGACAGAGCACCGCTGCCGAAGAGTGTCTGAAATCGCAACAAACCTGCTCTGGCGAGCGAGGGATTAGTACACCAACTCTACGTGGCGGGCTCGAAAAAACGCGCCGTTATTGTCGAAGGTCGTACATCGAGGCGACACTTTCATTGGCATATCAGTTGTCAATATTTTTCACAGGTTAAGAGATCCTGTTGAGTGACGGTTGGTAATTAACCTGAAAGGAGCGCAAATATCATGGCTAGTCGAGCAAGCATTGGAGGTCATCCGATTCATCCCATGCTGATTCCATTTCCGATTGGGCTGCTGGTGTTTTCATTCATCGCCGATCTGATTTATCTGTGGCGCGGCAATCCGATTTGGAAAGATTTCATGGCTTTTTACGCGATGCTGGGCGGCATCATCGGCGGCGCAGCAGCCGCGATTCCGGGACTCATCGATTGGGCCACGCTAACTAATCGCGCTGCGGTCAAAGTTGCGAACTGGCATGCACGCGTCAACATTGCCACGCTGGTAATCTTCATCGCGAGTTTCTATCTGCGCACAACGAGCGGCGCTGCCTGGTTTCCATCGATGCCGATGCTTCCCGTCATTCTTTCGCTCGTCGGTGTAATTGGTTTGACGATCGCCGGTTGGTTGGGCGGTCAATTAGTCTTCAAACATGGCGTGGCCGTCGACGTTGAAAATGAATCACTTGGACAACCGGAGAGCCAACGGCATATTCGCGCCGCGTAGAAAGGAGCGCAGCCAAAAATGAACACTCGCGAGACCGCGTATGCGTTAATGAGGATCACCTATGGCGTGATCTTCTTATTCTACGGCATCGGCAAGTTCATGGGCGGCTTGTCGAACTTTGTCGGCGGCATGAACCAGCAATTCTCCAGCAAGCTGCCCGCGTTCATGGTGATGCCTTTCGCCTACGCAATTCCTTTCTGCGAAACGATCTCCGGAATTCTGATCCTGCTCGGGTTGTTTACGCGCGCCGGATTAACTTTGTCCGGGCTGCTACTGATCGGCCTGACATTTGGAGTCGTAATGCTCGGCCATCCCGACGTGGTCGCGCACAATCTGATCTATGTCCTCGTCAATTTTGTGCTGCTCTGGTTTGTCGATCTGAATCGATTTTCAATTGATGGTTTGTTAGGGCGCAAGCAGACAGCGGAGTTCACAACTTAACAAAAGGGAAGACAATGAAAGCGTTCAAATGGCTATTTCTGGTTATCGCCGTGTACATTCTCGCGTTCGTTTCGGTTTACAGCTTCATAAATCAGCGCAGTGCGAGCAGGTCCGAAACCGGCAGTCCTAATTTTTCAGCAATCGTCGTCGAAGCAAAAACGGCGGCGCTGGGACCCGCCGCAACACGCTACCGTCTGGACGCACGCGCGAGCAAATTCATGGCGAATGCGGAGCGCAGCGGGCTGCTTTGGTTTAAAGGACATAGTCACCACATAGCCGTGCGAGAGTTCACGGGCGAAGCTGTCTTGGATCCGGATTCGCTGGCGAATTCATCGCTGCAAATCACCGCGAAAGCCGCGTCGATGGAAGAGACCGGTAGCGTTTTTACAGCGCCACAAAAGAAAATCATTAATAAAGAGCTGCGCGAGATCGTGCTGCTGCCCGATCAATATCCGGACATCGTTTTCAAAAGCACCGAGGTCAAAGGGAAATCGACCGGCCCTGGGCAGTACGACCTGAAGATTACGGGAAATCTGACTTTGCACGGCGTGACGCGACCGGTGACGATTCCGACGAAAGTGACTGTGACTGGAAATGAGTTGCGCGCGCAAGGCGACTTTTCAATCAGCCGCGGCGACTTCAACGTCAAAGCCACCTCAGCTTTTCACGGAATGGTCCGCGTCAGCGATAAGGTAAAGTTCGAATTCGATATCGTTGGACGCGCACTCTAGCTTCCGATTAGTCGCCGTTTCATTTCTCATTTAGAATCAGCCTCACCCATGTACGAGCTGACCAAGAAACAGGATAAGCTTCTTTCCGATCTTCAGCGCGACGCCTTCAAATATTTCATCCACGAAGTCAATCCAGATAACGGTCTCGTCGTCGACTGTACCAAGGAAGGATGGCCGTCGAGCATTTGCGCGGTCGGCATGGCCCTGTCCGCTTATCCCGTCGGGGTCGAGCACAACTTCATCAGTCGTGAAGAGGCAATCGAAAGAACGTTGAGGAAGTTGCGCTTCTTCGCCGCGAGCGAACAAAGCACTAACGCGGACGCGACCGGCTACAAAGGCTTCTATTACCATTTTCTCGACATGAATACCGGCCGGCGTGCTTGGCGGTGTGAGCTGTCGACCATGGACTCGACTTTCCTTTTTGCCGGAATGCTAGCTGCCGCGGCCTACTTCGATCAGGACTCAGCGGAAGAGAGTGAAATTCGACGGCTGGCGGACGAGCTTTATCGCCGCGCCGATTGGCAATGGGCCACGTCCGGAGGCGCCACGCTGCTTCATGGTTGGCGGCCCGAAAGCGGCTTCTTGGAAGACCGCTGGGATGGTTACGACGAAGGCATGCTTGCTAACGTCCTGGCGCTCGGCTCGCCCACCTTTCCGCTGCCGCCAGAGAGTTATTACACCGACGTCGCGGCCTATGAATGGAAGAAGGTCTTCGATTATGAATATGTCTTTGCGCCTCCCCTATTCATTCACCAGTTTTCGCACCTCTGGATTGACTTTCGCGAAATTCAGGACGCCTTCATACGCGAACATGGTTTGGACTATTTCGAGAACTCTCGCCGGGCAACCTACGCGCACCGCGAGTACGCGAAGCGAAATCCAAACGGTTTCAAAGGGTACAGCGAAGTGTGCTGGGGATTGACTGCGTGCGAGGGTCCGGGACCCCGGGACATGACGATCGATGGCGTGAAGCGCGTCTTCTTCGACTACGTCGCGCGTGGCATTCCAGATGGTCCCGATGATGGGACTCTAGCGCCCTGGGCGGTCGTGGCCTCTTTGCCATTTGCCCCGGAGATCGTTTTGCCGGCGCTCGAACACTTTAACGAGATCGAAGTGGGCGTCGATCATCCCTACGGACTTCAAGCCACATTTAATCCTACCTTTCCTGACGGGAAAGGCCACGAGTGCGGCTGGATATCGCCGTGGCATTTTGGAATCAATGAAGGGCCCATCGTGCTGATGATTGAGAACTATCGCACAGATTTTCTCTGGCGCCTGATGCGCTCGTGCCCATACATCCTTGAGGGACTGCAGCGCGCTGGATTCAGCGGCGGCTGGCTTTAAGAGTGTTGTCGCGGCGCTGTCTTGCCTCAACTTGTGATGCTGATTGGTGCGCCTTGCTTTCCCATATTATCAATCGGAGGTTGGGGTAATTGCGCGGCAAACTTCTCTTTCCAACGAATCCTTCCCGTTGCCTGCATCACCACGAACAGTGTGCTGATTGAGCCGATCGTGATCGCCAAACCAGTAAAACCTTTCAAGAAAAAGGCGTAAGAGAACGCCACCAGGTAGATGAATTGAGCGAGCGCTGCTTCCCGAGCAGCGAATCTCACCCCGACGACCAATCGCAAATAAGACACGACAAGGAAAATCGATACTGCTGATGAGATAACAAACGCCAGATGAATTGAGACGTGATCGACCAGATACGCGAGCAGCAGATGAAACGAAAAGAATGCCGCCGCAAGAAAGAAGTAGTTCATCGGATGCAGCTCGATGCCGCGCATGGTCGTAATGATCAGCATGAGAAAGAAAAAGAAGAACAACGACACCGGCGCAAAGAAACTGATGCGTCCCGCCAATGGTCCGGGCTGCAAATGTTCAGGCATGGTCATCGCGATTTTGTAACCGGAAACCAGATTCTGATAATTCCAATCGAGGATCCACCCGTTCGGAGTCTCAGTTTTCTTCGTCGGGGACAGTGTATTGTCCGGAAAATCTATGTCCTTGAAGTTTGTGGTCATCTTCAAAGAGAACTCGCGTACCTGCGCGACCTCGGAAGTCCCAAAGTGATATCGCCAGTCGTTGAGACCTTGCGATTTGTAACCCACGCGCAGCATCGCCGTATTTCCGGCCTTGATTCGAACGACGCCACTGGCGCTGTTTTTGGCGTTCGTCAAAGCGACTGGCGAGTCGTCAACCGTGAATACCAGATCATCATAGATCGCCTGGGCGGTGGGAAAGTCTAGCCGGAAAACCACATTTTGATCTTTGTCGCTGGTGTTCCGAAATGAATAAGCGCCTCCGAACGCAACTTTGTAGGTGCTGTACCACAACAATCCTTTCTGCCGGTGCTCGAGGTTGAGATCGGCGTTTATGTGGCTGGCTTCCAACGGCAGCGTAGTTGTTACTTTTTCTTGAGTAACCGTTTCGATCTTGCGGCCATTCTCGGTGGTCACCTCTTTCTTTGGCACCAGCTCCTCAAATGAAGCCACCGGCGGCGCCTGATCTTGTGGCGCGCCCCACGTCGATTCAACCCGGCTATCAGAAGCATTGCCTGAGTCGTAAGTGCGTTGAAAAATTGTTGCGCCCAGGATCGCCCAGGCGAACGCAGTGCATAGGAAAATGAAGGTAATCGCAGCGATTCGTTTGATCATGGATGTTCTCCTCTGGACGGAAGGTTTGTCCCACGGATAATAATTAATTGGATTGAACATGGATTCTTATGTTGGCGATATTGTTGAACCGATTTCGATCTCAGGCCATGAGGGTTCCCACAGTTTCGCGCCGTGATGAGAACGGTTAGGCACGGCAGTCGCATTCGAAGTGCCCGCGCCAACCGGCGCGAGCACGGCTTCAAGCAGCGGCCGCATCTGCGACAACTGCTTGACGCGAATTACAAAGTCCCAGGCGCGCTCGAACTTCTTCCAACCCACGCTGTAGAAGAAATGTTTCAGCGAGTGCTTGACAGTCGAGTGCGCCGACGCAGCTTTGAAGATTGAATTCCAGCGATAGAATGTACGGTACGACCAGTCGTAACCGCGCTTCAATTCCTCGGCTGATAAGCCCATCGGCCGATATACGACATGCCGCGTATCGTAAAAGTCCCAGTTGCGCGTAACCATTCGGTTCTGCGCCACCATTTGCGAATGCAGTTCCGTGCGGGGATATGGTGTGAGAATGTGAAAGGTCGCGGTCGTGATTCCCGATTCGACCGCCCAATCAACGGTGCGGGCGAATACATCGCGGTCGTCTCCATCCAAGCCAAAAACAAAGCTGCCATTGATCATGATGCCGAGACTGTCGAGACGCCGCACAACTTCTCGGTAGTCACGACCAAGGTTCTGCCGTTTACCAGCACCGGCGAGACCCTCTCGGGAAAGCGTTTCGAAACCAACGAACAGGCTCCGCAATCCGGCAGCCGCGGCTTCTTCGATCAAATCGTCGCGCAAGATTGAATCGACCGTTGCAGCGCCCTGAAAGACGCGGTTCATCCCGCGCATCCCACGAAACAATTCGCGCGCGAACCGCGGTTTGCCAAACAAATGATCGTCGAGAAAGTAGAGGTGACGGCCAGGCAGCCGCGCAATCTCAGCCAGCGCATCATCGACGAGTTGCGTGTAGAACCCGCGTCCGCCGGCGAAGAACGCGTCTTTGTAGCAGAATGTGCAATGATGCGGACAGCCGCGCGAAACAACGATCGAGTTCGGCACGAGGTATCGATGTCGCTGAATGAGGTCGCGGCGAATCGGCGGAATGCTTTCCAAAGTTCGCACAGCCGATTGATAGCGCCTTTGCGGTGTGCCGGCCTTTAGGTCACCGAGGAATTGCGGAAACGTGTCTTCACCCGGGCCGAGAAAAATTGTGTCCGCGTGCGGGGCGGCTTCGTCCGGCAGTGAAGTGACGTGCAGCCCACCCAGGACAACGTAAGCTCCGCGCGAACGATAGTGATCGGCAATGCGATAAGCTCGGTACGCGTTGGTGATGTAAACCTGAATGATGACCAGGTCAGGATCGTCATTCAGATTCAGCTTCTCAACGTGTTCGTCCTGAAGCGAGATTTCCAAATCAGGATCCAAATATGCCGCCAGAGTCGCGAGCCCCAGTGGCGGAAAGAGCGAATACTTGATCGGCCGCCAAAACGGGCTGGTAGCTTCCGTCAGAGCCGGAAGGATCAGCTTTACACGTCTGATTGTTCTCGGTTTCATCGTGGCTGTCTCCGCCTGTGTTTGGCAAACTACTTTGCTCAACAAAGCGCAAGTCCAAAAAAATTTAGGCGCGGCGTCAGCCCACCTGTTTTCGCATCTGCCTGATGACTGCTTCCATGTGTTCGAGATAACGCTCCAGCGCGCGACGACCGGCGCTCGTCAAGCTGTATTCAGTTTTTGGGGTGCGACCCTGAAACGTTTTTGAGCAATTGATGTAACCAGCGTCTTCCAGCTTGCGGGCATGCACGCTGAGATTTCCGTCGCTGGTTTTGACCATGTGCTTCAACTCGTTGAAAGTCAGCGACTCGTTCACGGCCAGTGCGCTGATAATGCCCAGTCGCAGCCGCTCATGAATCAAACGATCCAACTCGTGCATGGTCCTTGGCGTCCGCGGCGCCACTGAGCGCAGCTTTCGGTTTTCGACCGGACCCTTTTTGGTTTCTCGTTTTAGTGCTTGTTTAGCCACCGTATTTCCTCGCGATGATTATTCCAAAAATGATGTGCAGCCCGCCGAACCCCGCGGCCAGCAGCCAATTGGCCCACGGCGGCGAGACGAACAACGCCAGCGCGCCCAAAGCCATGAAGCAAATCCCCATCAGCGGCACGACGCTCACGGAAAACATGCCGCCGGTCACCACGCCCGTCCCGTAGAGCAATAGCCATACGCCGGGAATCAGCGAAGTCACTCGCAACCGAAACAACACTGCGGTCAGCAGCGCCCCGACAATGAACGGCGGCGACAAGCTGAAAGCGACTTTGCGTGCCGGCCCAGAGAGCAGGGGGGTTGAAGTCGCGCGCGCCTTTCGATCCAGCGTCCAGCCGGCAATCAGCAGCGCAATGATTGCTTCCGCCAGCCAGGTGAATAGCCAGCGCCTCTCGCTGGCTTCGTGCGCCGCCAGATACGACGCTACAAACGCCGTCACGCCTATCGCCACCTGTCCCCAGCCGGGAACGGCCGTAAAAGTCGAGGCGCGTTCCATCGTCTCGCGGATAAAGCGGACATTGTCCATCGCGCGATCGTGCAGCGCCGGTGGTTGCGTTGGTTGGGGAAGCTGAGTCACGGTGCCAGACTACGCCTCGGTGGTCTGCTGTGTCAAGTACTTTGC
>DASXTE010000142.1:0-41668 GCA_036505595.1 Pyrinomonadaceae bacterium
GCCGTTCGCTAACCCTTTCAAGTCGTCAGCGATTTCGGCCGGCTTCCATTCGTTGTTTCGATAGAGCTTTACAAGTTTTCCGTTCGGATCAATCACTGCGGTGCGCAATGAATGGATAACTTGTTCTTCGCCGGTGGACGAGTCCTTGATATAGCGCAGCCCGAAATACTCCGCAATGCGTTTCACTTCGTCGGCGGTGCCGGTAGCGAACTCCCAATGCTGAAACGTTTCGTCTGAATAGCGGCCCGTGTGCGACGCGCCGTAGCTGCGCATGACTTTCGGTGTGTCGTACTCAGGGTCAAAACTGATTGTCAGCAAGTGAGTTTTTGCGTAAACCTCCGGCTGTTGCTGCAACTCTTTATCTATTGCCGCGAAGTTGTTGCTCATCAAAGTGCACTGATCAGGTTGCGGGCAGCGCGTGTAAACGAACGTCAGCGCCAGCGCTTTGCCCTTGTATTGAGACAGGCGAATCGGCCTGCCATCCTGATTCACCAGAGTGAAATCCGGAATTGCGTCGCCGGGCTTCGGCTCGCCGGGCACGATTGTCGTTGGCGTTAGCGTCGCTCCGCCTTCAGTGATCGCCGTGATTTCAATCCACGAAGAAATATCGTCGATGACCAGCGTGCCGGTGATTTGGTCGCCGGGCTTCATGACGTCAAGATCGGCGTTGTTCTTGATCTTGAAATCCATTGTCATACCTGGCATGTAGCCAGGGATATCTTCGTGCTTGATCGTCGCGGTGTGCTGCGCTTTGTCGACGGCCACAACGACGCCTTTCATTGGGTAACGCTTTTCGTTTGTGGGCGGACGCTCGCCCCAGGTGCAGTTGCCGGCGCCGATGGCCAGCGCGATTAAGACGCAAAGATAGATTGTTCTGCGGTTCATGATGGTTGATGTAGGTTAATGATTAAGCTTCCTCACCTCAAGCCGCGACGCGCGAAACAGTTGCACGTCGCGTTGTGTTAGCATTGGCACGATGGTAGCAACCGAGCAGAAACGAGCAGAGATACTTGATGGCCGCACGGCCGCTGCCACCATCAAGGCAGAAGTCGCCGCAGAAGTTCGTCATCTGAAAGCAACGCACGGCATTACGCCATGTTTGGCCGCCGTGCTGGTGGGTGATGATCCGGCTTCGGCAGTTTATGTCCGGAACAAAGTGCGCGCGTGCGAAGAGGTAGGCATCACCTCCCGGCAGCTCGTCTTGCGGGATTCGATATCCCGTGAAGAGCTGCTGAACGTCATCGCGGAGCTAAACGATGACAACCAACTGGACGGCATTCTCTTGCAGTTGCCTCTTCCCAAACAGATTGACGATACGTTCGTCATCGAAGCGATCGATCCGGCCAAAGATGTGGATGCCTTTCATCCGACGAATGTGGGGCTGCTCGCCATGGGCCGGCCGCGATTCATCCCGTGCACGCCGGCCGGAATCATCGAGCTGTTGGACCGAAACGGAATTGAGATTGCCGGGGCGAATGCCTGTGTAGTCGGTCGCAGTCAAATCGTCGGACGGCCCGTCGCAAGTCTTTTGTTGCAGCGCCACGCGACGGTGACAATCTGTCATTCAAAGACGCGCGACTTGCCGTCGGTGACGCAACAGGCGGACATCCTCGTCGCGGCAATTGGCAGGCCCGCTTTCATTCGGGGCGACTTCATTAAACCGGGCGCGACCGTGATCGACGTCGGCGTAAACCGACTCACTGACATCGCTCAGGCGCGCGAATTCTTTGGCGCTGAAGCCGACAAGCGCGTCGCGGCGATTGCGGAAAAAGGGTACGCGCTCGTCGGCGATGTTCATCCTGCGGAAGCCGATCTCGTGGCAGGGCGGCGCTCGCCTGTGCCGGGCGGCGTCGGATTGCTAACTGTGGCGATGTTGATGCGGAACACTTTGCAGGCGGCGAAGTGGAGGAGAGGTGTTTAGGAGCGCAGGCATCCTTGCCTGCGGTTCGCCGGCATCCTGCCGGTCGCTTTAACCCGCTTGCTACCGCGAGCGGCTCTGTACCGCGATGCTGAAAGTAGGACTCACCGGATCGATCGCCGTCGGCAAGTCTTTCGTGCTCGATGTACTGCGCGAACTCGGTGCCCGCACGATTGATGCTGACGCTATCGCACGCGAATGCGTTGAGCCGGGAACGGATGGTTTGAAAGCCGTCACGACGGAATTTGGCGAAGACGTTCTGAAGCCCGACGGTTCACTCGATCGCGCGAAACTCGGCGCGATCGTTTTCGCCGACGAAGCGAAGCGTCAGAAGCTGAATTCAATTCTTCATCCGTTCATCATTGAGCGTCAGGACGAAATTATGCGGGTTTGGGAGCGGGAAACTCCTGACGCAATTGTCGTCGTCGATGCGGCTTTGATGATCGAGTCCGGCGGCTACAAACGTTTCGACAAGCTAATAGTTGTTCATTGTCGGCCTGAAATTCAGTTACAACGATTGATGAAGCGCGACAACCTCTCCCGCGAGGACGCGGAACGTCGCACCAGAGCACAGATGCCCCAGGAAGAGAAGCAGAAGTACGCCGATTTCTTGATCGACACATCGGGTTCGTTTGAGGAAACCAGGAAGCAGGTGCAAAGCGTATTCGACCAGCTTAACGACACAGCCCGTCAATCGCGCGCGTAGTATTGCCGCGATTGCACGGCAAGTGCTAACTTGATGCTATCTCCCGCGATGTTTTAGGCCGATAGTAAGCATCATGAGCCGATCAAATTCAGCAGCGACTTACGTTCTTTTGTTATTGGCGGCCATTGCCGCTGGTTGTGTGGTGTCGGCCAAAAGTGAGTTCTTCGGCAAGACTACTCCTCCGCCGCAAAATGTGCTGCGGTACGTGTCGGGATCAGAGCCTGAGTCGCTCGATCCGCAAGTTCCCACCGGCCAGCCTGAGGCGCGAATTTGTATGGCCCTCTACTCGGGCCTGACTGAGTACGACCCCAAGACGACCGTCCCAATTCCTGATCTCGCCGAGCGCTGGGAAGCGAACAAAGACTCTTCAGAATTTACTTTTCACATTCGCCATGGCGCGCGATTTTCGAACGGCGATCCGATTACCGCGCGCGACTTTGTTTATACAATTCGGCGAGGACTTTCGCCGGAGCTGGCGGCGCGGAATGCATCGTTGTCCTACTACATAAAGTATGGCGAGGGCTACAACGAAGGCGCCGTGTTCGTTCAGGATTCCAACAGCCAGTTCCTTTTGCAAAAGGACTTCGCGGAAACGACCGACAGCGCGCAGGAACCGTTGACCGCCAAGCCGGTGAAGTCAGTGGCGGAGGAATACGGCGCTGTCCAAGGAGAGCAAACTCCGGACGCCGACACCGCTTTTCACCGGTTCATGCACTCGCCGGATCGCGTCGTCCTGCCGGGTGACGAGAAGTCCCGCAGCAAGGCATTGAATGCGAATGCGAAGTTAAAAGCCGCAGTCGCCGGCAAACAGTTAGTGCCCATCAAGGCAGAAGATGTCGGCGTCGAGGCTGTGGATGACTACACGCTGCGCATTACGTTGATTCAGCCCGCGCCATTTTTCCTGAGCCTCATGCCTCATCAGTTCTTCCGCGTGGTCAATCAAAGAACGATTGAAAAGTTTGGCAATGCGTGGACTGATCCGCAAAACATTGTGACCAGCGGACCTTTCAAACTCGCCGCGCATCGGCCGTATGACCGGGTCGTCGCCGTGCGCGACCCGATGTATTGGGACGCCGGGACGGTCAAACTCGACAGCATCACGTTCTTCGCGCTCGACGACAACACCACGATCATGAACCTTTACAAGGCGGGCGAAATCGATGGCATGTTGAATCATTCAGTGCCCGCGCCCTGGTTGGATTTGATTCAGCCTTTGAAGGATTTCATGGATGCGCCTGAAGCAGCAATTGAGTTTTACCTGCTCAACACTACAACTGGTCCGACAAAAGACGTGCGCGTGCGCAAAGCGCTGAACATGGCCATCGACAAACAGGCATTGGCGAACTGGCGACACGTGAAGCCGCTAACTGCGCTCACACCGGAAGGGATTTTCCCTGGTTATCCTCAACCGAAAGGTGATCAGTTCGATCCCCAAAAAGCGAAGCGGTTGCTTGTCGAAGCCGGTTACAAAGACAGTGCCGGCAATTTCGATTCAAAGAAATTTCCGGTCGATCAGGTTGAACTGACTTTTAATCCTGCGGGCGCGAATCAGCAGGTGGCTGAGTTCGTGCAAGCGCAGTGGAAACAGAATTTGGGCCTGACAATTCCGCTGAAGACAATGGAGTTCAAGACCTTTCTGGTCGCCCAGTCGAAGCTCGATTACAAAGGCATCGCCCGGTCAGGCTGGGTCGCAGACTACATGGATCCGTTCAACTTTCTCTGGCTGTATTACACGCCGACCGGTAACAACGGCACGGGCTGGTGGGACCAGCGTTACGTCGACTTGCTGGACGAAGCGAATCGGCAGACCGATCAACAGAAGCGCTACGAGCTGATTGCGAAGGCCGAAGCCATGGCTTTGGAAGCTCAACCGGTGATCCCGCTAACAACCAATGCGACGCGCTGGATGAAAAAGCCTTACGTTAAAGGCATGTATCCCAATCCGCAGACGCTGCACGCGTGGAAATACGTGTACATCGAACGCGATCCATCGAAGTGGGATCGTGGTGTTCCGGATATGAGTCACTAATTATGCTTCGCTTCATCATTCGCCGCATCATCGTCATCATCCCCATGCTGTTCATCATCGTCTCTGCGACGTGGGGATTGATTCGTCTGGCCCCCGGAAATTTTTATACCGCCGAAAAGAAGCTCGCCCCAGCGGTCGAGCAAAACCTGCGCGAGAAATATGGCCTCAATAAACCCTGGTACACGCAATACCGAAAAGTCTTGTGGAACATGGCGCGATTCGATTTCGGCACGTCGTTGAAATACGAAGGGCAGTCGGTAAATCAAATCCTTTGGCGCGCGTTGCCGGTCTCTGCGGCGCTTGGGTTGAGCGCTTATCTCCTGGCTCTGATAGTCGGAATCACCATTGGGACGGTGGCAGCGCTGCGCCAGAATTCGTGGATGGACTATGGCAGCATGGTCATCGCCATGCTCGGAATTTCCATTCCGAATTTTGTGCTGGGGCCGCTGCTCGTGTTGCTGTTCGGACTGACACTGTTCTGGCTACCGCCCGCCCTTTGGAATGGCTTTCCCAGCAAGAGCTTGATTCTGCCTGCGATAACTCTATCGGCCATTTACATCGCTTACATCGCGCGCCTCTCGCGCTCTGGAATGCTCGAGGTGATGCGGTCCGATTACATTCGCACGGCGCGCGCGAAGGGATTGCGTGAGCGCGACGTTGTCATTCGGCATGCCTTGCGCGGCGGGCTTCTGCCGGTGCTTTCGTTTTCCGGGCCCGCTCTGGCTTTCCTGGTGACGGGCACAGTCGTAGTCGAGCGGGTGTTCGCGTTGCCGGGCTTGGGAAATTACTTCATCAACGCGTGTTTCAATCGCGACGAGCCGCTGATAATTGGGATTGTCGCTTTCATAGCCGTGGCCGTGCTGGCATTTAACCTGCTGGTCGACATCGCTTACGGCTTTGTCGATCCACGAATTCGATATTGATAGCCGAGTTAGAAAATGCCGTTTGAAGAAAACGAACATCAGCCATCGAGCGATCACATGATTCCTGAGCCGGCGTTACACACCGGACCCGAATTCGCTGTCGCCGAGGACGTTCATGAGGTGGTTGCCGGCGAACCCGTCGTCGGCACCTCACTCTGGCGCGATGCGTGGCGTCGCTTGCTCAAGAACAAACTGGCCGTTCTCGGAATGGTCGTCTCGATCCTGATCATCGTCGCATCTATCATCGGACCGACGATCATCCGCCGCACAAACGGTTTTACGTACGACCTGATTCCCAAAGACCAAACGCTGACTAAATCGTTCGCGCCGTTCAGGAACGCCCAAGGCGCGTTTTCCTGGACGCATCCCATGGGAACTGATAACGCCGGCCGCGACATGTTGGCCCGAGTGCTTTCAGGCGGACAGATCTCGTTGATGGTGGCGCTGATTTCGACCTTCGTCTCGTTGCTGATCGGCGTGTCTTACGGTGCGACGGCAGGTTATGTAGGCGGACGT
Source organism: Pyrinomonadaceae bacterium (assembly GCA_036505595.1). Lineage (GTDB taxonomy): Bacteria > Acidobacteriota > Blastocatellia > Pyrinomonadales > Pyrinomonadaceae > UBA11740. The sequence goes on from DASXTE010000142.1 coordinate 6,093, forward strand.
TTGGATGATTTGATGATGCGAATCGTCGATGTGCTCTACTCGCTGCCGTACGTCATCATCGTGATCGTTTTGCTGGCGCTGCTGCCCGCCAAGACGCCAACTGGTCAATTGGCGCAACTGTTCTTCGCCCTGGGCGCCGTGTCGTGGTTGACTATGGCGCGCATCGTTCGCGGGCAGGTCATGTCGCTGAAGAATCAGGAATTTGTTCTGGCGGCGCGCGCCACCGGCGTGTCAACGCCGCGCATTATCTTTCGGCATCTAGTCCCAAACACGATGGGCCCCGTGATCGTGTATGCGACTCTGACTGTTCCCACCGTGATGTTAAGCGAAGCGTTTCTTTCGTTTCTGGGACTGGGAGTGCGACCGCCGCGCGTTTCGTGGGGAAGTCTCGCGGCTGAGGGCGCGCAGAATCTGGCGATTTTTCCATGGCAACTGGTCTTTCCGGGTGTAACGATGGCGCTGATGCTGTTCAGTTTGAATTTTCTCGGCGATGGATTGCGCGACGCTTTGGATCCACAAATGAGAAAGAATTGATCTTAGGTCTTTGGTCTTCGGTCTTTGGGTTTTTCTTTCACGTTTTGTTCAGAAGGAGCAATTCCAGTGGTAACCCGAGCAAACTTTGAAAACCTTCGAATCTATTTACTATCAGAGCGGTTGGCGGACCAAGTTTGGCACGTAGTGGCACGATGCGACGGTTTCGCCAGGGACACGGCCGGAAAGCAATTGGTCCGAGCGGCTGATAGCATCGGTGCAAATATAGCCGAGGGTAGTGGGAGAGGAAGCTCAACGGATTATCGGCGCTTTCTCAGAATGTCTCGCGGCTCGCTGTACGAAACGCTCCATTGGCTTCGACGAGCATACACGCGCAAGTTGGTAACCGCGACGCAGACAAAAGAGCTCCGCGTGATCATCGATGAGCTTTCTCCTAGTCTGAACGCGTATCTGCGGTCAGTATCTAAATCGGCATCACGCGCCGTCGGGATCGTTTCCAAAGACCAAAGACCGAAGATCAAAGGCCAATAGCAATTCATGCCTGAAACGAACAATCAACTTCTTTCGGTCAAAGACCTTCGCGTGTACTTCGAAACCGAAGACGGCACAGTCAAGGCTGTCGACGGAGTCAGTTTCGAAGTCAAACGTGGAGAAACGCTCGGCATCGTTGGCGAGTCCGGCTCGGGTAAGACAGTCGCGAACCTTTCGATCATGCGCTTGATTCCGGAGCCGCCGGGAAAAATCGCGGGCGGCTCGATCGAGTTCAACGGTCGCGATGTTCTGAAGTCGTCCCGGAAGCAACTGCGGGAACTTCGTGGTTGCCAGATCGCGATGATCTTTCAGGATCCGATGACGTCGCTCAATCCGTTCATGCGAGTTTCGAAACAACTGATGGAAGTGACCGAACTCCATCTCGGCCACACGAAGCAGGAAGCGCGCCGCCACGCTGTCGCGATGCTTGAGCATGTGGGAATTCCGGACGCGTCGGAACGCGTCGATAGCTACCCGCACGAATTTTCAGGCGGCATGCGCCAGCGCGTGATGATTGCGATGGCGCTTTCGTGCAAACCGGAATTGCTGATTGCTGACGAACCGACGACTGCGCTCGACGTCACGATCCAGGCGCAGATTCTCGAACTGATTAAGAAACTGAAGAGCGAAACCGGCACAAGTGTCATTCTGATCACGCACGACCTCGGCGTGATCGCAGGCATGACTGACGATGTCATCGTGATGTACGCGGGCAAGGTTTTCGAGCAAGCCCCGACGACCGAATTATTCGAGCGGCCCGGCAATCCATACACGCGTGCGCTTTTGCGTTCAGTGCCCGATCCCACGTCGGAGCAGGGCAAGCTTTATCAGATTCCCGGACAGCCGCCCGATCTCGCGCGCCTGCCGGCCGGTTGTCCGTTCGCGCCGCGCTGTGAACGCGCCGAAGATATTTGCACGCGAGAGTTTCCACCGTTTGTGCAAGTGGCGAACAATCACCATTCGCTCTGTCATTTCGCGAACGAGGTCTACGCCGAATCAACTCGCTGACCATGGAGCCAGACGCCCAAACATTGATTTCAATCCAGGACCTCACGGTCCACTTTCCTTTGCGGAAGTCGCTATTCCGCTCGCCTCAAGTTGTTAAGGCAGTCGACGGCGTCACGCTCGACATTTTTGCTGGTGAGACTCTCGGTCTGGTTGGCGAATCTGGATGCGGCAAGACGACTTTGGGCCGCGCGATTCTGCGTCTGGTAAAACCGACATCCGGGCAGGTATTGTTTCGTGGTAACGATCTGGCTCACCTTTCGGAATCGCAGATGCGCGCGCAGCGTCGTCACCTCCAGATAATTTTTCAGGATCCTTACGCTTCGCTAAATCCGCGCATGACAGTTAACCAGATCATCAGCGAGCCGATCGCCACTTTTGGTTTGGCGCGGGGCGAAGCAGCCAGGCGACGCGTGCTGGAACTAATGCAACAGGTCGGCCTCAGTCCCCGGTTCCTCCGGCGTTATCCGCACGAGTTCTCGGGCGGACAACGGCAACGAATCGGAATTGCGCGTGCCCTTTCGGTCGATCCGGAATTCATTGTAGCGGACGAGCCCATCTCTGCGCTCGACGTTTCAATCCAATCGCAAATCATGAATTTGCTCGATCGGCTCAGGCGCGAAAAGAACCTGACGTACCTTTTCATCTCGCACGATCTGCGTGCCGTCCAACACGTGTCCGATCGAGTCGCGGTAATGTATCTCGGCAAAATCGTTGAGCTGGCGCCGGCGAAGGCGATTTACGCGCGCCCGCTCATGCCGTACACGAAAGCTTTGATCTCCGCAGTGCCTGTACCGGATCCGAAGATCGAAGCGACTCGCAAACGCGTCGTGCTTGAGGGCGACGTGCCATCACCGATCAATCCACCGAGCGGCTGCCGTTTCCGGACCCGATGCCCATACGCGATCGCTGCCTGCGCGGACGTCGAACCACAGCTCGTGCAAATCATGCCGAATCACCTCGCGGCGTGCATCCGCATCAGTCCGGAGCAGCCCGACATCGAACGCGTTGCGCCCGGCGCCGCGCCCGGTTTGTGGCAGCACATCGCATCGTCCAGCGCGTGAAAAACCCCGTTAATTAGTCGTTTACGAATACTGTGAGTTGAAATAGTACGATGTGTCGTCGTCGCGAAGTGTGCGCGAGACACGGCTTGTGACGGCTTTGCCGCGAACCTATACTGACCGCGAAATGATGCCCTTTGTCCTGGAACCCCCGAATGACTAAAAAGAAACTCGCGCGCCTGGCCGCGATTGAACAGGAAACACCCGAGCGGGCGCCGACTGGTTGGGCGCCACGACAGAAGTCTCTGGCGGAATCGTCAGGCATCGCCTTGCTGCTCGTCGAAGGTTATCAACCTCCGGCGCTCGCGATTGCGAACAACAATTCGATTTGTGAGACGTTGCAATCCTCACCTGAGCACGTACGCCTTTGCGATCCTTACTGTGGGATGGCGCACAAGCGCGCGACGGCCGAAGGCGCGGTTGTTCATTATCGCTGTCATGCCGGTTTGCAGTGCTTTGCGCTGCCCGTCGAAATAAGCGGCCGGCAACTGGTGGTCATCGGGGGCCGTGCGTTTTCCAGCAGCTCGGATTATCGCGAGTTCGTTGAGCGAGTTCGGTCAGGCGACTTGCATGAAGTAGCCTCAGACGAGTTGTTTCGCAACGTTATCTTTGGCGACGAAGCTGATCTCGATCATGCCGCGCTAAAGGTGAGCCGCGCTGCGCAGGAGTTTCGAGAGCAAACGGTTGTCGCCTTGCCGACAGAAGCGCTGCCGGAACAACACGCGGAAAGAGAAGCTGAAACGCCGCCGGAACAACACGCCGAAAGAGAAGCTGAAGCGCCGGCTACAGAAGAGCGTCGCGTGCAGCGGGCGCCGTACACCGGGTTGGATCGACGCGCGCCGTTTGCTGAGGCAATTCGCCGGTTCGCTGAACAGATTGACGCCGGCGAACCGTCGCAGATCTATGAATCCATTTTGGCGCAGTCAGCGGACTTGCTAAACGCAGAACGCGGATCGCTATGGCTGATCGATGAATATGCCAATGAGTTAACGATGAAAGCCGCGCGCGGCATTCCCGTGGCCGCGACGGAAGTCGCAAACATCCGCATGGGCGAGGGGATTGCCGGCTCAGTTTTCAGTGCGGGCCAGCCGCTGGTTACGACGATCGACGATTTGGGTAAACGCTCTTTGCCCGAGCGGCGATACAAGACGAAGTCCTTCATGAGTTACCCGATTACGATCGGTGCGCGAAAGATTGGCGTGCTGAACGTCACGGACAAACGCAGCGGCGAGCCATACGACGAATCCGATTTGGAGTTGATTGATTTGGTCGCGCCCCAAATTGCGCTGGCGCTGGAGCGCGCGGCGTGGCAGCATCGCGCGAACCAGTTTCAGTTAATGTCGATCACCGACCCGCTGACGGGTTTGCATAACCGGCGCTACATGGAAGCGCGCTTGTCGGAAGAGCTTAATCGTTCGAAGCGCTACGATTTTCCGATGAGCTTTATGATGATCGACATCGACGACTTCAAGCTCTACAACGATCGCAATGGTCATCAGGCCGGCGATCGAGCGCTGGAGATTACGGCACAATGTCTGAGATCAACCTTGCGCAAAGCGGACGTTGCCTCACGTTATGGCGGTGAGGAGTTCACGATCCTTCTGCCACAAACGACCCTGGACGAAGCCGGCGCGATTGCCGATCGGCTGCGGCGCAAGATCATGCAGACGCGGTTTCCGCAGGGCGAATCGCAGCCGTTGAGTGGCGTGACAGTGAGCATTGGTCTTTCGTCGCTGGCACCGGCGCTCGATTCGGTGGAAGCAATAATTCGCGCGGCCGATCGCGCGCTTTATTACGCGAAGAGTCACGGGAAGAATCGCGCTTACGCCTATCAGGGCGCTGCGAGATAGCTCGCGCCGGCGACGAGAGCGCAACGCACGATGAGCCAGGAAAGAATACTTGCGCATGTCGCGCGGCATGACTTCGTCGGCCGGGACGCTGAGCTGCATCAGTTCATCAGCTATGCGTCTCAACTTCCCGAACGCAAGCTTCTCTTGTTCGCTGCTCCCACGGCCGGTGGTTCTGAGTTCCTGCGGCAGGCTTACGACGAGCTGTTCTTCCGCCGCGCATCTGCAGTCCCGATTTGCTTCGCGTTTGGCAAAAGCGACCTGTCGTTGGTAGAAATCGCCAGCGATTTCTTCCGCAGTTTTCTTCAGCAATACATTGCGTACCGCCGCGTCGATCCATCTCTGTGCGTAACAGCCCTGACGTTTCACGACATTGCCGAGTTGGCATTACCCACGGACTACGAAGCGGTAACATCGCTCATCGAGTCATTCGAGCGTGAGCGCGGCTCATCCGACGAACTGAATTTCCTGCGGTTCTGTTTGGCAGCGCCGCACAAGTTAGCTGCATCAACGAAGCGCACGGTTTTGCCGCTAATTGATTGCCTGCGTCTTGCCGGCGAATACAAAACGACGCTAACAAACGAGATTGTCAGGGCATTCCTGGCGCGCAATGACCCGGCAGTCGTGGCCGGACTACGACGGCAAATGCCCAACCTGACACATGAGGCCGGCGCGGATCTCGACGCCGCGGAGCTTATCAACCTGGATTACCTGGGAGATGAAGATGCGCATATTTTGCTGGACACGCTCACGCGAAAACTCAATGTCGAAAGCAGCGACCAAACGCGCGATTTGATCGTGCAACAGTTGCGCGGCAGTCCATTTTCTTTAGCAGCGCTGGCCCAATCAGCCAGAGAAGAGAGTGTTTCGTTGACTAACTTTCTCAATTGCCAACGGTTATATGTGGACGAGCTAATGGGCGGTCGGATCCATCGGCACTTTTCGAATCTGCTCAGCAGGATCGCCCCGCAGGCGCAAACCCGCCGGACGTTAATCCGTGTCCTGTACGAATCTGGTTTGAGCGAAACTCGGAAGGCTTCAGTCTGGACGTGGAAGAAGCGACTCGGCGTTGAAGGATCGGAATTCGAGCACATCATCGAGGCCTTGCACGTTCACGAATTGGCGAACTCCAGCGGCGCGACGATCGAGTTAAATACAGACCTGCCCGTTTGGACGGATTACCTGCAAGCGCAATATCAACTCGAAGTGGCGGGTGAAGCACGTGCACTAACCGTGGCGAATGCTTTGCTGGATACTTTGAAACGAGCGCCACAGACGATGCGCCGTAAGTACCGTCGCGAAGCTGCGCTCGGCCTGAAAGACCTGCTGTCGCGGTTCAATTGTCAGGAGGTTCCCGCAAGCCTGTTTCATTACGATCAATTCGCGGCGTCGCATACTGGGTTTGACGCCGAAGCTGTCAATGCGGCGCTCGACGCCGAAGCAGACATCATCCGCTTGCCGCAAGTGGTCTCTTCAATCGATGGCTCAGTCATCGCCAATACCGAGCCGGGAAGATGTGCAATCGCTCATGGGTTCGAAGCAGCTGAGTACACCGACGAAAACGAGATCGTTTGGATCGCCGTTGAAATCGACTCGAAGCTCGAAGCCGGCGAAGAGCTGACCAAAGAATGGTGCGAGCGGCTGGCGCTGATCGCGCGTGAGAACAAGTTTGGTGGCGTGAAACTCTGGCTGGTGAGTCCCGAAGGGTTTACATCCGACGCCTCCAAAGTGCTGAAGCAACATGACGCGTATGGTTCAAGCCGGCAACAGGTCGAGCTGCTGACCGCGCGACTGCAACCAGAGACGGCGAAAACCGAAAGCATCGCTGTGGATGAATACGAGATGGTGATCCCGATGGGCACCGACACCGAATTGATTGCGGCGCATGCGGTGGAGCAGATCGCGCGGCGGATCAATTTTCGGCCTGACGCAATCAATCAGATCAAGCTCGCTTTGGTGGAAGCCTGCATCAATGCAACCGAGCACAGCCTTAGTCCGGATCGAAAGATTTATCAGCGATTTCGGGTGGAAGATGATAAATTAGTCGTTACAGTTGCGAGCCGCGGCGTCGTTCCAGCGGGTCTTGGCCAGAATGGCGACGCTAACGGAAGCGTTAAAAGCCGGCGCGGATGGGGATTGAAACTCATCAAGACGCTAATGGATGAAGTCGAGTTCGAACGCGTGGACGACGGCACGCAACTGCGAATGACGAAGTTTCGTAAATAGTAAATCGTGAATCGTAAATAGATTCGGTCGGGTTTGTACATGTTTCTATTTACGATTGACGATTTACGATTTACTAGTCAGTAAGAGGGGGCTTACTGAATGGACACGACGGGGGCAACTCCGGTGCAGGCGCGCTGTGTCGGGGACGTAGCAATAATCTACGCCAGCGATTACCTGAACAAACTTAGCGGCGAGCGCATCGAGCGCGAATGCAAGCGCCAGCTCGAGGCGGGCCGTCAGGCAGTCGTCATCAATTTCCGAGACACCGAACTGGTTAACAGCATCGGTGTCTCGATTCTTATGGGCTTAATCGACGCAGCCGAGCAAAGCCAGGCTCGGCTTATTTTTTCAGACGTTAACAGTCAAACCGCCAGTCTTTTTGAGATGTTGGGCCTGACGCGGCATGTGCAAATTGCCAAGGATGAGAGGGAGGCGTTGTCGTGGATCGAGCCTGAATCCAGCGCTGCCGCTTCAACGGTCCATCACGCATGATCGTGGCCACGTACACAGCCCCGAAGGGGCGAAATAGAATAGCCCAGGGCAACGCCCTTGGGTTCGCGATGCCTTTATTTCTTCCTCGCCCTGAAGGGGCGAGATATTCTATTGCGCCCCTTCAGGGCACGAACGGTTTTTCGTTCGGCTGACCCAGGGCGTTGCCCTGGGCTATTTTATTTTGCGCTTTCAGCGCAATGACAGTCGGGCTGCTATCACGTAACAGATGGAAACAAACAACCAACGATTGCTTCACACCTTTGCGGCGCTGGCCGATCTCGGCCAGGAGATTGCGAACACCTCTGACTTTGAAGAGATGCTGCGGTCATCTTTTCATCTGCTACTGGGGTCGGTCGCGATTCGAAGGGGCGCGGTCGCACAGTACGATCGTCCGGGCGACACGCTCCGCATCATCTCCGCCCGCGGTTTGGAGCAGACGCCCAACACGGAAATCCAAATCGCTCGCGATCGCGCGCGGGAATTGGCGAGTCTGGGCGCCGCGCTGACATTAGCAGACGCCACCGCCGAAGCCGCGCGCTTCATGGACGAACATCCGAAGCTGTTCGCGTCGGCCGAGATCCAGCTTCTGTTGCCGCTGGTCGTGCACGAGCGTTTGATTGGCGCCGTGCTGCTTGGTGAAAAAGCGACCGGCGAAAAATTTACCGAAGAAGACCTGGAAACGCTGACGGCGCTGGCGCGTCACATTGCCGTCGGCATCAACAGCCATCACCTCCTCGGTGAAGTGAAACGCAAAGCAGAAGAGAACCAAAGGCTCTACGATGGTTTGCGCACGATCTACAAAGAAACGGTGCGCGCGTTTGCCGCGGCGATCGACATGAAGGATCGTTACACGCAAGGCCATTCAGTGCGCGTCGGCAAGTACAGTGAAGTCATCGCGCGCGAGATGGGCTGGAGCGACGATCAGGTCGAAGGCATCACCATCGCTGGATATCTCCACGACATCGGCAAATTGATCGTAGACCTCAGCGTTATCAATTCGCCTGAGCGTTTCAGCGCAAAAGACTCCGCCGAAATGAGCAAGCACCCGGCCGCCGGTTACGAAATCCTCGCACCGATTTCGCATCCGTACGCCGACATTCCTTTGATGGCTCGCCATCATCACGAACGCATCGACGGTGCAGGTTATCCCGACGGTTTGAAAGGGGATCAGATTCCGCCAGGCGCCAAGATCGTTACGCTCGCTGATTCATTTGATGCGATGACTACGGACCGGCCATATCGCAAGAAACTGCGTCTTGAAGATGTACTCGAGGATTTTCGCCAGAACACCGGCACGCAATTCGATCCGAGCGTGATGTGTGCTTTCTGTCGCGCGTTTTTGAAAGAGATCGAAGGCAAGAAGGAACGTCGCCTCCTGAACCTTTTGAATCGAAACTACGACAACGTCGAAACCGTCACACCTCTGCTGAACCAACTCCTCGCCGAATTTGACGGTGGCGCCATCGCGGCTTCAGCGAATAACTAATAGCCTACGAAAACTGGCACAACCGCGTAGCGGTGGAAGATATTAGCCGGGGGTAAGCGCGAATAGCGCGCCACCCCCGGATCAGGATTCATCTCATCTTCCATCGCCGGCTTTAGCCGGCGCAGACAGACGCATTTCTCGCGACACAATAGCCAGCCCGAATGCCGCGCTCTCCTCTCGTGATTTCGTATTCGACGCTTACAGTGTGGGGATTGTGCCGATTGGCAAGCAGCGGGAGACCAGATTAGCTTGTAAGCCATGAGGCTAACTGTTTTTTCACTTCGTCGTGAGGAATGCCTTCGCCCCGATCTAGTTGATCGAGACCCTTCTGCACCGCTGCCATAAATTCAATCCGCTCGGCAATCTCCTCCAACGAACAATCGTCCGGCAGCGCCCGAATGGTCTCAAGCACAATCTCTTTCTCAGTCATGTAGCAATTATGAGATTAGACCGACGAATCGCGCAAGAGTGATCGGGACAGTAACGACAAAGCGGAGCCGCGCGAGTATCTTGTGGAAGTAGTCATAGCTTCACTTCGGTTGAATCCGCAGCGTGTAACTGCAAATCGCAATCTTCTCGTCCGGCTGAACGACGGTTCGCTGCTCACGGGGAATCTCTCGCCCTGATATGAGCGTCGGGTTTCGTCCTTTGGGCGTAAGCCAGTAGCGGCCTTGATCGTCGAACGTCAGCGTCGCGTGCACGCGGCTGATTTCGGGATCGCCTTTCAAAGGCAGATCGACTTCTACTGATTTCGAGCCGCGGCCGATGGTGATCTCTGGCTTTGTGATGGGCACGACTGTTTGGCGCACGCCTTCGCGCCACAATTCAATCGCGTAGAGCTCGACCACGCGCGGACGGACGACGGTGATGTCGGCGCCTTCCGTTTCGGCTGCTGATTCGTCTCCATCGCTTTCGGGAGCGGCGGCCGGGGCCGCCGTGCCGGTGGATGTTGTTAACGCCGCAGGTCGGACGGTGACCATCGTGTGGCCCGCTTCCGTTTCGTCCCAGACAGGTTGAACGCGAAACTCGTTCTTGTTCAGCGTGCCGTCAACGCGGAGCTCAATTGCGAATGATTTGGTTTGCAGTTGATGCGAGCCCGCGAGTTCGCGCGCACGTTCCGAAAGAACGTGGAACAATCCCTGTTCGAGGCCGCGACGCTTATCACCTTGCCAGTCTCTGTCGTCGTCGTTGCTGAGATAGACGATGTATTCGCGGGGGATGTAAGTCGGACCGCCGGGCGGCGTAAACATTTCGCGCTGCATCACGGCTTCGACTTCGCGGGCGATCTTCACGAGGAACTCTTCCGCCGCGCGCCGCGGATGCGCCTGCTCGTCGACCTCTTCGAGAATATCGTCGGTCGTTTCGCCGTCGATCCAGCGGCGGATTGATTCAATTAAGCTCATCGGCTAGTGAATAGTAAATCGTAAATAGTGAATACACGAACTCGCAATCGCGAGAGCAGCTCACTAGTTCCCCAAGGTTTGCGATTGACTCTGTGTCTCCGTGCGCGCTCTCCGTGCCTCTGTGGTGAAATATCCCCAAGGAAACTCACCACAGAGACACAGAGAACTCACCGAGACACAGAGAAACGCCAAATCAGGAGACCACGTCAGTTCTATTTACGATTTACGATTCACGATCTACTCAAATTTCAGGTACTGCTTGTTTACCCAGCCGCGATCCAAAGAAGCTGGATCGGTTTTGGGCCGGCCGTGTTGAATGACCTGAATTTCACACCAATTCGCGTTGTTGCTGTTCACGGTCAGAACTTTAACGCGCGAGCCAGCCTCGGCCAAACCAACTTGATCGTTCGTCCGGCTCGGGCCGGCGCGCAAGTTTAGATCAGTTGTGGTCACTCCTTCACGTCCAACCAGGGTGGTTTGCTCGTTCGCCTGTTGCGCCCAGCGCGCGCGGATGTAGTTTCGCGTGGCCAGCAACATGCCGGCAAACGCAACGATCAATATGGCCGAGACCAGAAGCGCACGCAGACGCTTCGATTGGTTTTGCGTTGCCGCAGGCGTTGTTACCTTCTGATTTGCAACGGGAACCGCGACTGTCACGCGTCCGGGTTGCTGAAATCCGGCGAAGGTCGGCGCTGCCAGAGTACTGTTGCTCGCAATGGGCACAACGATGCGCGGTCGTGCGCCGTTGGGGAGCTGCTCTTGTTGCAATTCTTTCGACGTTTCGAATCTAGGCTTGGGCGGCGCTACTGCGGTAATCACTTCGGGCGGAAGGCTAAGGTCAGAAGTAATGGAAACCGGCGCTTCTGAAATCTGAGAGGCGGCAGGCTCAGCAACTGCGACGGAACTCAACTGATCCCAGAACTCCTGCACGGTTTGGTAACGATCAGCCGGACGCGTTTGGGTCGCGGATTCCAGGACCTGAAGCACATCCTGCGCCCATGGTTCGTCGGCGACGTGCTGGGGCAAATCGGTGATCGGCTCATGCGCGAACCGTCGTGGCGACGCGCCGCAGATTAGTGTGTACGCGGTCTTTGCCAACGAGTAAATGTCTGCGGCCGGCGTCAGTTGTTCACTCGACAGCGAGGCCGTACCGAGCTGTGCCGTTTGCAGGAGAGGATTGTGTTCGGGCGCGGCGTAGATGTTTGTGCCGACGCGCGTGATCGCGCCCTCAGCGGCTTCCAGTTTGGCAACGCCGAAATCGGCAATCTTGACGGTTTGCTGATCGGCCGTCAGCAAAAGATTCTGGGGCTTGATGTCGCGATGAATGACGCCACATTCGTGCGCGTGCGACAGGCCAGAGCAAACCTGCTGGAGAAGAAACATGGCGCGTTCAAAACTAAGCGACTGTCTCCGCGCCAGCGCCGACAAATCGCCGCCGCCCAAATACTCAAGCACGATGTAGTGAAAAGCCGTGCCGTTAAGATCGAGTGCAGTGCCGTGACCGAGGCGACTGATGATGTTTGGGTGACGCACGCGATCGAGGGCGATCGCTTCGTTCTGAAAATTCTGAATCAGGGTGCGTTCGAGTTCCGGATCCTGGTAACCCTGAAGCAGGACGTTGAGAGCTTTGATTACGACTTTGCGGAAACGTTCGTCATTGGCGCCGCGATCTCGCGCGGAATAAATCTCGGCGTAACTGCCACGGCCCAGGCATTCCTCGATGTCATAACGTCCATCCAGCCGGCACTGTAGAAGTTTCAGCTCTGACATGCATCGTCCGCGGTCACTTGGGCGGGGCCTGACCTTTCATTCCGAGGAGTTCATCGAGGATGGCGGCCGCTTGCTGTTGTCCGGTTGCGGCGGACTGCGGCGGGCCGGCAGTCCCGATGCTTTGCTTCAATGCGGCGTCGGCTTGCGCCAGTTTGATTTCCGCATTCAAAGGCATCGAACCCTTCTGCTCCGCGCGCAGATTCGCGATCGCGAGATTAAATGCGTCGTGCGCATCTCTGTGATTTCCGGTCAGCATCAACGCGCGGCCATAGAGATAGAGAAATTCCGCATCCTTGGAATCCAGCGGCTTCGACCCGGCGGTCACATTCTCCGCCAGCCACTTTTGTGCATCGGCATCAACGGCAGCGCGTTTCGCCTCGAAAGAAGCGCGCGCGTCCGGTGTCGGCAGCGGTGAAGGCCCCGCGATGGTTCCAAAGATTGATTGGCGAATCTCGCGATAGCGCATGCCACCGTAGAACGCGGCAGCAACAACCGCGAGAAAGAAAATGAAACCAAAGAAGCGACGCACGGCGCGACCTCCTTTCGTCGGCGCTGCTTGAGCCGCGCTAATCGGTGCCGGAGATTGTTCAGAGGGCGCTGGTCCGGGAAAAGCAATCCGCGATGCAGGCGTCAAAACCGCGTGGGACTCTTCGCGCACATCTGGCGCAGTCCTGGCCAGCTCGGGCACTTTCGCATCCACGGTGCGTTCAGGATCCGCAACGGCGATGTAATTCGGCGTGCCGACCTGGACGATGACCGCGGTTAGGTTGTCTTCTGCGCCGCGGTCATAACAGCGCTGCTTCATTTCAGCGCACACGGCGTCGAGCGGCTGCCCGTTTGCGAGCAGGTCACGCAGTTCGTTATCGGAGATGTGACGCGTGATGCCGTCCGTGCAGAGCAGAAAAGATGTGCCGTCTTCGATGTCGATTGTTTTCATATCGACTTCGACTGAAGGCTCCGCGCCCAGCGCGCGACTGATGACGTTCTTGCTGGGATGATTTGCTGCCTGCTCAGGCGTCATGCGGCCGGCGCGGACTTCTTCTTCGACGATCGAATGGTCTTCGGTCTCGCGCATGAGTTTGCCGTCAGGCGTCAAGCGATAGAGACGTGAATCGCCGACGTGGCCGAAGGTCGCGCGCAATCCGTCCAGATGCAGTGCAACGACAGTGGTTGCCATCATTGCAAAGCGCGGATGCTCAGTCGCCATCTGATGGATAGATGCGTTCGCGCGCTGAATCGCCAGTTCCATCAGGTCTTCGACGTCGTCATCGTGCTTGATGCGATGACGAAATGCTTCGTCGAGCACATCCACGGCTGTTTGCGAGGCAACCTCGCCGGCCTCTGCGCCGCCGACGCCATCGGCAACGGCAAAGATGCCGCGCTCGTGGTCGCAGAGAAACGAGTCTTCATTCAGCGGCCGTTTCTCGTTCAGCCCGCGATCGCTGATCGACGCGATCTTCAGGTTATTCACAGGTGTCGGCGCGCTCACTGCACAGCCTCCAACTCAATCTCGCTTTCGGGTTCATGCTTCACGCGAGCCATGGCCCGCGCGTCAACCGCGTTTCGATGTGAGAAAGCCATCAACATTCCGAGCATGGCGAAACTGGTAATCAGGCTAAAACCGCCATGGCTGACAAAAGGTAAGGTGATTCCGGTCATCGGAAGCGCCCGCAAGATTCCGCCGATGTTCACGAGTGCCTGAATGCCTATGAACGCGGTCAAGCCGGCGGCGCATAACTTCGTAAACATATCACGCGCTTCGATTGAAGTGCGAATACCTGCAATCACGAAAATCATGACCGCGACGATGACGAGCGCACCGCCTAACAGCCCAAGTTCTTCAGCAATCGCGGCGTAAACGTAGTCGGAATCCGCGATCGGAATCACTTCCGGAAATCCAAGCCCAAGGCCGCGGCCTGTTGTCTTTCCGGAGGCGATTCCAAATGTCGCCTGCGCCGGCTGGAATGCAAGCTTGTCAAACCACACATCTGTGTTGACGCTCTTCTTCTGCGCTTCATTTTCTTCCGCCAATTCTTTCAAGCGCGGGTTCTCAGCCAACGCTTCTTCGTACTCTTTTTTCCACCAGGAAGTTTCCGGCGATGGCGGATCGAACCCGTCCAGCCAGAGGTGAAAGCGCTGCTGAATGCGCGCCGGCAGGGCGCGCTGAATTGGCCGCGCCATCGTCGGCAGCAGCGGAAACTTCTCCTGGACGTCGCGCGGGAGAGCGCCGATGACGAGAATCGAAATCACCAGCACCACCGAACCGACGAAGACCAGCAACTGGGGCCAACGGCGCACCGCCACGAGATAAAGTGTCGCGTAGGCGCCGCTGAAGATCAGCATCTGCCCGAAATCTTTCAACGCAAAGAAGGGAATGAACGGAATCACGGCCATCACGATCAGGGGCACGATGTCGCGTGCGCGCGGAATGCCCCAGTATGTGCGGGCCAGGTCCTTGTAGCGCGCCGTCAGGATTCCCGCGAAGCCGAGCAGGAAGGGAACCTTCGCCGGCTCCCACGGAGTCGTATTGCCGAGCGCCTTGCCGGCGCTCGACGTGACGATCGCGATCGCCAACGGAATCAAAGTAATCAGAACAATGATGAAGCTGTTGCGCTGAATCCACGAAAGGAAACCCTCGCTGGCGCAGAATGAAAAGGCGATCGCGAAGGCGATCAGCGACAGAATCGGCACCCAAGTGTAGCCGGACGTCAAGGCGTTTGCGGTGGTGTAGCTTGCTTCTTTCGCCGGCGCTTCTTCATTCGCGGGAGGCGTCGCCGGCAGGCCCATCAGCGCCCGCTTGTTCGCGTCGTAGTTCTCGTTGATGTAGCGAATGCGCAGCGCCTGTGTTTTCTCCTGGCGCGCTGCTGCCTTGTTACGCGCGTTGTATTCAGGATCGCTGTACAGCCGGTACTGCACCAGCAATCCAATCGAGAAGAGAAGTATCGCGGTTGTGTACAGCGCCCAGCTTCCTTTGAAGCGTTTCGCGCGCGAGAGCCAGAGCGCAACCACGATGATGGGAAAGAACATCAAGAGATCGCGCGCTCCACCAATCCATGACGTCTCGTAACCGCGAATTAGTCCGGAGCGATGAATCGCGAAGTAGCCGACAACTTCAACGCCAATCAGCGCGAGCAGAACGAACAGATGTGATGACAGACGATTCTTCATTAAGATTTATGGCTTCGCCATCTGATGTGCGGAAGGCCTCAGGCCTTCCGGAAGTCTCCAAATGTTCTTTGGGCTACGCCCCGTTTTGGTTGGGGCACAGCCCCGAACCGAGTTTTGTTGCCGACCGGAAGGCCGGAGGCCTTCCGCACATCAGTCGGCACAGCCGGAACAATAAACTTCAAATGGCTCATGGGCTTGGCCTTGGTCTTGGTTTCTGTCTCTGCTGCTGTTGGGGTGTGGTGCTCGTATTCCCGCCGAAATACCCAAGCGCTTTCGCCTTCAAAATCAACTGCGCGGCAATCGGCGCCGCGTTCTTGCCGCCGTAAAAGCTGATGCCCGGTCCGGGACCTTCAAGCAGCACCGCCATGGCCATCACCGGCTTCTCAAGTGGCGCAAAACTCAAATACCACGCGTCGCTGCGCAGCTTGTCATAGAAAACAGTCTCGTAATGCTGACCGATGATGTTGCCTTTGAAGTCACGCTCGGTGACCAACTTTCGCTGCGGCTCGCCCGTCTTGGGATCGATTACCGGCACGGCCTTCTGCGCTGTTCCGGTCTTGCCGCCGCTGCGTATGCCGGCTGCCTTCACCGGCGCCATGGCTCTGGTTCCGGTGCCGCCTTCAGTCACCATGTTCATGATGCCGCGAATGGTGCTCGCCTGATCGCGCGTCAGCACCTGCGCGAACATTTCATTTGGCCGATCAAGCTCGATCTTCGGCTTCATCAACTTGCCTTCCAAATTCGCTGCTGCCGAAATAATTAGGGCCATCTGAAACGGCGTCATCTGCGACGCATAGCCCTGGCCGTATCCTTCGTACATCAATTCACAGCGGGTCGAGTGCTTGCCTGCCTTGAGCCACGATTCAGTCGGCGCGATGGCCGTCTTGACCACGGTGCTGCTGGCGTTCCAAATCTCAGGTTCGCGTCGGCCCTGGGTTTCGCCACTCACACTGTCATAGGCGCCAATGCCGAGCAGCTTCGCCGTGTCGCGGATTTTCTCGCCACCAAGCTGTGTTCCGAGATACGAAAAATAAATGTTGCTGGAATGTTGGTACGCTTGATCGATGCCGATGTTGCCGCACGCTTCGCAGCCGCCGTTATCGTCGGTGATCGTTTTGTTGCAGCCGGGCGGGCTGAATCCGCCGCTCGTGTTGAAGCGAATACTCTGCATGCCGTTGCGAAACGCCGTGTACATCATCACGGTTTTGAAAGTCGAACCCGGCACGTAGTATTCATTCAGCGCGCGGTTGAGCAGCGGCTTTTCCTTGCGATCTTTGTCCAGCTTGATCCACGTCGCTTCATCCTGCACCTGCTTCAGGCTGTACGAAGGATTACTGTAAAGCGCGAGCACTTCGCCGGTCTGCGGATTGAAGATGACTACCGCTCCGTGATTGCCCTTGAGTTGGTCGACGACCGCCTGTTGCAAGTCGCGATCGATCGTCAACGTGTAATCTTTGTTCAGCTTTCGTTCGATGGTTTCGCCACGAATGATTTGCCAGACTTCAGGCACGGCCCCGCTTTCAGTTCCAAACAGCGCGCGCTCGAGCCCCGGCTCGCCGCGATCCGAGCCAAACAGGTGTGCGAACGCTGAATCCATCGGATATTCGCGTTCGATCTCGCCCTCATTGTCTTTCTTGTAATAAGCGAGGGGCCGCCCTTTGCGATCGTAAATCCATCCCCGCAACGTAGATTCTGAAAGGCGGCGGTTGCGCAGATCCTTGTAGCTCATCTCCTGAAATTTTGGATTACGTTCGGCGGCATAGCGCGCCCAGTAAACATGAAAACCAAACATGCCGATCGCAATCAGCACAAACAACCAGCGCCAAACTCTTAAGCCACGGTTCGTCGCCGTGGCGCCCAAACGTTTTCTTATTTCGCCGGGCAGATTCGCAAGGATATGGGCCGCGCCACCCGAGCGCGTGAGCCAACTTCGCACCAGCGAGATCAGCAAGAGCAGCGCAACCAACGCGATGCCAATGACGAAGATGAGCGTCAGCCACGCGGGCAGTTTCTCCGGCGAGGGTGCGGGCGTAGGTGTTGCGGACTGGAAGAAGAAAAATGCGAGCGGCATCTCAGGAAGTGATTTTACGGAAGCGGACCTCGACATCGCCAAACGAGATCAAGTCTCCTTCGTTAATGGGGCGGGCTTCACCATAGGGGATGCGCTGACCGTTGATGTGCGTGCCGTTGGTCGATCCCGTGTCGGCCACCAACAGCGTGCCCAGATTATCCATCCTAAGCGACGCGTGAATTTTTGAAACGCTCGCATGATTCAGATGTAGATCGTTGTCAGTAGCGCGGCCTACGTTGACTCGCCGTCCGCCGGGGATGAACGTCAGCGACACCTCGCGCGGTCCGTCGGGAGTTGAGATGCGCGCGTTCATCTGAATTCCCTCTGCTTCGCGAGGCGCTTTTAACGCGCCTTTGCCGGTCTTTCGCTGAAGGTCTTCCTGTTTTAGCTGGTCTTCGAATTCGCCGTAGGTTGGATCGACTGCTATGCCCTTGGTGAAGATATCGATGTCAGTGTCGATCGTCACCGGCGCCAGCGTGCGATACCGATTATCATTGATATGATCGATGGCCGCCGCCAGAACTTCCTGTTCAAGCCGCTTCGTTACTTCCGGAGCAGTTTCGGAATGTTTACCCCACTCCACTTTAAGTTTTAAGTGATGCGGCGCGATACGGCCCCGGCGTTTATCGTTGCGGACCCGCTCGTCAATCAAGGCATTCATCCGCCGAATCAAATGATCGGTGGTGATGCCGCTCTCAGTGTCAGGCGTGCGGCCGAGTTTGCGATCGACGACATCGCCGACACCTTCCAGCACGCGACGCATCAGGCGCTCGGGAACGATGGTGTCGCGGCGACGTTTTGGAGATTGTTCTTCAGCCATACGTCTGATAATACGATTACGGCGTCAAACTGTTCACGGGGTGATTTCCAGAACCAAAATACACTAGTTCAGCGCACGCTGTCTTGCAGCCTCGAATAGGATTATGCCGGCGGCCACTGCGACATTGAGGCTCTCTGCGGCGCCCTGCATTGGGATGCGCACGACCTGGTCGGTTTTGGCCATTTCATCTCCCGAAAGGCCACTAGATTCGCGGCCGACGATTAGTGCGCTTGGTTTGCGCCAATCACTGTCAGCGAAATTTGCTGAACCCGCGACATCCGCACAGATCGTTTGAACGTTTCGCGAACGACACCAGTCGATAGCTTCTCCGAATACAGCGCCGTTCCAAACCGGCAAGCGAAACGCGGAGCCCATCGCGCCGCGCAGTGCTTTTGGCGAAAATGGGTCGGCGCTGTTGGCTGTCGTGATCACGCCCGTTGCGCCTGCGGCTTCGGTAGTGCGCATGATCGCGCCGACGTTAACCGGGTTGTTTGTCTCGTGCAGCACGACAACGAGCGGCGCAGCAGGTTGCCTCTCGTTGAAAGTTCCTTCGTCGTTATCAGGACGTGCGGCCAGGACGATAATGCCCTGCGGTGTTTTGGTGTATGAGATCGATTCCAGCAGTTTTTCGCTCACCGAGGCTGAGTGTTTTGCCGCGTCACTGAGTTGCTCGATTAACTTTGCTGCGCGCTCCTTCCGCGCAATCTGATCGGAATAAATGACGGCCTCGACTTCCAGATTCGAGGTCAACGCCTCTTCGCACAGACGCAGACCTTCGACGAAAATTGATTCGCTAATCTTTCCATCGCGCACGGCACGAGCGCGGCGGAGCAGGGAATTGTCGCGGCTGGTGATCTGAGATGGTTTCAAGTTTCAAGTTCCAAGTTTCAAGTTAGTCTGCCGGTGCATTGTACGCTGCCTTCATCGGACCGGCTCAAGCGGCAACAGCGAACTTGAAACCTGGAACTTGAAAACTTGAAACTAAAGCTCTATCTCCGCCCAAACCGGCCAATGATCTGAAACATTCAAAGGCGTGGCGACGCCCCAACGTTTGAATTGGACGCCCCGACCGAAAATCCAGTCAGCGTGAAATCGCACAATTCCCGCGCCGCGCCAGGTCGCGACGTCGGTTGGAAACGGAGTCGTGTAGCCGCTTGATTCCATCAGCTTGCGAATCTCGATCGCTTTCTGCTTCGAAAGGGTATTGAAGTCGCCGGAGATGACGGTCGGGCCTTTGTGCTGTTCAGCGATTTCGAGAACAGCTTCAGTTTGCTGGTGCTGATTGTCCAGCGGGCCGTGCGGATCGATGTGAACATTGAACAGGCGAAGCTTCTGGTCTCGCCAATTAGTCGTAGCTGCAACTGCAACTCTCGGCCGCCATGGACAATCGTGCCATGGTAAATCGATCCGCTCAATGTCATGCAGCGCCACGCGGCTCAATAATGCAACGCCCATGTCGCCGCTGTCGTCGATCGCCACCTGCTCTTCAAAATTGAGCCACCATTCCCGCTGCTTTGGTTTGGTTCCAGTGGGCAAGCCGATGCCGACGTGCACGTATTGAACTCCCATTTTCTCAGCCAGCTGCGCCGCAATGTGCTGCCCGCCCGCGCGGCCAGTCCGCTTGTCCGCTTCCTGCAATGCTAGAATGTCGGGTGTCGGAAGCAATCGGTTTTCAGAGAATGCGCGCGCGGCCTTCGCGATGTTGTGCTTGATGGTCAGTTCGCGATTCGGCGGGAAGTTGTGGCCGAATTTTCGTAGCATGCCGGACGCGATCAAATAACGTCCGACGGCGTAACGAATGTTGTATGAGGCGAGCACCAGCGAGCTTTTCTCGCTAACATCGATTGCTGCCGCTTGCTGATTGCCAAGTTCGATTCGGCTGTTCGCGTTTGGGGCTGTTCCGGTCATTTGCGGCGAATCATTGCGTACTAACGTCCAGATTTGCAAAGGTGTCAGAAGCCCGAGCGTGAGCGAGGGCAAGCGCAGAACTGGCAACTTGACGCGAACCGGAGTCGCCCCCCTGACGGTCGGCTTCTGACACGCGATTCCAATGACGAGAACCATCATCGCCATCGTGGACGATCTCTTCTTTGCCTCGAAAATTCGCGGCACGGGCGAGCAAGTGGGCGCGCGTGTCGTGATTGTAAGATCAATTGCCGATGCAGTTCAGAAGGCTCGCGATGAAGGGCCCAGTCTGGTTATTGTGGATTTGAATGTGGGCTGTTGCGATTCGATGGAATTGGCTCGAGCGCTGAAGGGCGACGATAATCTTACAGCTATTCCATTGCTTGGCTTCTTCTCGCACGTGCAAACGGAATTGCAGCAGGCGGCGCGGGAGGCAGGCTACGATCACGTGATGCCGCGTTCGGCCTTCAACAAGAACCTTCCGGAAATCTTGACAGGGACCCAGCAGGTCTAAACGACGCTCTGCGGCGTTACGACTTCGTGAATAGGACGCACTTCCTGAATGAGCTGATCGTACTGCTCGATGGTCAACGCTTGCGCGCCATCTGACAAAGCCTTCTCCGGCTGATCGTGAACTTCGACAATCAACCCGTCAGCACCCACGGCAACGCCCGCGCATGCGAGTGGAATCACCATGTAGTTTTTCCCCGTGCCGTGTGATGGATCGACTACAACCGGGAGATGCGATATGCGCCGGACCGCTGGAATCGAAGCAAGGTCAAGCGTGTTTCGCGTGTGTTGCGCGAACGTGCGGACGCCGCGCTCGCACAACACGACATTGTAGTTGCCTTCGGACATGATGTACTCGGCGGCCAGCAACCACTCGTCCAGGGTCGCTGACAGCCCGCGCTTCAAAAGCACCGGCAGATGCGAACGTCCGGCGCGCCTCAGCAGGCTGAAGTTCTGCATGTTGCGCGCGCCGATCTGAATCATGTCGCCGTACTTCTCAACCAGATCGCAACCGCTTTCATCGAGGGCTTCGGTCACAATCTTCAAGCCGTAGGCTTCGCGAACTTCCGCAAGAATCCTCAGACCTTCTTCTCCCAACCCTTGGAAAGCGTAAGGCGAAGTCCGCGGCTTGAACGCGCCGCCACGGAAGAAGCGCGCCCCACTTCTTCGCACAGCTTCGGCAACAGCAAATGCCTGCGCATGACTCTCGATGGCGCACGGCCCGGCGATGATCGCCAGCTCGTCGCCGCCAATCGCTGCGTCGCCGACGCGAACGATGGTTTTCTCAGGACGTAGGTCAAGAGTAATCAGTTTGTAAGGCTTGCTGACGCGAATGGCTTCCGCTACGCCCGGCAGGTTTTCGAATCGCGTTGGATCGATGGCGCCGGGGTTGCCGGTGATGCCGATGGCCGTGCGCGTTGCGCCCGGCATTGTGTGTGGCTTGAAACCGAGTTCCGTAATGACGTCACACACGTGCGCGACTTGCGCATCGGTGGCGTCGGCTTTCATGACGATTAGCATTGCGAAATATAGTAAAGCGTAAATCGTGAATCGTGAAGGCGGCGTTCAGAGTACCGACTTCAGTTGGGTTGTTTGGTTGGCGAAAAGCCCAACTAAAGTTGGAACTCTAAACGCTCACATCCTCTCCGGAACTTCGATGCCCAGTGCGGCCAAACCTGTCGTTAATTGTTTGCGCGTGTAGTCAGCAACCGAAATCAGCACGGCCCGTTTCACTTCGTTTTCTTCGCCAATGATCCGATGCCGGTGATAGAAAAGATTAAATGCCTTCGCCAGGTTGAAGGTGTATTTAGCCAGCACCGCGGGTTCGGCTGAACTGGCGGCGAGCGCATTCGATTCGTCGAGGCGCGCCGCCAACATTAACAATGACCATATTTCGTCACCAGCTTCGCCTTGGAGGATTCGATTCAAATCTTCTCTCGTGGCTGATGATGCTTGAACGCGTGGCGCGGCCGCCGTTGGGCCTGCGGCATCACCCGATGCGGTTTGCAGCTTTCGAAAAATTGAGTTCGCGCGCACGGCTGCGTATTGGCAATACGGTCCGGTCTCGCCTTCAAAAGACAACGCTTCCTTGAAATCAAATGCGATCACAGAGTTGCGCGTGAACTTCAACAGGAAGTAACGCAGCGCGCCGACGGCAATCGCGTGTGCTGTCTCGCGCTGTTCGTTCTCGCCAAGATCAGGATGACGCGATTTCACTTCGGTAAGCGCGTCGGCTTCCAAACGATTGATAAGATCATCTGCCTTCACGCCCAGACCTTTGCGGCCGCTCATCTCGATGTAGGGCCGCTTTCGATCCTCTTCAGACAATTCAATGCCGAGTTCTTCGCAAGCCGCAGGTGACAGGGCGACCATCTCGTAAGACAGATGCACGCTTGCTTCCTCGCCCAACTCCGGCACGATTGCGGCCACGCCGTGTTTCACAATCTCCTGCGGATAGGACTGCCGCGAATCGATCACGTTGTAAACAATCGCGCCGCCGCCGAAATTTGGCCGCGGCACTTCCGGAAGTGTTTCGGCGTTCGGTTCGGTCGTTGTGATCCAAACGACGTGCTGGTCCGGATATTCTCGGAACGGCTTGTAATTGAAATCGAGACCCAGTTGCCCCAGCTTCCAAAGCTGATAGGCGATGTCTTTGCCCGTGTAGGTTACGGTTCCATTTGAGCGCACGATGATCTTGTCGGATTCATGCTCGTCAGTTCCAGTGTGCGATTCGAATGGCATCACCCAGCAACCGCGGTTGCGTCCCTCGCTCGCGAAGTGAATGGCGCCACGCGCTTTCATTAAATCAAAAGCGCGTTCCCAAAAATGGAGGTGAAGAATCTCAGACTCGCGCGCCAACAGATCGTAGTGGATGCCAAGCCGTTCCATCGTGTCGAGAATGCATTCGACGTTGCGCGTCGCGACGTAATCCGCCAATTCAGCCGTCGGATTGTTTCCTTCTTCGATGGCGTGAAGAATCTCCGCGCGCAACTTCAGCTTCTCGGGATTCTGTTCGCCGTCGGCGCTGCCGTCGCGATAGAACAGACCGACGCGCGTGTACAACTCCCAACAGTAATAATCGAAAGGCCGGTCGACGGTGAGTGAACAGTCGAGCTTCTTGATGTCGTCGAGCGTCATCTTTTCGATGTGAATAAATCCGACTACGACGTCCGCGACTTGCACTCCCGTGTTGTCGATGTAGTTCTGCACTTCGACGCGATTGCCTGCCGTCTGAAGAATTCGGACGAACGTATCGCCGATAACGGAGTTTCGTACATGGCCGATGTGCGCAGCTTTGTTGGGATTGATGCTGGTGTGCTCGACCATGAGCTTTCGAGCCTGCGGAGCCTCGCCAACCAGCGCGGTTCCGTCGATCTCTTTCACCGCTCCCGGGCCCGATAACGCTGTCAACATTCGCGCGCGATCGAAGAAGACGTTGAGGTAGCCGGCGCCGGCCACTTCGACTTTAGTCACGTCTTCAATCTGCTCAAGCGCCGGCTTCAAGGCTTCGGCAATCGTTCGCGGCGGACGTTTCTCGCCCGTTTTCTGCTTGATTTGTTTAGCCAATTCAAAAGCCACCGGAAACGCGAGGTCGCCCAGCTCCGTGCGTGGCGGCACCTCGCTGGGAATCTGTTCGAGCGTAACGTCGAAATTCTCTTTCGCAGCGTCACGCAAACGGTCTTTGATTCTGCTTTGGAGACTAATCAAGCTCATGGAATTCAGAAAAACTCCCTCTCCCTCTGGGAGAGGGCTGGGGTGAGGGACTAGTAAGCGGTAAACCCTCACCCTTACCCTCTCCCAAAGGGAGAGGGAACTAAGCAAAGCCGTTATTGTATTGAATCGTTGATGATTCACGAAATTGCGGCGTCGCATCGCGCTCTGTTAACATCCGAATTCCGATGCAGGCAGTCCTGACCAGGTCGGCGATCTCCGACGAGCTGCGCTCGCGGTTTGCGTGCGCGAAGAACGTCCTCGTGCTGACGGGTGCGGGTGTTTCCGCCGAATCCGGCGTGCCGACGTTTCGGGGCGGCGGTCAGACCGCAGTCTGGAAGGGGATGCCATTCGACGTGATTTCGTCCGGCGCGATGCTCGAGCGAGACTTGCCGGCCGTTTGGGAATGGTTCAACTATCGGCGCGGAGTTTTGCGGATGCTTAGGCCGAATCCCGCGCATGAAACGATCGCGCGCTGGCAGGATCGATTCGAAAGTTTTACGCTGGTCACGCAGAACGTAGATGGGCTTCACTACGACGCGGGATCGCGCAACCTTATTGAGTTGCACGGAAGCGTCTGGCGCGCTCGGTGTCTAACGTGTAACGCCCAGACTAATCTGCGCGACTCGGATCATCAGGAAGGCGTGCCGTCTTGTTTCGAGTGCGGCAGCTCAATGCGTCCCGATGTCGTTTTGTTCGGCGAGATGTTGCCGGCCGGCGCGTTTGAACGAGCAGCGATGGAAGCTGAATCCTGCGAATTGTGTTTCGTCGTCGGGACTTCGGCGGTGGTTTACCCGGCGGCATCGATTCCGGAAATTGCGCGAGCTGCCGGAGCGTACGTCGTGGAGGTCAATCCGGAGCCGACTCCACTTTCAAATATTTGCGACGAAGTGCTGGTGGGCAAAGCGGGAGAGATCCTGCCATTGATCGGGTAGAGCAAAATAATGACGGCAAGAGTCACATCGATTAAATCGAAGCGCGAACGATCTGTGAAGCCAAGACGTACCGACGTGGATCGAATCGCACAAGGCGTGCGAATGATTCTCGAAGGCATCGGCGAAGATCCGAATCGTGAAGGCTTGCGCGACACGCCGCAACGCGTTGCGGAGATGTACGAGGAGCTGACGGCGGGAATGCGCGAAGATCCGAGCGCGCACATCGTACCGCTGTCGGGCAACAAGCACGACGAAATGGTGATCGTGAAAGACATCGCGATCGCTTCGCTGTGCGAACATCACCTGGCGCCATTCGTCGGCAAGTGTCACATCGCTTACATTCCGAAGAACGGAAATATTCTTGGCGTGTCGAAGTTGGCGCGGTTGGCCGAGACGTTCGCGCGGCGTCTGCAGTTGCAGGAGCGTCTGACCTCCGAAATCGCCAACACGCTTTACGAAAAACTCAAGCCGCTCGGCGTTATGGTCGTGATCGAAGCAGAGCACACCTGCATGACGCTGCGCGGTGTGAAAAAGTCCGGCGCACAGACAGTCACGTCGGCGGTGCTCGGCGGTTTTCGAAAGGACTCGCGCACGCGGGCGGAGGCAATGGCTTTGATAACGGGGCACACAAAGTAACCAGGAGATCTCGAAGATGAGAACGTCTAGCTCAATCACAATTCTGCTTCTAGGGTTGTTGTTGGTCGCGACCGGAGTCGCGCAACGCAGACCGCGCGCTTCAAAGATTCAGAGTCAAATTAGCGAAAACGCCTTGCGCGCGCACATCAAGTTTCTCTCCGACGATCGCCTCGAAGGCCGCGGCACCGGCGCGAAAGGCGGAGAGACGGCAGCGCTTTACATTGCCGAGCAGTTCGAAGCAATGGGCCTGAAAGGCGCAGGACCGCAGGGAAGCTTCTGGCAACTTGTATCGCTCGTCGGCGTTAAAGCCGATCCGAAGACTGAACTCCGAATCAATGGCGCGACCAAAGCCGAAGCCTTCAAGTTCGCCGACGATTTCGTGGCATTCACCGGCGAGCAAACCGATCACGTCGCCGTGAATGCCGATCTGCTTTTCGTTGGTTATGGCATCGATGCGCCGGAACAGAAGTGGAACGATTACAAAGGTCCGGCGGAAGATTACCGCGGGAAGATTCTGGTGATGCTGGTCAACGATCCGCCGGCAACCGCGGCGGAGCCTGATCTGTTTGGCGGACCGCGACTGACTTATTACGGGCGCTGGACTTACAAATACGAAGAAGCGGCGCGACGCGGGGCGGTGGGAGTAATCCTGCTGCACACGAGTGAATCGGCAGGTTATCCGTGGAGTGTGGTGCGTACCTCGAACGGTTCGTGGCGATTTGATATCGCCCGCACCAGCAGCGACAAGACACCTTTCCTGAAGATTCGTTCCTGGGTCACTGATGACACCGCCCATCGCATGTTCTCGCTGGCCGGGCTGAATCTTGATGAACTGCGCAAGCAGGCGGCGTCACGCGATTTCAAGCCGGTGAAAATGAATGTCACAGCTTCGATCGATCTGAACAGCGAGTTGAAACGAGTCGAAGCGCCGAACGTCGTGGCGATTCTTCCCGGTAGCGATCCAAAACTGCGCGATGAGTACGTAGTCTTTACAGCGCATTGGGATCATTTCGGCGTCGGTGCTCCAGACAAGAACGGTGACACGATTTATAACGGCGCGCTCGATAATGCGACGGGCGTCGCCTCGGTTTTAGAAATTGCCAGAGTCTTAAGCGGTCTGCCCGCTGCCCAAAGGCCACGCAGATCTTTTCTGTTCTTGATTACCACGGCGGAAGAGCAGGGGTTAATAGGCTCGGAATGGTACACGCTGCACCCGGCTGTTCCGCTGAACAAAACCGCCGCTGATATCAACCTCGACTCGATGAACATTCTTGGCCCGACGAATGATTTCGTCGCGCTGGGTGCTGAGCGATCGTCTCTGCAAGCGGTCGTCGAACAGATCGCGCGCGAGCGCGGCTTGCGCATTTCGCCGGATCCGCGGCCGGAGCAGGGCTCGTTCTACCGTTCCGATCATTTTCCGTTCGCGAAGGTCGGCGTGCCGTCCATCAGTTTGAAGGAAGGCAACGACTACGTCGGCCATTCAAAAGATTGGGGCGAAAAGAAGTTTCGCGAATATAACGAAGCTCATTATCACCAGCCATCGGATGAATATCGCGACGACTGGAATTTTCAGGGCATGATTCAGGAAGCAGACTTCGCGATGGAGATTGGACGCCGCGTCGCGAATTTGCCGGCGCTGCCGAGGTTTAATCCGAATGATGAGTTCGCCCGGAAGAAGTAAATCGTGAATCGTAAATCGTAAATAGACGGCTTTTTCATTTTAGCTTTAGGAGATCGATAACATGAGACCCCACGAGAAACTGGACGTTTGGAAAAAGTCGATTGACTTCGTTGTAAACCTTTACAAAGCCACAGAGGCTTTTCCAAAGGAAGAGAGATTTGGCCTAACCTCTCAGTTGAGGCGCGCTGCGGTTTCGATTCCCGCGAACATTGCTGAAGGTGCGGCCAGAAGGTCGGACAAGGAAGTTGCGCATTTCCTGTCGAACTCCCAAGGTTCTGCGAGTGAGGTTAAGACGGAACTTTTGATTGCTCATCGCCTGACTTTTCTTCACGAGAGTGATTACAGCGTGTTGCGTTCGTCTCTTGACGAAATCGGTCGTATGCTGACGGGTCTATCTCAACACGTTCAGCAGAAAGGTCATTAGTCTATTTCCGATTTACGATTCACGATTTACTAAATGACCTTCTACGTCACCACCCCCATCTACTACGCCAACAGCTTGCCGCATCTCGGCCATCTCTACACGATGATTGTGGCGGACACGATTGCGCGCTCGAAACGGCAACAGGGAATTGAGACCTTCTTTCTCACCGGCACGGACGAGCACGGCATTAACATTGAGCGCGCGGCGCAGCGAAACAATCGCACGCCGAAAGAGCAAGCTGACTACGTCGTCAGTTACTTTACAAAGATGACGGCCGCTTTTGGTTTGGACACGACGCATGGCGGCTATGACATCTTCATGCGGACCACGAACCCGTTTCACTACGAAGGTGTCAGCGAACTGTGGCGTCGGATGGCGAAAGCGAAAACACCGAAAGGGAACGACCCTCTCTACAAGGGACACTACGAAGGCTGGTTCTGTGCGGCTTGCGCAGGTTACAAAACTGAAGACGAATATGCTGCTCCATCGAGTCCTGGCGATCCACCTACGTGCCTAATCCACGAGACGAAACTCGATCGAATTTCGGAGGAGAGTTACTTCTTCCGTCTGTCGGATTACGACGAGGCCCTGCTCAATCTTTACGAATCTCGGCCAGACTTCGTCAGACCCGACGCGCGGCGAAATGAAGTAAAGAGTTTTGTTGCCGGTGGTCTTCAGGATCTTTCCGTCAGTCGTCTTCGCACATCGGTCAGTTGGGGTGTGCCGGTGCCCGATGATCCAAATCATACGATGTATGTCTGGTTCGAGGCGCTCACGAACTACATCACCGCAATCGGTTTTGGCAATGAACAACAAGACCGCGCCGTCGGCTTTGAAAAGTTCTGGCCGGCCCTACACCTGGTTGGCAAAGACATCCTGCGCTTTCACGCGGTGTTCTGGCCCGCGTTCCTAATGGCCGCCGGTATCGAGCAGCCGCGCGGAATTTACGCGCATGGCATGTGGTTGGATCCTTCGGGCCGGAAGATGTCGAAGACGCTCGGCAACACGGTCGAACTCGATGTGCTTAATCAGTACTTTCCGACTGATGCCATTCGATACTTCTGCATGCGCGAGATGGTTTTTGGCGACGATGGCCGATTCGGATACGAGAATCTCATCAATCGAACGAACAGCGACCTGGCGAGCGGTTTGGGAAATCTTTCCAGCCGCACGCTGACGATGATTCAGCGATATTGCGACGGCCGAATTCCATCCGGATCTATTTCTGATGAAGCTCGGTTGGTAGCCAAACGCGCCGGAGTTGAAGACGAAGCGGCCATTTCGCACTTCGTGTCACACGCGCGCGATGAATTCATTCGCGACTTTGATGAGTTCGTGTTCAGCCGCGCGCTCGAGGACGCCTGGGCCATCGTCGCGCGCGTTGACAAAATGATTTCCGACGCCAAGCCGTGGGACCTGGTGAAGGATGCAAAACAACGTGAGACCTTGAACGCGGTTTTGTATCGGGCCGCGGAATCGCTGCGCTGGTTATCTGTCCTGCTCTATCCCGTGATGCCGAACGCGGCGCGCGAAATTTATGCGCAGCTCGGATTAACTGATGACGCGAGTCGAATCAATCCTCGCGAACTGAAGTGGGGTGAATTGGCTGAAGGTACGCAGATTGGCGAAATCAAACCTCTGTTTCCGAGAATCGATAAGGCAAAAACGATGGAAGAAATCAAAGAACAGAAGTCAGATGTCAGAGGTCAGAAGTCAGAACCGCCTGCGGTAGTGAGCGGGCAAGGACAAGGCTCCGGCCAACACGCAACTGAGGCTGATGCTGTCCCCGGCATTGCCTACATCGACATTACTGACTTCGCGAAAGTCGATCTCCGCGTTGGTGAAGTCAAAACGGCTGAACGCGTTCCTAAAGCTGACAAGTTGCTGCTGATAACTGTCGATATCGCGGAAGAGAAGCCGCGCCAGATTCTCGCCGGCATTGCGCAGTACTACGAACCGGAGAACCTGATTGGCAGAAAGATTGTCGTCGTGGCGAACCTGAAACCCCGGAAGCTGCGCGGCTACGAATCGCAGGGCATGCTGCTGGCTGCTTCGGTCGGCGACGAAGGTAAACCGGTGATCGCGACCTTCACTGAAGATGTTCCCAACGGTGCGAGGCTAAAATGAAATTGATGAGGCGACTGCTCTCTCAACAGGCGCGCGGACCAGTGCGCTTGCTTGCAGCAGTCGTGATCTGCCATTTCATTTTCTCGCACACCGTCCGCGCGCAGCCGAAGCCACAGTTGCAACTGAGCGCAGAGCTACTCGAGCAGAGCTACTGTTCAATTAACGCAACGACATCGCTTCAGTTGAAGCTCAGGCTTCGTTACACGAACCTGACCGCCGAGCGCCTGATTGTCTACAGGGGCCACGACCTGTTTTATCAAACGAAGATTCGCAGTGAGCCCGCGGCCGGAACTCAGCCTTACGAAGTCCTCCTGATAAACATGCGCTATTTTGACGAGGAGCTGGAGCGCATCGATGCAGGCTCCCCCGGCAGGGTATTCGTAAAACTGGCGCCGCATGAATCGTTCGAGCGCGAACTGATTACCGGCATCGGCGTCGCCGATAATCCTGAGGCGCGCACGAGCACTTCTGTGATGCCTGGTCGCCACACGCTGCAGCTGATTGTTTCGACCTGGTACCAGTCACTTAAACTCGCTGAGAAACTGAAACAGCAGTGGCAGCGGCAAGGCGTTCTATGGTTCCAACCGGTCGTCTCTGCCCCCGTCAGCGTGGCCATCGAGAAGCCGGCCACCGGTTCACCTTGTCGTTGATCTGATGTTCGTCGATTCACACTGCCACATCGACGGGCCCGAGTACGACGCCGATCGCAAAGAGGTGATCGCCCGTGCGCTCGCGGCCGGCGTGACGACGATGCTCAATGTCGGCACGGGCGATCCGCACAGCGGCGCGTTTGAACGAGCGGTCGAACTCGCCGAGAAACACCCGGAGATTTACTGCGCCATCGGCGTTCATCCACACGATGCCAAGTTGTTTGATGACGCTGCCGAGCAAAGGCTGACAAGTCTTGCCAAGCAAAGCTCGCGCGTGGTCGCCTGGGGCGAGATCGGCCTGGACTACCATTACGACCATTCACCGCGAGACGTGCAGCGTGAAGCCTTTCGCCGACAGCTTCGCATCGCGCGTGAGTTGAACTTACCGGTGGTCATCCATTCACGCGAAGCTGACGGCGACACGATCGCGATTCTGCGCGCAGAGCTTTCGGGTTACGAGCGCGCGGGCGTGATGCATTGCTTCGGCGGCAGCTTGCGGATGGCGCATGAAGCGATCGAACTTGGTTTGCTTATTTCGTTCGCGGGCAATCTGACTTTTAAGAAGGCTGAAGACTTGCGCGAGATCGCCCGCCAACTTCCGCTCGACCGCCTGTTGGTTGAAACCGACTGTCCCTATCTCACGCCTGTGCCGTTTCGGGGCAAGCGCAATGAACCCGCGCGGGTGGTTGAGACGGCAAAGTGCCTGGCAGAGCTAAAGGAAGCAGAGGTTGACGAAATTGGCCGGGTGACCGGTGCGAATTTCGCGAAACTATTTCGAGTGCGCCGGCAATCCCGATGAATCGGGAGACAGCGCTTTGGATTCATGGGACCCGCGATCCAAAGCGCCGTCGCCACTTCGTTCCGCCGGCGCACCCCAAATCTTCCTCTAGAGAAGACTTTCACATGCTCCGCATTTGGTGTTATTCTCCGAAGCAAGAACGAATCATCCATGGCCCAGCAGAACTCATTCGACATTGTGTCTCAGGTAGACCGCGCGGAGATCACAAACGCCATCAATCAAACCATGAAGGAAGTCCATCAGCGCTTTGACTTCAAAGGCAGCCGCGCGAACGTGGCGCTCGAAGACAAGGAGTTGGTGCTCTCAGCCGAAGACGAGACGAGGCTGCGGAACATGAACGACATATTGCAGCAGAAGCTGGTGCGCC
Organism: Pyrinomonadaceae bacterium; assembly: GCA_036505595.1. Taxonomy (GTDB): domain Bacteria; phylum Acidobacteriota; class Blastocatellia; order Pyrinomonadales; family Pyrinomonadaceae; genus UBA11740. The sequence goes on from DASXTE010000142.1 coordinate 37,709, forward strand.
GCGGTGTGCCATTGAAAGCGCTCAGCTACGGGAAAGTTGAGCCTGCGGCCGGCGGCACTGTTCGCCAGCACGTAGAAATTCAGCAAGGCATTCCGCAGGAGAAGGCCAAAGACATCGTAAAGACGATCAAAGATTCGAAAGTGAAAGTGCAAGCGTCTATTCAGGGCGACATGGTACGCGTCTCAGGCCGTGACCGAGACACTTTGCAGCAGGTGATTGCGAGTCTGAAGGCGAAAGATTTTGGAATCAACATGCAGTTCACCAATTATCGAAGCAATTAGTGAATCGTAAATCGTGAATCGTAAATAGAAATGCAAGCGACGACGCAAACAGCTTTTCTTGACGACGTTCAACTGACGGCGAAGCGGATCTTCGATCTCATCTCGCCGGAGCTCCAACTTGTCGAAGAAGAGTTTGAGCGTCAGGCGCGCTCGAACATTCAGGTGATCGCCTACATTGGCGAGTACCTGCGTCGTTCGGGCGGCAAACGCGTGCGTCCCGCGCTGACAATTCTTTCCAATTACGCCGTTGGTGGAAACGGATCCAATCAGAGTTCGATCCGCATGGCCACCGTGATGGAGTTTCTGCACACTGCGACGCTCGTGCATGACGACGTGATCGACAAAGCCGAAACGCGTCGCAACCGTCCATCGATCAATTCTGAATTTGGCAATCAGACTGCGGTATTGATGGGCGACTGGCTTTACATGTCGGCATTCGAAACCAGTCTAGCCGAGCGGTCGCTCGTGATCCTCGACATCTTGACCGCGGTGACTCGAAAGATGACGGAAGGTGAGCTGCTGCAACTGACGCTGCTCGGCCGCACAGACATTTCCGAAGAGCAGTATTTTGATGTCATCGCTCGCAAGACGGCTTATCTGTTCAGCGCGTGCTGCGAAATCGGCGCGGTGCTCGGCGCCGCTGATGCTGATACGCAATCGCGACTGCGCGATTACGGAATGAACCTGGGGACGGCTTTTCAGCTTGTGGACGACTTGCTGGATTTCACCGGCACCGAAGAAGTGCTCGGGAAAGCCGCGGGCGCCGACTTGATCGAAGGCAAGGTCTCGTTACCGCTCATCTTTCTTCTTCAGCGCCACCCCGAGATGCGAGCCGATGTCCAAAGGGTGATTGCTGAGGAAGGCTACGCGACCGTTCCGCGCGCGCGTTTGCTCGACGCTCTTGAACAAACCGGCGCCCTCGCGTTGGCGAAAGAAAGAGCGGTTGAGTATGCCGAAGCCGCGCGTGAATCGCTAAACGGGCTCAACCACTCACCGCACGCTCAGGCCCTGTCGACAATTCCCAAGTACATAGTCGAGAGAGATCGGTAACGCATTGCCGATTTCCAATTGGCGATTGCCAATTTGAGAAATTGATTGCCAATCGGCAAGCGCCAATCTAAAATCTCCAATGTCTGATGGCTAACGAAACCCTCATCGCACGTCTTGAACAAAGCCTGCGGCAATCGCGCGCGGCGCGGACCCGACTTTCGGCGCGACTTGCCGAGCTTGAATCGGAAGCCGAGATCATCCGCGCGGAATTGGCCGAGATGGACACGCTCGCCGGTCAAACCGAAGCTGCAATCTTCCGGCTGTTGTCGAATGTGATGACCGGTCCGGCGACTCAGGTGGGCACGAGGTCGGTGGGCGAACTGGAAGTTGAGTTACAGCGTCGCCTCGCGCAGGCAGAACTTGCCGAACACCCGTCTGCGCCGGTCCGCCACAACGTACCGGCAATCAAATCGAACATTACCCCCATCGACGATCGTTTTTACGACCGCACGATTCCGCAAGCCGCGACGATGATCCTGCGCGAAGCCGGCGCGGCGCTGCACGTGAATGAAATTTATAATCGTTTGATGGAAGGTGGATTCAGCTTCACCGGCAACAACCCCACCATTAGCATCGCCGTTTCGCTCAATCGCAACAGCCGCTTTCGCAAAGTCGCGCCGGGAACTTTTGATCTGGTCATACGCGACGCGGCGAAGGCGAGCTGAGGGTCAGCCGCGCGTCGCGGCGGCAGAGCCGCGATGCCCTGGCTCACATCAACTTTTTCTTCATCTCTTCAAGCAGCGCCTTCGCTTCGGCATCGCTCATCCTCTCAACATCAGCGCCGCGCAATTCATCTACAACTTTCTGATTGGCCAGATCAAATAATGAACTTTGCGCGGCGAGCCGGCGGCGTCCCGCGCGCGTTGCGGCTTTGTTCAGTGCCTGCTCTTCGATCGCGGATGAACCGGCCGATGCCGCCGCCACGCGGTGTGACTCAGCAAGGTTTTCTTCTTCCGCGAACACGTCCAGCTCGTATCGCTCCAGTCGCTGCAACACTTCGCGCGCTCGCGCCAGCGCCGCCGGAGGCATGCCTGCCAGCCGCGCGACCTCTATACCGTAGGACTTTGACGCGCGGCCGCGCTCGAGCCGATGCAGGAAAACAACTTCGCCTTCGCGCTCGGTCGCCGTGATCTGGTAGTTCTGCGCGCCCGGCAATCTTTCAGCTAACTCAGTCAACTCGTGATAGTGCGTCGCGAATAAAGTCTTCGCAGCATGCTCCGCTGAATCGTGCAGATATTCTGCAACGGCCCACGCGATCGACAATCCGTCGAAGGTCGCGGTGCCGCGGCCAATTTCATCGAGCAGAATCAACGAACGCGGCGTAGCATTGTGAAGAATTGCCGCAGTCTCAGTCATCTCGACCATGAACGTAGAGCGCCCACGCGCGAGGTCGTCCGACGCTCCGACGCGTGTCCATACGCGATCGACCAAAGGCAGCTTCGCTTTCTCAGCCGGCACGAACCCACCCATCTGCGCGAGAATGGAAATGATCGCCGTCTGTCGCAGCACCGTGCTCTTGCCGCCCATGTTCGGTCCGGTAATGATCAGCAAACGATCCGTAGAGTTGTTGAGATAGATGCTGTTCGGCACAAAAGGCTCTTCGTTGAAAACTTCAATTACGGGATGGCGCCCGTTAATGATTTCAATCTCGTCGGCGTCATGCATCGTTGGCCGAACATAGCGCCGTCGCACAGCAGTCTCAGCCAAACACGCTACCGCGTCGAGACACGCCAGCGCGCGCGCGGTCGTTTGAATGCGCCCAGTTTCAGCCGCGACCTGCCGGCAAACGAGCGAGAAAATCTCGGATTCCATTTGCAGGATTCGTTCTTCCGCGCCGAGTACTTTGCTCTCGTACTCTTTCAACCCGGCAGTCGTGAAGCGCTCGGCGTTCGCCAGGGTCTGTCGTCGCTCGTAATCGTCGGGCACGCGCGCGGCATTCGCTTTCGACATTTCAATGAAATAGCCGAACACGTTGTTGAAGCGAATGCGTAAGCTTCCGATGCCGGTGCGCGCGCGTTCCTCGGCTTCCATTGCCGCGATCATTTGCTTTGCATCGCGACTCAACGAACGCAGCTCGTCGAGCTCAGTCGAATGGCCGGCGCGAATCACACCGCCGTCGATGACTTTCGGCGGCGGATCGTCTTCGATTGCATTTGCAATCAGAGCGCGCACGTCCGCAAGTTCATCCGCGGCATCGTTCAAAACCTGGAGCAGGGAAGACTCGCCGTTCGCAAGCAGGTCACGAATCGAAGGCACTTGATCGAGCGAGCGTCGCAGCGCGACTAAATCACGCGGCGTCGCGGAACCAAGATTCAAACGCCCCGTCAGCCGTTCGACGTCCGCGACTTCCTTCAAAAGGGACCGCAGATGATCGCGCTTGATGTGCGAAGCGTAAAGTTCCGCCACGGCGCCGTGACGCGCTTCGATCTCTCCGCGTCGAATCGAGGGACGCAGCAGCCACGAACGCAGCAGCCGCGCGCCCATTCCTGTCACAGTCTCGTCAATCACATCGAGCAGCGAGCGCGATGCGCCGCCCATCGCTTCGACCAATTCCAAATTGCGGACAGTAATCTGGTCGAGTATGAGTTGATCTTGTGGCTCGAAGTAAACGATGTCGCCGATGTGCGCC